>JBCCVO010000025.1:0-37161 GCA_039195235.1 Pseudomonadota bacterium
CTACGCTATGGCGAGACCGCCGAGATATCGCTGCTCAAGGACGATGGCGTAGCTGTGCTTAGGGTAGATGATACCGGGCCGGGCATTCCAGATGATCGGATTGCTGACATGCTCGAACCGTTCACCCGTGGCGAAGCATCGCGCAATCGCGCCACTGGAGGAGCAGGGCTGGGTCTCACGCTAGCCCGCGCGATTGCTGAGCAGCATGGCGGAAAGCTGGTGCTGCAAAACCGAACCGAGGGCGGCTTACGCGCAGAAATCCGTCTGCCACATTAAGCTAGTGCCCGCCGCGCGGCACCAGAATCAATCGATCGTTCACGATCCGGTATTCGTAATAGAACCAGCGATCGGTTTCCGATCGGCTTTCCTTTTTGAATGCCGCAATCAAGCGATGACCGTCGGTCTTTACATAGATTGCCCCGTCGACCGCCACATTCGACCCGCCAAGGTCCTCAATCGCAGCAAGCAGAGCATCGCGCAGATGATCATCGGGCTGCCGGTGGAGATCGCGCACCTGCCGCTTGATCGCCGAGACTTGCTCCTCGGCCTCTTCCTGCCGCCACGATCTTTGCAGCTCGGTCGAGAGCAGGACCGGAGCGGTGCCGCGCCCTTTCTTGCCCAGCCGCCCAAGTAGGTCGGGGCGAGGGTGGACGTAATTCTCTTCATCACCTGATGAGATAACGAAGGCTGCTGGATTGACTGCTTCGAGAAATTCGTCGGTCACATCGGCGGACCCGTGGTGGCAGGCCTTCATGATCTCCGAACGGAAATGATCAGAGGCGAGCACCACCATCTCCTCTTTCTCAGCGCGCTCATGTGGCCATTCGTCAAATCCCGCATAGTGGGTTAGAAGATACTCTTCAGCGGAACGATTGAGATCCCCGCCGAACAGTACTCGAAACCCGCCATATTGCAGCTTGAGCAGCACTGAATGCCCGTTCTTGGTATGGCTGAAGCTGGAGCTGATGCGCGGTGAGCCATCCTTGTTGCGGGGCCGGTTCGGAAAGCACTGGAGCCGCCGTGTCCCGCTATCACCATGGGTTTCGACGACCGGTCCGAGCACTTCGATCGTGTAACCTCGATCATCGTCGGGCGAAAATTCCGGCATCCAGCTGCGCTCACCAACAGACGTGTCCTTAGCGAGCATTTCAAACGCACCGACTCTACCCGACTTCAACGCACCTTCGACTGTGGCAGGATACCTCTTGCGCCCGAACGTTGATTCATCCGCGAAAAGGGCCCGGAACTTGGCGTCGCTATCGCACAGATCTTCGAGGTATTCATGACGGTCTCCGGCGCGTCGGCGCTTTCCACCAAGCTTGGCCCAACTGCCGCTAACCGGACGTTCGACCAACCCGCTGTGATAGACCCGGTCGAAGGTGATCTGGTCGTTGTCGAATATCCGTTTGAAGCCGAAATAATGGTCAAGATCGGGGTGTGTGATGACCGCAGCATGAAATTCGAAACCGTCAGTATAGGCGTTGAATCGCCCTTCCAGGAAATTGCCCATATCCTCGGTCTTGCCGGCGTCAATCACGACAATGCGCTCGCGTTCATCGCGTTCTGGAGTAATAAGTACGCAGCCATCGCCTTGGCCGACATCGACGAAGATGATTTCTAAGGGACGGCCCACTCTGACATGCTCGGTTCGGATCTGAAGGTCGCACCTTTTCTCGGGAGCGAACTTGCACCACACCACATGAGTCCATTCGGCTGAAGCATCGAATGTGGCGTTTTCAGCCAACCAGAGAAAGTCGCCCCACAAAACCTGACGCACCGGATCATCGCCGTCATCATCGCCACGATCATAAAGATAGACCCTCTCGTAATCCTCGGGCAGGTCGACGAAGACAAAGCTCATGATTGCACCTCCTCATCTAGAGGCGACCATTATTCTAATTGAACCTTTCTAGCACGCTCATTCGGCAACTACGAATGGCGATCTCACCGCATAAGTCCGCCAATAAGATTTCGCACGAATCTGCCGGCAATCGGTCCGGCGAGATCGGTCGCGATTGAGCCTGCAGCGGACGTGATGCCTGATCGCATCGGATTGGCACGGCTCTTCTTGCCGAGAACTGCCGCTGCTGCGGCACCGGCCATGCCGCCAGCGGCAACCTTTGTGCCTCGTGAAATCGCCTTTTCCCATATGCTTTTGGTTTTGCGCGGACGCTTGCGGACTTCCTCTTCGCCTTTCTCGGCGACTTCCTCGGCCGTATCGACCGCATCCTGCGCCTTTGCCAGAAGCACTTCTTCCGCACTCTCGCGATCGATCGCTTCGTCATACTTACCATCGAACGGGCTGATGGACTGAATAATTGCGCGTTCCTTGGCCGTAACCGGGCCGAGGCGCGAACGCGGCGGCTTTATCAGCGTGCGCTGAACGATGGTAGGTGCACCCTCTTCGTCGAGGGTTGAAACCAGCGCCTCGCCAACCTTCAATTCGGTGATCGCTTCCTCGACGTCCAACTCTTCATTTATTCGGAATGTCTCTGCTGCTGCCTTGATCGCCCGCTGATCGCGTTTCGTGAAGGCACGCAAAGCGTGCTGAACGCGGTTCCCGAGCTGGCCCGCAACCTCTTCAGGGATGTCGATCGGGTTCTGCGTCACGAAGAACACGCCCACTCCTTTGGAGCGGATCAAACGGACGACCTGCTCGATCTTCTCCTGCAAGGCTTTGGGCGCATCATCGAACAAAAGGTGTGCTTCATCGAAGAAGAACACGAGACTCGGCTTTTCTGGATCGCCCACCTCGGGCAGGCTTTCGAAAAGCTCCGCCAGCAGCCACAGCAGGAATGTGGCGTAGAGCTTGGGGCTGCGCATCAGCTTGTCGGCGGCGAGCACATTGACATAACCGCGCCCTTGCTCGTCAAGTCTCAGAAAATCGTCGATCTCCAGCGCAGGCTCGCCGAAGAAGTAATCCGCACCCTGCGCTTCAAAGCTAAGCAGCTGACGCTGGATGGCGCCCACCGATTGCTTCGAGACATTGCCATATTTGCCCGAGAGCTCTTTTGCGTTTTCGTTCGCCCATTGCAGCATCGATTGCAGGTCGCCAAAGTCGAGCAGCAGCAGGCCGTTATCGTCGGCATAGCGGAAGACAATCTGGAGCACACCTTCCTGCGTGTCGTTGAGATCGAGCAGGCGGGACAGAAGCAGCGGACCCATTTCCGAAATCGTAGTGCGGATCGGATGGCCCTGTTCGCCATACAAATCCCAGAAAATCACTGGGTTGTCCGAATAGGCATAGTCATCCATGCCCAGTTCCTTGGCCCGACCTTCGAGCTTGTCGGCGTGTTTGAATTTTGGGCTTCCAGGCATGGCAATCCCCGAAAGGTCGCCCTTCACATCGGCGACAAAAACCGGGACACCGTTGGCGGAGAAGCTCTCGGCCAGGCCCTGCAGCGTGACGGTCTTGCCTGTGCCCGTTGCTCCCGCAATCAGACCGTGGCGGTTCGCGCGGCTCAACGCGAGGTGCTGGTTGTCGTCATTGGCGCCAAGGCCGAGAAAGATGTCGCTCATTTTATGGGTCCCTCACCCGTTTCTACTTAGCCGCGCGGTGTGCATAGCCAAAGAGTAGCGGTCAACCTACCCTTCGACACACGCCCTCGCTCGCTCTCACGCTCTGTTGAGAGTAATCGGATGGGTTCCATTCCCGCAAACCTTCACTATGGCAGGAAGAATGGGAGAACGGTCGCCATTCGTGTTGCTCGACGATGCCCGTACAGGTGACAGCGCAGCGCATGCGCTGCTCTATGAAGACCCTATCGAGGTCTTTGCCGCATACCAACCAGACGATGTCGATCGAGTGCTCGCCGAGGCAGAGACCGCGCGCGCCGAGGGGCGCGGTTCGCTGGCAGGCTATATCGCTTACGAGGCCGGGCTGGCGCTCGAACCTAAGCTTGCATCCCTCACAGCAGAGCGAAGCGGGGCGATGGGACCGCTGGTTTGGCTCGGCCTATTTGAACACCCTCAGCGCATCGCAGCCTTAGATGTGCAGGAATGGCTTGCCGCGCGATCTGAAGGCGGGGCGAGCATAGGCCCGCTCGACCCGCAACTCTCGCCGGGCGGATATGTAGAGGCGTTCGAAGCTTTGCGCGACGCGATCCATGCAGGCGATATCTACCAGGCAAACCTGACCTATCCGATGGCTGGATCCTATCGCGGCAATCCGGTGGCGATGTATGCGTCGCTCCGCCCAGCTGCACAGGCGGGTTATGGCGGGATGCTGTTCGATGGTTCGCACTGGTTGCTGAGTTTCTCGCCCGAGCTGTTTGTCGCGCTTGATGGCTCTCAAACCAAGGTCAAACCGATGAAGGGCACCCGCCCGCGCGGTGATGATGAAGCAGGTGACATAGCACTGGCCGAAGCGCTGGCGACCTCCGTGAAGGACAAGGCCGAGAACCTGATGATTGTCGATCTGATGCGTAACGATCTGTCGCGCGTCGCCGTGCCAGGCAGCGTTAAGGTCGACGCGCCGTTCGCGATCGAGAGCTATCCGACTGTACACCAGATGGTCTCAACCGTGCGTGCGCAGCTTGCTCCGGGTAAGAGGGCGGAAGATCTGGTCAGGGCGATCTTCCCCTGCGGATCGATCACCGGCGCGCCGAAGATTCGCGCCATGGAGCTGATCAATCAAATCGAACGCGATCCGCGCGGAGCCTATTGCGGGGCGATTGGCCGGATTGATGCGGATGGCCAAGCCGCTTTCAATGTCGCGATCCGAACGTTGCGGCTCACACCAATCGAAAATGGGCAAGGGTCAGCAGTGCTCGGCGTCGGATCAGCGATCGTGGCAGACAGCGACGCGATGGCCGAAAGACGCGAATGCGAGGTCAAGGCAGGTTTCGCCCGCCGCGCATCACCCGACCTGATCACCCCTGCCTGCGATCTGATAGAAACGATGTGTTTCACGCCAGAAGACGGGATCGCGCTCCTCGAACTGCACCTCGCGCGGATGAAACGCAGCGCCAAGGCGCTCGGTTTCGAGTTCGATCGCCACGCTGCGCGTAACCAGATTCAGGCGCTGTGTTTTGAGCTGGAAGAGCCTGCGAAGCTGCGACTGCTGGCCTCGCGTAGCGGTGCGACGGCGCTTGAAACCGGGCCGATGCCCGCACCATTCGCGGGGCCGCTCAATGTGGTTGCGCTGCCCAATCCGCTCGATCCATCGGACTGGCGCTTGTCGCACAAGACGTCGGATCGAGGATTCTACGAAGATGCGCTGGCGGTGGCTAAGGGTCTGGGGGCAAGCGAAGCAATCCTGGTTCGCGAGAATGGCCTTATAACCGAGGGCAGCTTCACAAACATTTTTGTCGAGCGCGATGGCGTGCTGCTTACGCCTACTGCCGCACTCGGCCTGCTGCCCGGAGTGCTGCGCGCATACCTGATCGAGAAAAAACAGGCGCGCGAGGCTGAACTGACGCTCGACGATCTCAACGATGGCTTCATGCTCGGCAATGCTGTTCGTGGCCTCTTCAAAGGCCAGCTGATATGACGATTCCGATCCTGTATGAAGACGGCGAAGCGCTTGTGATTGACAAGCCTGCCGGGCTCCCGGTTGACCGTCCTCGGCGTGGCGGGCCCTGCCTCGAAGATCATCTTGATGGGCTGAAATTGGGGTTCCAACGGCGCCCTATGCCGGTTCACAGGCTCGACGCCGACACCAGCGGTTGCCTGCTGCTGGCCCGCAATCCCAAGGCGCTCAAGCGGTTCAACAAGGCGTTCGAGGATCGGCTGGTCGGCAAGACTTATCTGGCGGTTCTGGACATGGAGCCAACCGAGCAATCGGGCATGATCGAATTGTCTCTTTCGAAGATCAGCTCTGCCGAGAAAGGCTGGCGAATGATAGCGGCGAAGAAGGGCAAGCCTGCCATTTCGCATTGGGAGTTGATCGAAACCATTGGTAAAGGGGATAAAAAACGCTCGCTGATCCGCTTCCGGCCGGAAACCGGACGCACGCATCAGCTGCGCGTTCACGCGCTTCAAGGGCTTGGCGCACCCTTGCTGGGCGACCCGATTTATGGCCCCGTGCGCGGCCAGAACAAGGGCGCGCCGCGCACAATGCTACACGCCGAATCAATCGCGGTAGGGCGGGAAGGCAAGCCAACGATTGCTGCTTTTGCACCTTTCCCAAGAGACTTTGTGCGCGCAGGTTTGAACGCTCCCGAACCGCCGCCTGCACCGGAGCGCACTCCCGAACCAACCAGCGATGCCGCGACAGATGCAATAGCGGACGATGGATAGGGACCTGATCAATCGCGCCCATGCCCTCGCCGAAGAGAGCTTTCTGGCGGGCTCCGGCCCCGGAGGGCAGAACGCCAACAAGGTCGCCACCGAGGTGCAGTTGCGGGTCAGTGTCTATGCTCTGCGCCTCCCGCCGCCCGTGTTCGCCCGCTTGCGCGACCTGGCGGGATCGAAGCTTACGACCGCCGGTGACCTGCTTATCACCGCCCGCGAACACCGCACACAGGAAGCAAATCGCACAGCGGCACGAGCGAAACTCGAAGACATGCTTGAGGCCGCCCATCGTCAGCCAAAAAAACGCGCCAAGTCCCGTGTAAATCGCGTGGGCAAGACCAAACGCCTCAAGACGAAAAAGGCGCGCAGTGAGGTAAAGGCGAACCGTGGCAAACCCAACCGGTCGGATTGGTAATGTTCGAACGGTCCCAGCCGAGCCACGCTCCGGTTCTCAAGACCATTCTCGAAAATGACCCGGCGAGGCGAGAGGCGCTGAAGGTCCTCGCTGACCTAAACCTTCCAGATTGCTGGATAGCGGCAGGCTTTGTTCGCGATGCCACATGGGACCATCTTCATGGGCGAAAGCCGGCACTGCCGAACGGCGACGTAGATGTTGTGTGGTTCTCCGAAGCAGCGTTGTCGGAACAGACTGATCGACAAATTGAGGCCGAGCTCGCGCGCCAGATTCCGAATTTGGAGTGGTCGGTGAAAGACCAGGCAAGGATGCACCTGCGCAACGGCGATAGGCCCTACACCTCGGTTGCTGACGCCATGCAGCATTGGCCCGAGACGGCGACCACAGTGGGTGCAAGGCTCGACTCCGATGGTACGATCGAGATCAACGCTCCATTGGGGCTTAACGACCTGTTTGCCCTACGACTTCGACCCACGCCTGCTTTCAGATCTGAAAAGCATTCCATTTTCCTGGAACGCGCATCGACCAAGCGATGGCTCGACCGCTACCCATTGCTTGACTTTTCCCCGTGAATCGGCAAATGGGCGCGGCTTGAAGGGCGGTGCGGAACGCGCCGCCTGTTGTTTTTGGCCGCTTCGGTAACACGGGCAGCCCCCACCCGATCTTAGGAAACCGCCATGGCGAAGCCCGCAACCGTCAAGATCAAGCTCGTCTCGACCGAGGGCACGGGCTTTTACTACACGACCAAAAAGAACCCGCGCAACATCACCGAGAAGATGGTATTCCGTAAGTACGATCCGGTCGCGAAGAAGCACGTTGAGTTCAAGGAAGCCAAGATCAAGTAAGGTCTGGGTCCTGCCGCCCGTGCAACGGTAGTGTGCGCGTTTAACACTTGCAACGCTTCCAATTCAGCCGCAGTTCAACGCCGTGAAAGTAGGCGCTGACAAATGACGATGCTGAATCATCTTATCTTCAAACGGCCTACCCGTATTGTTGCCGCTGGAATTGCTGGCGTAGTTGCCTTTGCGATTCCCGCTGGTTCTCCGCTGGCGCCGGTCGCAGCTGCCCACGCTCAACCTGGTGCGGTCGATCTCGATCAGGCGGTTCAGGCGCTACGCAGTATATCGACCATGCGCGCCAGTTTCACCCAGACCGATCGCATGGGTAACACTGCGCGCGGCACCATGACGCTCAAGCGCCCGGGCAAAATTCGCTTTGACTACGGCGAAGATTCGGACCTGTTGGTCATCTCTAACGGCAAATCGCTCTACCTGGTCGACTACGAGGTCAATCAGGTCGAACGTTGGCCGATCAAAAGCTCACCGCTTGGCGCTCTGCTCGATCCGAATCGCGACGTGAAGCAATATGGTACAATGGTGCCGACCGGCAGCCCCGACGTTCTGAGCGTCGAAGTACGCGACCCGAAGAAGCCTGAGTTCGGCATGATGAACATGATTCTGGTCCGTGACGCAGCGGCACCAGGCGGCTGGCAGCTGACCCACTGGGTGGCGCTTGATGCACAGAATCATCGCACGACCGTAAGGCTTTCGAATCACCGCTATGGTGTCTCGGTGGCGGAGAGCACCTTCCAATTTCGTGACCCGCGCCGATCATCTCGTCGCCCAAGGTGAACGGTTGGACCGCTTACGGTTGTACGGATGCGACAAAACCGAGTGCATATTCATTGCCGTGAAAGCCGAAAGCTAGTATTTGTTGGCAACAAGGCGGTCGAAGGAGGGTTTCCCCCCTGTTGCCCTTTTCTTCATAAAGACTGCCTTGAACAAGCGTGACGAACGCTCAAAAGGAACCCTCGTCCCACCGCCCCCGGGATGAGGGTTTTTTTGTGGAATTCTCGCATTATGCGTGCCTGCGAGACGCGCGGCCTTCCGCTTCCGGTTCTCAAGCGCATGAAATGCGCCGTGCGCCGGTTTTCATCCAACCCATTTCTTGACAACGCCAAGTCCAAGCTGGGCCATCAGCGATTTTGCGCGCAGTATAACCTGCAAAAAAAGGCCTCACTCCCAACCGAACGCATCGCGGATAATATCGTAGATCACGTTCTGCTCGATCACACCGCGCACCCTGTCGGCACCAGGGCCTGATGCGTAGAGCGCAACATCCTCACCAGCGTGAGTTTCACTGCCGAGCGGGACAACGGCCTGCTGCTGCGCATTCAGGCCGGTCTGCGGCACTGGTCGCCCATGCTCGTGGTGATGCGCGACGGCCCCAGGGCCATTCCAATAGCCCAGCGTCGTATAAGGCTTGCCATCTTTTGCCTGCACAGGCTCTTCGGTGTTGGAGATATCGCCTGCTGGCGGAACCACCAGCCCCAGAATGTCATTACCCCGTCGCGGATAGCCGGCGATGGTGAAGACGTGGCTGTGATCGGCGGTCACCATGATCAGTGTTTCAACCGGATCGGTGTTGTCGATCGCATATTGGATCGCGCGGGCAAATTCGACTGTCTCTTCCAACGCCCAGCCTGCAATGCCAGCATGATGCGCGTGATCGATCCGCCCGCTTTCGACCATCAGGTAAAAGCCCTCGCGATTATTCTCGAGCCGTGCGAGAGCGTTGGCGGTCATATCAGTCAGCGTCGGTTCGTCTACGCCCTTGGTGCCATCCTTTTCCGCTTCGTAGGTCATATGGCTGGGGGAGAATATTCCGAGCAAAGGCTTGCCCATCGATGCGGCCTGCATTTCGGCATTGTCTGTCACAAACGTTCCGCCTGTCCGCGCGGACCACGTGGCGGGGAGGTCGGCTGAAGTCGCAAGCCGGCGACCGCCCTTGTCGCTGCCGAAAAACGCTCCAAGCCCGCCGCCCAATGCGACATCCCAATCGGCTTCGATCAACTGAGTTGCGATATCCTTACACCCCTTACCTCGTTCGTCCTCGGGAATTGCGCCATCGGATTCCCAATTGCGATCTGCACTGCGCGAATAGACACTCGCCGGGGTTGCGTGTGTAAGCCGCGCGGTTGAGACAATGCCCAGCCCCAGCCCGCGCCGTTTCGCTTCCTCACCTAGTAATGGAAGCGGATACGCCAAGGCGTCGGCGCATGAGCCACGCTCGGCTTCCGGTCCGATGCCAACAACTCCGATGCGCGTCTTCTTGCCCGAATGCATTGCAGTGGCCGTGCCAGCGCTGTCGGGAACTTGCGCATTGGTGTTATAGGTCTTCACCAATGCAACATTCTCGAAATTTTCGAAGCTCAGGATGTTTTCTTCGCCCGTCTCACCGCGCTTCTGCCCATCGTAGATCCGCGCGGCGGTGATGGTCGAGATACCCATACCATCGCCGATGAAGAGGATAACGTTCTTGGCCTTAGTCGGCGCGGGAGCCTCCACCGACGACAGGTCAGAGGCGCCTGAAAGAGTCTTTTGCCCGCCATTATAAGCGCACCCTCCCAGCGATAGCGCAGCACCGACGAGCAGAAGTGTGAGCGAGCGTGTTCGGTTCATGTCGAAATCCCCCAAGATTCGTCATCCCGCTATCGCCTGCCAATGCGTCAGGAAAGTGAAAGGTGGAGTTTCTCCGCGTCTCATCCTAGATCGCGCGCATGATCTCTATCGCCACTTGGAACATCAATTCGGTCCGCCTGCGCCTGCCGATTGTCAAGAAACTGATCGCCGAACAGGCGCCCGACGTGATCTGCCTTCAGGAGATCAAGTGCGAGAACGACAAATTCCCGGCCAAGGCACTTGCCGAGATGGGCTACGAGTATCAGGCGGTGTGCGGGCAAAAGGGTTATCATGGCGTCGCGACCGTCAGCAGAGTTCCTTTGAAAGAAGTCTCGCGTCACGATTGGCAGGACAATGGTGAGGCGCGCCATGTCGGCATCGAACTGGTCGGCAAGGATGTGGTGGTAGACAACGTCTATGTGCCGGCCGGGGGCGATGTTCCGGATCGCGACAAAAACGCGAAGTTTGGGCAGAAGCTGGATTTTCTGGGCCGAATGACGCGCTGGGCAGAGAACGTCGACCGCCCCACTCTGATCGTCGGCGACTTCAACATCGCCCCGCTTGAAAGCGATGTCTGGAGCCATAAGCAATTGCTTAAGGTAGTCAGCCACACGCCGATCGAAGTCGAAACGCTGGGCGCATTCCGCGACGCACATGGTTGGGTCGATATTGGGCGCGAGCACATTGCCGAGCCGGAGCGATACTACAGCTGGTGGTCATATCGCTCGCCCGACTGGAAGAAGAACGACCGCGGGCGACGGCTCGACCATATGTGGGCAAGCCAGTCCCTCGCTAAGCAGGCGAGCGGCCACCACGTGCTGGAGGCGGCGCGTGATTGGGAAAAGCCGTCAGATCACATCCCGCTCATTACCGAGTTCGATATTTGAGTGGACCGTCCCCTTCAAGACGGGCTGCGCAAGCGGTCGATGCGCTGCGCCATGGCTGGCCGCTGGCGTTCGAAAGCGGGCCGACCCTGCTGCCGGTTGAAACGGCCATCGCGAGTGCAGCGACTTCGGAGCGAATGCTGATTTCAGCCGCACGTGCGGCGACGCTGAAGCTTGCGAACCAACTCGATGCCGCCGTGCCTCACGCACCCGTGCTGATCCGCTGTGGTGAGTCGTTTGCGATGTCAGAGGCGGTGCCGATTGCCGATCCAGCCCTCGACCTCAAAAATCCGCTCAAAGGCCCCTTTCGCGCCGAGACGCTTGATTGGGAGGAAACCGCAAGTATCGCGATGGAGCTGGCTCGAATCGCTGGCATTCTCCCAGCCTTTATGGTCGATCCGGTGGATGCAGGCGAAGCGCACTACTTGGCTGCAAGCGATCTAGCCAAATACTCGAACAGCGGGGCGCTGCGCATTATCACCCGGGCGCGCCTTCCCATGACCGCAAGCGAAGATGCGGAGATCGTCGCCTTTCGCTCCACCGCAGACACTCGCGAACATGTTGCGCTTATCATTGGCGAGCAAAATGGTGATCAGGCACCACTCGTTCGTGTGCACTCAGAATGCCTGACCGGCGATATCTTCGGTAGCCTCAAATGCGATTGCGGCCCGCAACTCGACGCCGCGCTGCAAGCCATGGCTGAACACGCACGCCACAGCAAAGGCTGGGGTGCGCTGCTGTATCTGAGACAAGAGGGGCGTGGCATCGGCCTCATCAACAAGCTGCGCGCCTATCGCCTGCAAGATCAGGGCTTTGACACAGTGGATGCCAACCAGCGTCTCGGCCTGCCCGACGAGGCGCGCGACTTTCCGATCGCCGCGCGGATGCTCGATCTGATCGGCGCGCGCACGATCCGACTGATGACCAACAATCCGGCCAAGGTCGATGCGCTGTCAGCGGCGGGGATTATCGTCGTTGAACGGGTGCAGCACCAGCTGCCCGATAACCCGCACAATACTCGCTATCTCGCAACGAAGCGCGATCGATCGGGGCATCTGTTGACATGAGCGACTACATCATACGTCGCGAAAACCCCGGCGACGAAGCGGCAATTCACGCAATGACGGAGCGTGCGTTTGAGGGGCATCCATATTCCAATGGCGACGAACAGCACGTGATCGATCGGCTGCGCGCTGACGGAGACCTTATCCTGTCTCTGGTTGCGGTTAAGGGTGAAACCATTCTCGGCCAGGTCACCTATTCGCAGGCCATTTTGACCAACGGTGAAGATGGTTGGTTCGTATTAGGACCTGTGGCTGTGGAGCCCTCTCATCATCGCGAGGGCATCGGTCGAGCGCTTATCGAAGCTGGTGAATCTATGATGAAGGGACGAGGCGCGAAGGGCATTACCGTTCTCGGCAACCCTGATATCTACAGTCGCTTTGGTTTCGAACGAGACACACCGATGTGGCTAGCTGGCGAACTCGGCTGGGCTTTTCAGGTCAAGAGCTTCGGCGAACCAATTCCTTCATGTGAACAAAGCTATGTACGCGCGTTTGATCCACCGGCAGACTAGCGTCGTTCGTATCGCGTCAGTCCATCGGCGAGTGAGTTGCCGGACAGTGCAATGCTGGCACCGGTCCAATCGGCCAAGAACACGCTGGAACGGCGCAGACCCGGTACGAACCGCGCTTCGTTTCCAGTCACAATCAACCCGTCTGATGAATGCAAATTGTCCTCTGCTCCCAATGCAATGAAGGCGGAGTAGTTCTCTTTGTTGCGGCCCTGCACGAACCAGTTCCGGGCAATAGTGCCGCGACTGCCTGCCGGAAGATCGATCATGTAATTGGTCGCGCGGCCATTGGCATCGTCGAAAGAGTTGTTTTCGATCGTGACATTGCCCGCGCGCGCCTTGAGATAGTGCCCGCCTTGTCCGCGTTCGAAGCGGCTTTCTTTCACCGTCAGCTCACCATAATTCCCAGTGTAGATCGAGTGCGCGCACCCCGCAGAGTTCTCGCATGTGCCCAGCCCGCTGAAAGTCGAACGAATGATGTAGATGCGCCCGCCGGGATCGTTGGCGGTCAGGATGCCCTGCTGACTGTCTAGGAACCAGCTGTTGGCAATGTTGAGGCTGCCCTTTTCCAACCGGATACCTGCACCGTTGCCATCGGCGACATAGATGCCGCGGAACACAAGGCCACGAACCTCGGCACCCGCTCCGCGCAGTACCAGCGCTGCCTTGCCTTCGCACGCCCTTCGCTCAAAAACCGCGCTGCCCGGCTCATCGGTCACATAGGTGATGACGCCCGCTTCCTGAACCGCACATTCGCGGTAGGTGCCGGGCGCAACCACGATGGTCCCGCGCCGGTTGCCGATGGCGTTGATCGCGCCCTGGAGGCTCCCATAACCGTGCCCCGTCTCGACCACGGTGAAGCTGCTGGCTCTCGCCTGGGCGGTTGCGATGCTGGCGTGGCTGGCGAGCATGGTGGCGCAAACGGCCAGCGCAGGAACGATGCGAAGGGCCTTTGAGAAGCGGCGAGTTGTCTCAGATGCGTTGCCGTCTGTCATACACCGTTAGCTACCATGCGGCAAACGCGGCACAATGCGCCGATTTCCCTTTGTACCGTTTCGATCCAGCAATTGGCGCTTGGCTTAAGGCTACTAGCTTGGCTACACCCTGCGCCGTCGGGCGTTCAGGCGCTCTGGACAGGAATTCGGGTCACTAGAGGAGGAACCCAATCATGAAGAAACTCACCACTTTCGCCCTGCTCGGCAGTGCGTCGCTGGTTCTCGCCGCATGTGGCAGCGCAGAGGATGCATCGACCGAAGCGACCGCCGATACGGTCGAGATGCCGGCTGACGAAGCGCTCGAAGGCGTGATCGAAGAGCCGGTCGAAGATGCCGAAGCAGCGATTGAAGAGGGCGAAGACGCAACCTCGGCCGTAACTCAGGAGACCGCTGAAACCGCGGCAGACAATGCAGCCGATGTTGCCGCGCAAGTCGAGGCAGCAACAGCTGAGGCCGAAGCCGCTGCGGATTCGGTTAACTCAGCCGTCGATGCCGCGGAAGCGGCGGTCGACAGTCCGCCAGAGTAATCGGTCATCGCTCGTTCGCTCACAACACTCGGTCTTGTCTGCTTGCTGCTCGCTGCCTGCGATGGCGCGGGCGGCAGCGGGCCGGGCGGTGTGAGCGAAGGCGAGGCCCGGGCGCTCGACGAAGCGGCGGAAATGCTCGACGCGCAACGACTGCCGGACGAGGCTCTGCCAGCGCTGGATGAACCACCTCCAGGCGGTGAGCCATCTGGTGAAACTGAAGCTGCCGAAATGACAGGCGACAACGCGAGCGAAACACCGCAATAACGCCGCAAACTCTACCAACGACACACAGAACTGCGCGCCATCCGGCGCCAAGATGGATGCCTTGCAATGACCACCGGAGCCACCAATCCCGGCATGGACCCCGACACTTTCGAACAATTTGCCGAACAACTCGGTCGCTACGTCAACGAACGCCTGATCCCGGCTGAAGGGGGCATGATCGAAGATGACGCAGTGCCACCCGAAATTGTCGACGAAATGCGTAACATGGGCCTGTTCGGCATCAGCGTGCCCGAGGAATATGGCGGGTCGGGACTCAACACCTCACAATATGCGCGGGTCGTGAACACGATGAGTTATGCCGCACCTGCGTTTCGCTCGATCTTCTCGATCAATGTCGGAATGTTTGCGAGCGCGCTGAAGAACGGCGCGACCGAGCAGCAGCGCGCTGAATGGTATCCTAAGCTGGTTGAGGGCAAAATCGCCTGTTTCGGGCTGACTGAGCCGGGTTCGGGCAGCGACAGCGCCGCAATGGCGACCACCGCGACGCCTGATCCAGACGGGAACGGATGGGTACTGAACGGCACCAAAAGGTACATAACCAACGCACCGCATGCCGATATGGCGCTCATCATGGCGCGTACCGAAAAGGACAACTTGCCCAAAAACGCGCATGTCAGCGCCTTTCTGGTGCCAATGGATAGCGAGGGCGTTTCGACGGGGTCGCCGGATAAAAAGATGGGGCAATCGGGCTCGCACATATCCGACATCATGCTTGACGACGTAAAAGTGCCCGGTGATGCGCTGCTTGGTGGAGAGACAGGCAAAGGCTTTCGCTTTGCGATGCAGAGCCTCGACAACGGTCGGATTTCAGTCGGTGCTGCGGCAACCGGCTATGCCCGCCGCGCACTCAATTCAGCGCTGCGTTATGCCAATGAGCGTAAGGCTTTCGGTGAACCGATTGCGCGGTTCCAGCTGATCCAGGCGATGCTGGCCGACAGCGAGATCGAGATCTATGCCGCCGAAGCAATGATGCGCGACGTTACAGAACGCGCTGATCGCGGCGAGAATGTCATTACCAAGGCCGCCGCGTTCAAGGTCTTTGCGAGCGAGATGTGCGGCCGCGTCGTTGACCGCGTCGTGCAGGTCTATGGCGGCGCGGGTTATCTCGCCGAATACGACGCTGAGCGGTTCTATCGCGATGCGCGCATTTACCGAATCTACGAAGGCACAACCCAGATACTGCAACTCCAGATCGCCAAGCATATGCTGCGCGAATGGGAAGCTTTGAATGCATGATTGGTGCGGATCAGGCATATGCCTGATCCATGGTCAAGCCATCTGCGCCCTCCACCCTTCCACCCGGATTGTATCCCGGTAGGCTCCGGGCGGAAGGGTAGAGGGTGCGGATGGCCCCGGCACGCAGACAGGGACTCGAATGTATAACCTCCTCTCCAATCTCTCGATCATCGAAGTGTCCAGCTTCGTCGCTTCGCCTACTGCTGGCCTGTATTGTGCGCAGATGGGTGCCGAAGTGATCCGGGTGGATCACAAGGCTGGCGGTCTCGATTACGACCGCTACATGCTCACCAAAGAGGGGCGTTCGCTCAGCTGGGAGAACCTCAACCGCGCTAAAAAGTCGGTCGCGCTCGATCTGCGCTCCAGTGAAGGCCGCGAATTGTGCGTCGAACTGGCGGCAAGGACCGGGCAGTGCATCACCAACCTTCCGGAGAGGAGCTTCTTGAGCCACGCTGCTATGAAAGCCGCGCAACCGGACCAAGCGCCCGACATGACCTCGGTGCGCATTATGGGCTGGCACGACGGACGTCAGGCAATGGACTTCACCGTGAACGCCGCGAGCGGATACCCGCTAATGACCGGTCCCGAAGACTGGGAGATGGAGACCGCACCGCCTGTCAATCAGGTGCTCCCGGCATGGGATTTCATCACCGGAGCCTATTGCGCCTTTGCCCTACTCGCAGCGCTGCGCCATCGCGATGCGTCCGGTGCGGGCAGCGAAGTGCGCGTGCCGCTCGGCGATGTTGCTATCGGCACAGTGGCCAACTCGGGGATGATGGCAGAAATGCTCTACCGCGGCAACGATCGCCCACGGCTCGGCAATGCGATCTGGGGTGCGTTCGGTCGAGACTTCCGAGCCGGGGACGGCGTGCGTTTTATGGTCGCCGCGCTCACGGCGAAGCAATGGACGGGCTTGGTCGAAGCATTTGATCTTGCAACATCAATCGCGCAGTTGGAGGCTGAGGTGGGCGTCAAGTTTGCGGATGGTGATAGGCCCCGCTTCGAACACCGCCACCGCTTATTCGACCTGTTCCAGAACGTCGCCGGAAGCCACGATTACAAGGCACTCGAAACGCGCATGACCGCCAAGGGCTGCACGTTCGAGCGCTATCGCACCGCAAACGAGGCTGCGAATGATCCTGTGCTGGTGGCTGACAACCCGTTGTTCGGCCCATCGCCTGCCAACCCCTCGGGTTTCGACTATCCCGCCACTCGCAGCTTTGCAAACCTGCCAGGGCACCGGCCCGACGACCCCGCTCCTGCGCCCTATCTTGGACAGCATTCCGAGGAGGTGCTTGCTGATCGGTTGGGTCTGTCCAGCGGTGCCATTGGCAAATTGGTGGATGCCGGAACAGTGGCGCTTTCGGATAAGGACCGTACATGACCAGACGCGCAGCCATCGTATCGCCTCTTCGCACGCCCGTGGGCAAGTTTCTGGGCGGATTATCGAGCCTGAATGCGGGAGAACTGGGCGCCGTGATCCTCAAGGCGCTGATCGAGCGCAGCGGGATCGATCCGGCGCGCGTCGATGATGTTGTTTTCTCGCAGGGCTATGGCAATGCGGAAGCACCTGCCATCGGTCATTGGAGCTGGCTCGCAGCGGGGCTGCCGCTCGAGGTGCCCGGTTACCAGCTTGACCGGCGCTGCGGCTCTGGCCTGCAAGCGGTGGCGAACGCTGCGATGATGGTTGAAACCGGCATGGCAGACGTGGTCGTTGCAGGCGGGTGTGAAAGCATGTCAAATGTCGAGCATTATACGCTGCAAGGGCGCAGTGGTTCGCGGATGGGAGACATCACGCTGCACGACCGCTTGTCGCGCGGGCGACTGATGAGCCAGCCAATCGAGCGCTTTGGGGTCATCACCGGCATGATCGAAACTGCCGAGAATCTTGCCAAGGATTACGACATCAGCCGCGAGGAAGCGGACGCCTATGCCGTGCGCTCTCACCAAAACGCGGCGGCAGCTTGGGATGCGGGCAAGTTCGATGTGCAGCTGGTTCCAGTCGAAGTTCCACAGCGACGCGGCGATCCTGTGACTTTTGCAAAGGATGAGGGCTTTCGCTCCGACGCCTCTATGGAAACACTTGGCAAGCTGCGCGCGATCGACGGAAATCGCGACTCGGAAGCCATCGTAACCGCTGGCAATGCCAGCCAGCAAAATGACGCCGCGGCCGCTTGCCTGGTTGTGGCCGAGGACAAGCTCGACGAACTCGGCCTAGAACCGATGCTGTGGTTCGGCGGCTGGGCGGCGGCGGGTTGCGATCCTTCGCGCATGGGCATCGGCCCGGTGCCCGCAGTTGAGCGACTGTTCGAACGGCGCGGTTACACTTGGGACGATATCGACCTGGTCGAACTTAACGAGGCCTTTGCGCCTCAGGTGCTCGCAGTGCTCAAGGGTTGGGGCTGGAGCGAAGATGACAGCCGCCGCGAGCTGCTCAACGTGAATGGATCAGGCATTTCGCTTGGTCATCCCATCGGTGCGACCGGTGGACGCATTCTTGCGGACATGGCGCATGAAATGCACCGACGACAGGCAGGTCTCGGCCTTGAAACGATGTGTATCGGTGGCGGTCAGGGTATCGCGGCGGTATTCGAGCGGGCGGCCTGATGGGCCAATGGGATGCCTGGATCGGGCGTGAAACCAGCGCCACGGACCGGCTTGATGAGGGACTGGCCGCACGCTGGCTAGCGACCTTTGATCTTCCCGAACCAGAACCCGCGCTGATGCCGCAGGGCATGCACTTCGCACTGTGCGCACCCGACTCGCCCACATCCGCATTAGGCGAAGACGGCCATCCAGCGCGTGATGACGGCACCAACAGCTTCCTTCCACCGTTCCCAATGCCGCGCCGGATGTGGGCATCGAGCACGATCAGGTTCATCTCACCCCTTCCACTCGGCGCCAGCATAGCGCGTACCAGCCGGGTGGTTTCGATCAGCGAGAAGAGCGGCAGCTCTGGCCTGCTTGCCTTTGTGAATGTTGAGCACGAGACCTACGCGAACGGCACTCTATCTGTGGTCGAAACGCAGACCCTCGTGTACCGAGAACCTGCTGACGTCGATGCGCCGCTCAGCCCGCCTGAGATCGGTGATTTCACATTCGATCCATCAGAGTGGGACGCAACCCGTACGCTGACACCAGATACGCGGCTGCTGTTTCGCTATTCAGCGCTCTCCTTCAACACGCATCGGATCCATTACGATGCGCCATATGCCAAACAGGTTGAGAGATATCGCGGGTTAGTGGTGCACGGTCCGTTGACCGCCAGTCTCTTGCTGCAACTCGCTGCTAGCGAGATGGGTAACAATGCGCTCTCTAGCTTTGCGTTTCGGGGCATTTCGCCCGCCATCGCCAACGAACCTTTGCATCTCACCATGCGGCACAGCGACGAGGGACTTGAGATGAGCGCCTTCGCAGACGATGGACGCCACGTGATGAAAGCGAGCGGCACAACGTAGCGTCTAGTCACTGTCCTTCGGCGGCCGACCGCGCCGAGGGGCCTCGGTGCGCTCAACCGAAATTCCCCGAGCAGCCAGAGCTTCACGAAGCAGCATTTCAATCTCCGCGTTGGCAGACCGCAATTCTGTCGCCGCCAGCCGTTCGATCGCGGCATAAACTGCCGGATCAAGGCGGAGAGCGAAGGCTTTTTTTGCGGGCGCAGCCATGGCTGCCTCCTTTGCCGCGGGTTATTGGTAGAGTGTGCCGGTGTTGACGACAGGATGCGCTTCGCGATCCCCGCACAATACTACCATCAGGTTTGAAACCATGGCAGCGCGCCGCTCGTCATCGAGATGAACGATCCCGTCACTGGAGAGCTTCTCAAGCGCGTCCTCGACCATGCCGACCGCACCGATCACAACTTTCTGTCGTGCGGCGATCACTGCGTCGGCTTGTTGGCGCCGCAACATAGCCCCGGCGATTTCCGAAGCGTAGGCGAGGTGCGTCAAGCCAGCTTCGTCGACAACGATCCCGGCAACCTTCAGACGTTCATTGAGCTCTTCGATCAACTCTTGGTTGACCACGTCGGCGCTACCACGCAGCGTCGTCTCGTCTTCATCGGACATATCGTCATAGGGATGGCGTGCGCCAACCGTGCGCAGGCCCGCTTCAATCTGGATGTTTACAAATTCCTTGTACTCATCGACGTCGAACACGGCCTGAGCCGTATCGGAGACACGCCAGACCACATTGCAAGCGATCTCGATCGGGTTGCCACGCAGGTCGTTGATCTTGACCTTTTCGGAATGGATATTGTGCGCACGGACACTGACCTTTTCCTTCATCATCCAGGGCCAGACCCACTGCAGACCCTCTGATCGTACCGTTCCTCGATACTCGCCGAACAACGTGATCACGACCGCCTGGTTCGGCTGGATCATGAAAAAGCCTATGCTCAGCAGCAAGGAGGCCGAAAGACCTGCGATACTGCCCACGATTATTGCCCCCTTGGACGCCAGTGCAGCCGCGACGAGCGGCGGCACGGCAAGCGTAGCGACCACGACCAACAGCATCACATAACCGTTAAAGCCGCGCGCGGGACTTTCACGGCTGATTGCCATCGCATGTGCTTCGTTTGTCATAGTGACTCCCCTTTTTCATATAAATATGATATCATATTAGTATGAAAAGGGGCATTGTCAATCGCCAGTCGGATAATCCTTGATCGGGTTCAGCACCGAATAGCTTTCCGATTTCGGCTTGCGGTCGAGGTCTGGAAAGTCGATTTCGGGCGGCTCGACATATGTTTCGGGCAAGCGGTCCAGTAGATCGCGGATCAGCGTCAATCGACCGCGCTTCTGATCGTTGAAGTCCACCAGTGTCCACGGTGCATGATTGTAATGCGTGGCCTTCAGCATCGTCTCACGCGCCTTCGTATAGGCGTCGTATTGCTCGCGTGCGGCCAGATCGATAGGCGACAGCTTCCAGCGCTTCAGCGGATCGTCCAGCCGTTCGCGCAGACGTGTTTCCTGCCTATCCTGGTCGGTCGTCAGCCAGTATTTGAACAGCAGGATGCCGTCATCGGTCAACAGTTTCTCGAACACCGGCACCTGTTCGAGAAAATGATTGACTTGATCCTCGTCAGCAAAGCCCATCACCTTTTCGACCCCGGCACGATTGTACCAGCTGCGGTCGAACAGCACGATTTCGCCGCTCGTGGGCAGATGCTTGATATATCTCTGGAAATACCACTGACCGCGCTCATCATCAGTCGGCTTACCCAACGCGACGGTGCGACACTGCCGCGGGTTCAGCTTGTCCCGCACCGCGCGGATTGCCCCGCCCTTGCCCGCCGTGTCTCGCCCTTCGAACAGCACCACGATCCGCGCGCCCGTCGTCCGCGCCCAGCGCGCCATGCCAACCAGTTCCTCGGTCATCGGCTCCAGCGCCTTGCGATAGTCCTTGCCCTTTAGCCCCATGCGACGTCCTTCGTGCCCATTCGACTCTGATTGTTCTTGTGTTGTAGCGGTGGTAATCTCAAATGCATTAATATGAATACACTCGTTATCGACGAAACCGACTTTACCAAGCTCCCGGAGCTGCCAGCGGACGTGTTCACCGCGCCTCTCGCGAAGCCCACACATCTGGGTGATGACTGGCTGGAACCGGCTCAGACCGATTATTCCTCAGCAGATCATCAGGTGTGGGACGATCTGTTCGCCCGCCAGATGCAGGTACTGCCCGGCCGCGCGGCGAGTGCCTTTATGGCGGGTCTTGAAAAGCTCGATCTGTCACGCGGCGGCATTCCAGAGTTTGGCCAGTTGTCCGAAGAGCTGAACACGCTAACGGGTTGGAGCGTCGTGCCGGTGCCGATGCTGATCCCGGATCACGTGTTCTTCTGGCACCTCGCCAATCGACGCTTCCCGGCGGGCAACTTCATTCGCACACGCGAGACATTCGATTACATTCAGGAGCCTGACGTCTTCCACGACGTGTTTGGGCACGTGCCGATGCTGACCGACCCGGTCTATGCGGACTACATGCAGGAATATGGACGTGCCGGGTGGAAGGCGATGCGCTATAACCGGCTGAAGGCGCTTGGCGCATTGTACTGGTATACGGTTGAGTTCGGACTGATCGAAGAGGCTGACGGGATAAAAGCCTATGGCGCGGGCATCCTGTCAGGGCCGACCGAGGCGAGGTTTGCGGTCGAGGCGCAAAGCCCCAATCGCATCATGCTCAATGTCGATCGAGTGATGCGGACCGATTACGTGATCAGCGACCTGCAACCGACCTATTTCGTAATCGAGAGTTTTGATGACCTTTACCGGCAGACGGTCGAACGCGATTTCGATCGCCTCTACCGCAACCTGCCGTCAGGATTCACCTACGCAAACAGCGCAGTGATCGACGTGGATTATGTTGTGAGTCGCGGCACGCAGGAATACCATTTGCGTGGCGGTCGCGGGAGCAATGCTGACCCTGTTTGAGACCGGAGGGTTACGCCCTATGGCGTCGGAAGGCGCCGTGATACAGCACTAATAAAGCGATAGAGGCACCGATCGCAGCCCCCAGAGCAAGTAGCGAAAGTCCACCAAGAATTGTCCCTTGATTAACGATCAGGCCAGCGATCAACGCGGCTAGCAGGCCGATACCGATCTGGCGGAGCACTTCACCGGGAGCCTCGGTACGCGTTATGATCGACGTCACCCAGCCCAGCGATGCTCCAATTGCAATCAGTACCAATAATGCCATTTCAGCTTCGTTGCTCCTTCACTTGCACAAAACGCGACACCCCCTCTTGGTTCCGACAAGGAACGCGGATGCACAAGTTTAGAACAAATAGAGCAAGGTGCAGCCCATCGCGACACGATAGACTACAAACACCAGCATCGACGCGCGTTTCAGGAAGTTCATCAGGAACGCCATCGTGAGGAAGGCCGAGACAAAGGTCAGCACTCCTGCAATCAGCGCGTCGAACGCGAGTTCGGTCCCTGCCTCGAAGATTTCCGGCACGATCAGCACGCCCGCACCAGCGACGGCGGGAATCGACAACAGGAAGGAAAAGCGCGCAGCCTCAACTCGCTTGTAACCGAGCGCGCGTGCAGCAGTCATGGTCACGCCCGACCGGCTTGTACCCGGAATGATCGCCAGCGCCTGAGCCAGACCCACGAGCAGCCCGTCGCGCCAGCTCATATCCTCGAAGTTCTTGATCTCCTTACCCAACCAATCAGCTAGACCTAGCAGGAGGCCATAGGTGATTAGGTTGAACGCGATGAGATCGGTGAAGCGGATCGACGACATCAGATCGCCATTAATGACGGTGATGCCAAACCATGTCTCTGCGAGAGAATTGAACGCGCCAAGCTTGATCGAAAGCCCGAACAAGACGGCCGGAATGGTTCCGAGGACAATCCACCAGAACAACTTGCGTTCGGATGGAGCCTTGCCAATGCCGATACTCGCGAATCCGCCACGCGCGAGCACAACCACATCCTTGAAAAAATACACGATAATCGCCAGCAAAGAGCCGACATGAACCGCAACATCGATCAGCGGACCCTGATCGGAAAAGTCGGTCAGATATGGGATCAGGATCAGATGCCCCGACGATGAAATCGGCAGGAACTCGGTGATCCCCTGAACGACCGCAATGATCAACAGTTGAAGAATTGTCATGGCCCGCGCTCCATCACGGAAGCGCGGGCCAAGTCAATCTTTGCTTACCAGATACGCACGCGTTCCTCGGGCGGGATGTACATCACATGCTCTTCGGTCACGCCGAATGCCTCGTACCATGCGTCCATGTTGCGCACGACGCCGTTGACCCGGTATTCTTCCGGGCTGTGGCTGTCTGTCCGCAGACGTTGACGATAGTTCTCTTCACGCTGCGCCGAACGCCACACCTGCGCCCAGGCAAGGAAAAAGCGCTGGTCGCCAGTCAGCCCGTCGATAACCGGCACGTCCTGACCCTCTGTGGCGATCTTGTAAGCGCGGTAGGCAAGGCTCAGGCCACCGAGGTCACCGATATTCTCGCCCAGCGTGAAGCGACCGTTCACGCAGGTTTTCCCGTCATCGAGTGGGCAGAAGGCGTTGTACTGCTCGACCAGGGTATCGCCGCGCTTGTCGAAATTGGCGCGATCTTCATCGGTCCACCAATTCGAGAGCTTCCCGGTGGCGTCGTACTTCGATCCCTGATCGTCAAAACCGTGGCCGATCTCGTGCCCAATCACGCCGCCAATCGCGCCATAGTTTACTGCCGGGTCCGCACTCAGCCCAAAGAACGGCTGCTGCAGGATTGCCGCCGGGAACACTATCTCATTTTTGGTCGGGTTGTAGTATGCGTTGACCGTCTGCGGGGTCATGAACCACTCGGTCCGATCAATCGGCCCGCCAAGCTTGCTAACATTGTCTTTTAGCTGCCATTTCTCGGCTGCGATTTCGTTGGCGATCGGGTTGTCTGGCGTCACGACGAGGCCCTCATAAACCTCGAGATTGTCGCGATAGCCGATCTTGGGGTCGAAGCTTGCGAGCTTGGCCAGCGCCTGCTTCTTCGTTTCTTCGCCCATCCACTCAATCTCGTCGATCGATTGCGCCATCGCCTTTCGAAGATTGGCGACCAGTTCGTCCATCGCTGCCTTGTTTTCCGGTGGGAAGTAACGCTCGACATAAGATCTGCCGACCAGCTCACCGAGCGAACCTTCGGTCGCGGCAATCGCCCGTTTCCAACGTGGGCGCTGTTCGGGTGTACCACGCAGCGTCTTACCGTAGAAATCGAACTGCGCCTCATCATACTTCTTGGGAAGCAAATGATTGCGATCGGAAATGAACTCCTTGATCGACCACGCTTGCAGTGTCGCAACCGGAGTCTCATTAATCAGTTTCATCATGCCTGGCAGGCCGCTGCCGATCTGCGACAGCTGCTCCTGAGTCAGGCCCAGCTCTTTCGCACGCCCCTCCGAAGGCGGCATCTGGCTGACCACGAACTTGGGCGAGGCGGCAAAGCCGATCTTCTCGAGCATGGCCAGCACGGGCACGTTACCGCCCATTGCAGCCAGCTCTTCAGCCGACAGCGCATTGTAGGTGAGGTCGCGGTTACGCCGTACGGTACGGGCCCAGATCACGTCCCGCGCCATCTTTTCTTCGAAGGCATAAACCGCTTCGGCTGCGGCCCTGGGGTCCGCATAACCGCCCGCTTCCAGCATCATGGCCATGTAGCCTTTGTACTTGGACTGGATGTCGCGACCCTTCTCGCTGGTATCGAGATAATAGTCGCGATCGGGCAGACCGAGCCCGCCAATGCCGATATAGGCAACATACTGGTCAGGCTGTTTGGCGTCGACATTTACGAAGCCGCCGAGCGGCGAGGAATAGCCCGCTTCCGCCCAGAGCATCGCCAGATCATTCAGCGAAGTCGCGGCGATGATCCGGTTCACGTAAGACTGGATCGGAGCGAGACCGTTGGCTTCGATCGCGTCGGTGTCAAGGAACGCCTCATAGGTGTTGACGATCCGCAGCTCATCGTTGCTGAGCGTTGCACGATCTTTGGTAACCAGCTCATCGATCAGCGTCTTGACGTCGGTGGTCGACTTCTCACGCAGCAGATTGAACGCACCGAAGCGGCTGAATTCGGCCGGCAGCGGATTGGCATCAAGCCAGTCCTGATTGACGTAGGCGAAGAAGTCATCGCCAGGATCGACACTGTCTGACAGCAGGTCTGGATCGACTCCCCATTCCCCAAAGCTCATAGTAGGCATGCTCGGCTGCGAGCCCTCGACTTCGGTCTCTTCAAGCAGCGTTTCAATGTCGTGTTCGTTTGTATGGGCATGCGCCGGCGCAGTGAGCGCGAATGCTGCCACGCCTGTGCACAGGAGAGCAGTTGTCTTGATCATTTAGGATTTCCCCGAGTCGTAGTTGGTCGGTGCCTGAAGCAGCTGATGTACGATCGCTGGTGCACAACTGACGTCATTGGTCCGATGGCAGTCACCTTTGATCGAAAACTGACGCGCTTTGTTACGGCAAGCTTGGCCAAATCCACATGATCACGCAGCCTCGCTCGCCGCGAATTGCAGTGAGGCGAGGCGAGAATATAGCCCGCCTTGGGCCGCCAGCTGATCATGCGAACCCTGCTCCGCGATCTCACCACGATCGAGCACGATGATCCGGTCAGCCTTGCGGACAGTCGCCAGACGGTGCGCAATTACAAGCGTTGTACGCTGCGCCATCAACTGATCGAGCGCCTGCTGTACGAGCTGCTCGCTTTCTGCGTCGAGCGCGCTGGTTGCTTCATCGAGCAGCAATATTGGCGCATCACGCAAAAGCGCGCGGGCGATCGCCACACGCTGTTGCTGTCCGCCCGAAAGCTGAGTCCCTCCCTCTCCCAGATAAGTGTCTAGACCCTGTGGGAGGTCGATCAGGAATTCCTCTGCATTGGCTGCTCGCGCCGCTTCCCAGATATCAGCATCACTCGCATCCCAGCGACCATAGCGCAGATTGTCTCGGGCATTTGCGCTGAACAGTACCCCGTCCTGCGGGACCAGTGCGAGCCGTTCGCGCACATCGGCAGGGTCGGCCTTGTTTAGCGGCACTCCATCCATGCGGATCGTTCCGACCTGCGGATCGTAGAATCGTTCAACCAGTTGGAAGATCGTCGACTTGCCAGCTCCCGAAGGCCCGACGATCGCCACCGTCTCGCCCGGTTCGATCTCAAGACTGAAGTCGGTGAGCGCTGTCGCCTCCGGCCTTGCAGGATAGCGGAAGGTCACGTTACGGAACGACAGACTGCCCCGAGCAGGCTCGGGCAAGCGTTCGGGACGCTTTGGCGCCGCAATCGTAGGGCGGGCTTCAAGCAGCTCGGCCAGCCGGCTTGCAGCGCCAGCCCCGCGCAACAGGTCGCCATAGACTTCGGTCAGCGCGCCGAAAGCACCTGCAACAATCAAGCCGCCCACGACGAAGGATGCAATCGTACCCCCGGTTATTTCACCTGCGACAACACCTTCCGCACCGCGCCACAGCAGCAGCACGATCGAGCCGAAAATCGCGGCAATGATGATCATGGTCATGATCGCCCTCAGCAAGATACGCCGCTTGGCCGTGTCGAAGGTCCGCTCAACCGCGCCGCCAAAGCGATCAGCCTCACGGTCCTGCTGGTTGAAGCTTTGGACAATTTTCATCGCACCGAGCACTTCGGTCACCATCGCGCCGACATCGGCCACGCGGTCCTGATTGTCGCGCGAGATGCTGCGGATGCGGCGACCGAAGAACACGATCGGCAGAATGATCGCCGGGATGCCTACCGCCAGCCAGACGGTCAGCCCGGGCAGCAGCCAGAACAGGTAAATCGTCCCGCCGATCCCGAGCAACACATTGCGCAGAGCGATCGAGACGGTCGTGCCTACCACCGTCTCGATCACCGCCGTGTCTGCCGTCATCCGGCTTGAAATCTCTTTAGGGCTGTTCTCTTCGTAAAAACTGGGCGATTGCCGCATCAGGTTGCGATGCACCTTGCGGCGGATATCCGCGACCACCCGCTCGCCGATCCAGCTGACATAGTAATATCGGAAGGCTGTCCCGACTGCGATCACGCCTGCAATGATGAGCAGATACCGGAACCAGCGGCCAATATCGCCGTCTCCACCGAACCCTCGGTCGATAATGAGCTGCATCGCAGCGGGAATAGCCAGGGTACCGACAGCGGTGACGAGCAGCGCAAGCAGGGCCATACCGACCTCTCGCGGGTATTTGCCCGCCTCGCGATAGACCATCCTCAGCGGCGCCAGCGATTGGCGCTTTTTGTGGTGCGGCGCCTCTTCTGCGCTGATTTCGTCGCTGACCCAGTCCATTGTGGAATGATCTAATCGCGAGACGCACATTTTTCACGTGCAAAAAGCGCACAGTCCCAAGGAAAGGTGACCACATCGCTCCGATTGTGCGTTGCACAATCAGGTCCGAAGGCCCATCTAGCGTATGACGGGGAACGGAAGTCGGGCGAATGGGAGAACATTGAACCCGGCCATTTTTAGGGGGCAAGAATGCTCTATCAAGCCTACGAAATTCAACGCAGCTGGCTCAACAGTGTCAGCTCAATGGCATCGATCAGCGCCGAAATGCTGTCCAATCCTGCCAATCCGATGAGCCATGCGGGGCTCGGCCCGATGGCCGCCAACGCGCTCGACGTGTTCGCCCATGCCACCGCGCAATATGGCAAGCCCGCTTTCGGCATCACGGAAGTCGATGTCGACGGCACGGTTTACCCGGTCATCGAAGCAACGGTTATGAATCGCCCTTTCGGTGACCTCAAGCGCTTCCGTCTCGATGGCATTGACGATGACCGCCCGAAGTTGTTGATCGTTGCGCCGATGAGTGGGCATTACGCCACGCTGCTGCGCGGCACGGTTGAGCGGATGCTCCAGAAATACGAAGTGTACATCACCGATTGGGCCGATGCGAAGACCGTCCCGGTGCACGAAGGCCACTTCGATCTCGATGATTACATAGACTACCTGATGGAATTCCTGGAGTATATTGAGCAGGTCAAACCCGGTCAGCGTCCACACATGCTGGCGGTGTGCCAACCTTCCGTACCGGCCTATGCAGCGACCGCTCTGCTCAACCTCCACAAATCGCCTGCGACCCCGGCCACGCTTACCATGATGGGTGGCCCTATCGACACGCGCGAAAGCCCGACTACGGTCAACGATCATGCTATGGAGCGTCCGATCGAATGGTTCCGCCGCAGCGTAATCGCCACAGTGCCGATGAACTATCGCGGTGCCGGACGGCAGGTTTATCCTGGCTTCATGCAGCTTTCCGCGTTCATGAGCATGAACCTGCAAAGTCACATGATGAGCCATTACGAGATGTTCAAGCACCTCACGACCGGCGATGAGGCAAGCGCGCAGGCAACCAAGGATTTCTACGACGAATATCGCAGCGTGTGCGACATGACGGCAGAATTCTACCTTCAGACAGTCGAGGAAGTGTTTCAGAAACACTCGATCCCCAACGGGGAGTTCCGTCACAAGGGCGAGATCGTCGACCTCACCAAGATCACCGACACCGCGCTGCTGGCGATTGAAGGCGAACGCGACGATATCTCAGGGCTGGGCCAGACCAAGGCAGCACTGAAGCTCGCGACCGGCCTGAAAGAGAGCAAGAAGCGCTACTACATGGCCGAAGGCGCCGGGCATTACGGCATCTTCAACGGTAGCCGTTGGCGCACAAAGGTGGCTCCGGTGGTCGAGGAATTTATTGCCAAGCATGGATGAGCGTCATCGAGAACAAGTTCTTACTCGAATCCGTTCTCGATGAATTCCAGCGCGCAACCCGCCAGCATGGCGGCTCCGTGCGGCAGAGCCTTTTCGTCCACATGCATCCGTGGAGAGTGGATGGCGCAGCATTGCGACCAGTCCTCCCCTTCCGGTGCGACGCCCAAGAAGAACATAGCTCCAGGTGTTTTCTCAAGCACGTATGAGAAGTCCTCTGCGCCCATGATAGGGTCTGGCAGGTAACGCCAGCCTTCGGGTCCGCCGAGCTTGCGTGACACCTTTTCGCCGACCGCTACTGCACGTTCGTCGCATAGCGTGACAGGGAAACCGATCTCGAGTTCGCAGTCCGCTTCCACGCCATAGGCAGCAGCGGCCTGCTTTGCGGTCTTGGCGATCAGTCCATGCATTTTCTCGCGGTGATCGGCGCTCAAGGTGCGGATCGTGCCACCCAGCATCACATCGTCGGGTATGACATTATGCGCGGTTCCCGCGTGAATCTGGGTCACGGTAACCACTACCGCGTTGGTTGCCTTGAATCGCCGAGTGACCATCGCCTGGATCGCCCCAACGATCGCGGCGGCGGCGGGCACCGGATCGGCGCAGTCATGCGGCATTGAGGCGTGGCCGCCACGTCCCCTAACCGTGATCGTGAACTGGTCGGCAGCTGCCATCAGCGGCCCGGCCCGCCCGGCAAGCACTCCGAACGGGGCGTTGGGCATGATATGCAGCGCGAAGGCGGCGTCGGGCAGCGGGTCGATCAGCCCATCGTCCAGCATAAAGCGCGCGCCATGATGCCCTTCTTCGCCCGGCTGGAACATGAAATCGATGGTGCCAGCCAATTCGTCCTTCCGGTCGATCAACAGCCTGACCGCGCCGGTCAGCATCGCAGTGTGCGTGTCGTGCCCGCAGGCATGCATACGTCCGGGAATGATCGAGGCGAAATCGAGCCCGGTCTTTTCCGCCATCGGCAGCGCGTCCATGTCGCCACGCAGCAGAACGCGGGGCGAGCCATCCTGCGCCTTGCCTCCTCGCAGTGTCGCAACTGCACCGGTGGTCGACAAACCGGTGCGCCATTCCAGCGGCAGCCCATCCAAGGCCTCGCGCACTTTGGCCATTGTCAGCGGGCAATGCAGTCCAAGCTCCGGTTCGGCATGGATCGCGCGGCGTAGTGCGATTATCTGCGGGGCGAGCGAATGTGCGGATTCGAGCAGAGACGAAGTCAGCATGGCTTCATCTTATCGGATCTGAAGCTACTATGCAGCTCGAAATTGGTTAATTGAAGGTTGCAAATTCTGCAATCAGACCGATGTAGCAAAAACGCATCTTTGACCGAACGCCTAGCGAGGATGAGAAAGTTCGCAGTGGCATTGTGGTTTCCGCAAGCTTAAGGAGGCGCGTATGGCAACGTCGATTTACGAGTTTGCGCAACTTCCGAGCGTGCGCCGCGGGCCAACTTCGTGGTCCAATGCACGGCGCGCGCGTGCGCGGGGCGAGGCGCCCCGGGTCGGCGTGATCTACAACCCACGCAGCCATCGAAACAAGGGTGCCGATTTCGATTGCGGGATTTCACCGCATGTTTTCATCTCACAGCCTGGTGACCGTTCACAGCTGCCTCAGGCGCTTGCCGAACTGGCAGACCGCGGAATTGACCTATTGGTTATCAACGGCGGCGACGGGACGGTGCGCGATGTGCTCACCAGCGGGCACGGTATCTTTGGCGATGAATGGCCCGCCATCGCGGTTTTGCCAAAGGGTAAGACCAATGCGCTGACGGTTGATCTCGGCGTTCCGACTGAATGGTCATTGCAGGACGCGATCGACGCCTTCGATGATGGGGATCGCGTTCACCGCCGTCCGATCGAGGTGTCTTCGGCGGACAACGCATCGTCGACGGTCCTCGGTTTTATCATGGGCGCAGGCTCTTTCACAAAGGCCACACAGGCGGGACAAAGCGCGCACCGGCTGGGAGCGTTCAATAGCCTCGCGGTTGGCGTCACGACCGCATGGACGATTTTGCAATCCGTGTTTGGCAGCCGGAAGAACATCTGGCGTATTGGCTCGCGCATGCACATCGAACTCGGTCCGCGCGGCGCACCCTTGGCGCATAGCGGTGTGGGCGATCCTGAATTCCGTCAGCTGCTGTTCGCCTCCACGCTTGAACGGTTTCCAGCTGGCATTCTTCCCTTCGGACAACTCCGCACGGGGCTAAAGATCATCGCGATCGATCAGGTCGCTCGTCGCTCCATGGCGTTGGTGCCTTTGGCCGCCATGGGTTGGAAGACGAGAGGGCTGCGCGAGCGCGGCATCCATCAGGTTTGCGTGCCGGACTTTGCGATCGACATCGAGGACCAGTTCATCTTCGACGGCGAAGCCTTCCCGGCCGGCAAGTACCGCATAGGGCAAGGTCCAGAGTTGAAATTCGTCGCACCCAAATCGGAAGACTGATGGACGCGCTTGGCGAGCGGATAGCAACCCGCCTCGCCGCGCCGGTCGATCCGGCAGTGGCCGGATTTGCGCAGAGCCTGGCAAAAGCGGCTGGTGCCCGCGCCGTGCTGTTCTACGGATCGAATCTACGCACCGGATCATTCGAAGGTGTGCTCGACTTCTACGTCCTGCTGCCAGGCGAGGAGAAGACGAAAATCTGGCCGCGCGTCAGTTATCATGAGCGTAAGTGCGGCGACGTGATGCTTCGAGCGAAGGTTGCGACCATGACGCTTGATACCTTTGCCAAAGCCGCCTCAGGCGAGCTGGCCGATACGACGATCTGGGCACGATTCGTGCAGCCATCAGCGCTGGTTTGGCAGGAGGACAAGGCGGCGCGCAGCGAGGTGATCGACGCGATTGGAGCGGCAGCGCAAACAGCGGCCAGGCTGGTGGTGGCACTGGGTCCGAAGAGCGGAACGGCTGGGGAATACTGGCGCGCGCTTTTTCGCGCGACCTACCAAGCCGAATTCCGAGTCGAGAAACCGGGGCGCGAAAACGATATCCTCTCGGTCAATGCCGAGCATTTTTCAGGCTTGCTTCCACTCGCGCTCGATGCTGCCGGGATTGAATACCGGTCGGAGGGCAAGCGACTTCATCCGCAGCTTTCAGAGAACAAGCGCGCCGACATCCTAGGCTGGTGGAAACGCCGCAGGCGGCTGGGTAAACCGCTCAATTTCGCGCGCCTGCTAAAGGCGAGCACGACTTTCGAAGGGGCCGCACGTTATGCCGCATGGAAGATCGAGCGCCATACCGGGATACCGATCGAAGTGACTCCCTTTCGCGAGCGCTATCCGATATTGGCCGCACCCGGAGTGCTGTGGACCCTCTGGCGCTACCGGCGCCAGCATCGTTAGGCACGAGGTTATCAAACGAAATCAGGCTTAAGCCCCAACGAGCCGATCAGGTCATATACTTCATCGTGATGCTGATCGAACTGACACCTGATCCGACCGAGAACCGCGTCTTTTTCACACCCGGCTTGCCAAGATTGAAGATATTGATCGAGGGGTTGTTCGACATTGCCCCGCCATCGCTTCTGATATCAGTCTTGCCGTTGCCGTTCACATCGTGGCGCGCGGCAAAGGCGTAATTGCCCGAGGCGGGGACCGGCATACAGAACGTCATCGTTCCCTTGCGCGCCGGGATCTGGATACGGTTGAGCCACCGCCCTTTTTCAAGCCAATCCGCTTTGGTTGCATGATAGCTTTGCAGCCGGATTGTCCCCGTGCCACTCTTCACACCGCGAATGGTCACGCGCACCGCCGGACCCTTGCCTGGGGCGCATTGGCGCATATCGTTGCTGATCGTCTGCCGATATTGTGACTGCGCAGCCAGTGGAGGCGTCATCAGCATGGCGCCAGCTCCCGCTAGCCCAAGCGCGCTTAATCCGATGCCGATAGCCTTCATACGTCCTCATCTTTTTGGGTGCCTGATCCAAGCGAAGCGCCGGTTTCGAACAAAACCAATTTTGGCCCCAGCGCCGCTGATGTAATTCATCACTTCTCACACAACCGCTGAATTCCACCTGAATTGACGCATTTGAGCGGGTTCAGGCGGACAAAACGCACTGTGGGCCGTGGAAAAGGGCTTCATAAGCGCTTGTGGGGCGATTCGCACGCGTCGTATTGCATTCACTACGCGCATGAGCGCGCAAAAGCACAGCATGCCAGCACCTTTGATCTCGCCCTCTATCCTGTCTGCCGACTTCGCGCGGCTTGGAGAAGAAGTGCGCGCGATCGACGCAGCAGGAGCTGACTGGGTGCATATCGATGTTATGGACGGCCACTATGTGCCGAATATCACCATCGGCCCGGATGTGGTGAAAGCGCTCCGCCCGCATTCGGACAAGCCGTTCGATGTTCACCTCATGATCGCGCCGGTCGACCCTTATCTCGAGGCGTTCGCGGAGGCTGGAGCGGACATCATTACCGTCCACCCGGAGGCCGGGCCGCATATCCACCGGACACTTCAGGCGATCCGAAATCTTGGGAAGAAGGCAGGCGTGGTGCTCAATCCAGGCACGCCGGTCGAAGTGCTCGACAACCTGATGGACCTGGTCGATCTGGTCCTCGTCATGAGCGTCAATCCCGGATTCGGCGGGCAGAGGTTCATCCCATCGCAGCTCGACAAGACCGCGCGCATCCGCGCCATGATCGAGAAAGAGGGCCGCCCGATCCATCTTGAAGTCGACGGCGGCGTCAATCCGGAAACGGCGAAGCAATGCGTCGCCGCCGGCGCTGATGTACTGGTCGCCGGCTCTGCCACCTTCAAGGGCGGACCTGAACACTACGCCTCGAACATCGCCGCGCTCAAAGGGGTTGCGTGATGGAATCGCTGTTCCAGGATACCAAGGAGCAGCTGCTCGACGAGACGGATAAGGATGCCACAACGCGTCCGGCGATGACGCTGGAAGACGATGATGCGCAGCTTCCCACTGATCCCGGACAATCACCGCGCGCCGAAGCCGAAACCTCTCGCGCGCTGGCGCTAACCGATGTCATTGCCCCGCGATCAAGCGCGGGTGATGCGCTGATCCGGTTCGCCTATCGCATCGGCGTTCCCGGCCACACCCTTTCCGCACCGTTCCGGCGTCCTCCGGCTATGCGCATGTTGGCGACGGTCGAGAGTCCCGCCACCGGCGATCGGGCGGCGGGCACGGCTCTGCGGGCAGGGCATTTCCTTGTCTATGGCGTCAAAACGCCAATCGGACAGGTTGATTTCGACAGCTCAGCCCGGCTCAACAGTGGGCTGGAGCGGGTGGTTCACGGGTTCTCATGGCTTGATGATCTCGCCGTGAGTGCGCCGCGCTCCGATTGCCTGGGCATAGCGGAACGCGTCACCGGTCTATGGCTTGACGCCAATCCGAAGCCTGCAAAGGGTGCCGCTTGGAGCGTAGAGCATACAGGACTGCGTCTGTTAAGCTGGCTGGTTCACGCGCCACTGGTGCTCGCAGGGCAGGATGCGACGCTTAAGCCCCGGTTGCTCGGTGCGATCGAGGAGACGGCGGAGTGGCTCGACCGGAAGGCCTCGAGTGCTGGTGCCGGTTTCGGTCAGGTTGCCGGTTGGGTAGCGGTCACGGCGGCTGGCCTTTTGCTGCCAGAGGGTAAGCCACGCAGGCTCTACGGCGAAGCGGCGCTGATCAAGTCGCTGGGCGATCTGGTTGCCGAAGATGGCGGCGTGCTGGCGCGTTGCCCGGCCACGCAAATGGATGCGATCAAGCTGCTCACCCAGCTGATCGCCTGTTATGAAGCCGTCGAACGCGAGCCACCGCGCGCCATCACAGTCATGCGCGAATTGCTAGTGCCGCCGCTGCTGACCCTGCGCCATGGTGATGGCGCGCTCGGCAACTGGCAGGGTCGCGGAGCGATCAATGCTGATACAGTTGCTGCGCTGATCGCTGCAACCGGAGTGCGCACCCGCCCGCTCAAAGATGTGCAGCATTGGGGCTTTCAGCGGATCAAGAGCGGCGACACTATCGTTCAGTTCGACGCCGCCCCACCGCCTCGTGCGCGCCATGCCCGTACAGGATGCGCATCGACACTGGCGTTCGAGCTCTCCGATGGACCGTCACGGCTGATCGTCAATTGCGGCGGTGCGGCGATGGCGGGCGGGCTTGTGCCAGCGCGGATCGGCCAGGGCCTGCGCGCGACCGCCGCGCATTCGACGCTCGTGCTCGACAACGCCAATTCGACTGCGGTGCTACTTCACGGCAAGCTCGGTAGAGGTGCAGAGCTGGTCGAGACCGAAACGCGCCTGCTCAACCGCCATCGCGGCGAAGCTACGCGAGTCGAGGCGAGCCATGACGGCTATGCCGCGCGCTTTGGGCTGACGCATCGCCGCATCCTTACCCTGCGCAGCGACGGCAATCAGCTGGCAGGCGAGGACATTCTCGTGCCTGTCTCGCGCAAAGGAAAACGCGGTAAGATCGGCTTTGCGCTAAGGTTTCATCTCGGGCGCGGCGTCGAGGCGCATCTGTCAGACGACAAACGCGGCGCAAGCCTGTTGCTGCCAAATGGTCGGCTGTGGCAATTCCGGCTGGCGACCGACGGTCCGGGCGCGGGCAATCTCTCCATTGTCTGCGAAGACAGCCTATGGGTCGATGGCGACGGGCGTCCGCATGCGACCGAGCAATTGGTGATCGAGGGAATGACATCGCGCGGCGGGGGACAATTCTCCTGGCTGCTCAAGAAGATGGGATAAGGCCTCCATGGCAAGAACGAAGATCAAGCGGGCGCTGCTGTCAGTGTCCGACAAAAGCGGATTGGCGGAATTGGGTAGTGCGCTGGCCGCGCGCGAGGTCGAGCTGGTGAGCACCGGAGGCACCGCGCGGACGTTGCGGGACGCGGGTCTTGAAGTACGTGACGTGTCCGATCTCACTGGTTTTCCCGAGATGATGGATGGCCGGGTCAAGACTCTGCATCCCAAGGTTCATGGCGGGTTGCTCGCTTTACGCGACGATGACAAGCACGTCGCAGCCATGACCGAACACGAAATCGGCGCGATCGATCTTGTTGTGGTCAATCTCTACCCGTTCGAAGCGACCGTTGCGAAGGGCGCATCGCGCGAAGAGATAATCGAGAATATCGATATTGGTGGCCCCAGCATGGTCCGCTCGGCAGCCAAGAACCACGGCTTTGTGACGATAATGACCGATGCGGCGGATTACGTCGAGCTGCTGGACGAGCTTGAAGCCAACGATGGCGCAACCAGCGACGCCTTCCGCATCCGTATGGCGGGCAAGGCCTACGCGCGCACTGCCGCGTATGATTGCGCCATTGCCAACTGGTTCGCTTACGGCGACGCCTTTACCCATCCGCTTGGTATGGAAGCGCTGCAGGCGACACCGTTCACCGACACCATGCCTCTTGCGTTCAAGCGCGAGGATGTGCTGCGCTATGGCGAAAACCCGCATCAATCCGCGGCGATTTATGTGCCGCAGGTCACTGGCACTTCGGGCGTTCCGCAAGCCGAGCAATTGCAGGGCAAGGCGCTCAGCTACAACAATCTGAACGACGCCGATGCCGCATTGGAGTTGGCAGCTGAGTTCGCCGAAAGTGATCCTGCCGTAGTGATCGTCAAGCACGCCAATCCCTGCGGTGTGGCGCAGGGCAGCTCTCTGATCGATGCTTGGAATGACGCACTGCAATGCGACAGCGTCTCGGCATTTGGCGGGATCGTCGCGATCAACACGGAGCTCGACGGCGCGACGGCGGAGGCCATCGCCCAAGTCTTTACCGAGGTCGTAATCGCGCCCAAAGTAAGCGACGCTGCGCGCGAAGTGTTCGCCCGCAAGAAGAACCTGCGGCTGCTCGAATGCGGCACCCTGCCTGATCCAAGGCGCGGCGGCTTTGCCATGAAGACCATTGCGGGCGGCATGCTGATCCAGTCGCGCGACAATGGCGCAGTGAGTGAGGCAGACCTGAAAGTCGTGACCAAACGCGAACCGACACAGCAGGAATTGAAGGATTGCCTGTTCGCCTGGACGGTTGCGCGACATGTCAAATCCAACGCCATTGTCTATGCCAAGGACGGCGCGACCGCCGGCATCGGCGCAGGTCAGATGAATCGACGCGATTCCGCCCGCATCGCTGCGATCAAAGCCAAGGAAGCAGCTGAGACTTACGGATGGGGTGAATCCAGAACGGTCGGCAGCGCGGTCGCATCAGATGCGTTCTTCCCCTTCGCAGACGGCCTGATTGCCGCCGCCGAAGCGGGCGCGACGGCGGTAATCCAACCTGGCGGTTCAATTCGTGACGAAGAAGTAATAGCAGCGGCTGATGAAGCGGGCCTCGCGATGGTCCTCACCGAAATGCGGCATTTCAGGCATTAGTCTTTAGCCACCACCTCCGGGGTGCGATTTCC
>JBCCVO010000026.1:0-32527 GCA_039195235.1 Pseudomonadota bacterium
GGCGAGTTCGATCACGCTGCCCGGTGCAAACAGAGCCCACCCCCCAAGGAGCAGGAACACGCTCGCTATCCAATACTGCGTTACTCGCACGCTCATAATCGCCCCTCTAGCCGCAAGCGTGGCGCTCGTCTAACGCTCCCGCCATGCATGATCCCAAGGTCCCCGCATGGCCTCCCAAAAGCGCACCGCGCCTGTTTGTGGAACAGGTGCTGGACAGGCACGCTCGTGTTGAGATCGATGGCAATGCAGCACACTATCTTGCGCGGGTCATGCGGGTGAAGCCAGGCGATGCGGTAATCCTGTGCGACAATCTGACCGGCGAGTGGGCAACCCGCGTTGCTGACGCCGGAAAGCGCGCGGTCTCGCTGGAGGTCCTGGAGCGTTTGCGTGAGCTTGAGGAAGTACCTGATCTGTGGCTATGCCCCGCATTACTCAAAAAAGATCGCTTCGATCTCGTGCTGGAAAAGGCAACTGAGCTGGGTGCAGCCCGTATACAACCGGTGATCATGCGACGTTGCGTCGCGGACAAACTCAATCTCGACCGGGCACGGACCCTCACTACTGAAGCGGCCGAGCAATGCGCCCGCACTGCTTTGCCAGAGCTTGCCGAGCCGGTGAAACTCGACACTTTATTGCGCGAATGGCCCAAGGATCGCGTGGTGTTCTTCGCTGATGAAGAAGGCGGCGAACCAGCTGCCAAAGCATTCGCCCGGCACACCGGCCCTGCCGCGATCCTTGTCGGCCCGGAAGGCGGCTTCGATACCGCCGAACGCGGAACGATCCGTGATCATCCGCAAGCTCGGCCCGTAAGCCTTGGCCCGCGTATCCTTCGCGGTGAGACCGCTGCGATTGCGGCGCTCTCGGTCTGGATGGCGCTCGCCGGAGACTGGCCTGCAAAAGAATGACTTCGCGTCACGAAACGCGATTTGCACTTCCCACGCCGGAATCGGTTTTCTAGGGCACCCGACAAAGAGAGGGGGTGCGCCCTTATGAGCACACGCGAAACGAACGCTGCCGACGAACCTGTTATTGAGGGGATCGAAGACCTGATCGCCCCGATGATCGGCGGCGAGAAGCCCAAGGCAGAATGGCGCATCGGCACGGAGCACGAAAAGCTCGTATACAAACGCGATGATCGCCGCGCACCTTCCTATGATGAGCCCTGTGGCATCCGGGACTTGCTGACGGAGCTCACCGAGTTCGGATGGGAGCCGATAGAGGAAAACGGCAACGTCATCGCCCTCAAGGGCGCGGATGGCGCCGTCAGCCTCGAGCCTGCTGGCCAGCTCGAACTCTCTGGTGCACCGCTGGAAAACCTGCACGAAACCTGCGCCGAAACCGGGCGCCACCTGAAGCAGGTCAAGGAGATAGGCGAGCGCTGCGGGGTCAGCTATCTCGGCCTCGGCATGTGGCCGGACAAGACTCGTGAAGAGCTGCCCGTGATGCCCAAAGGCCGCTACGACATCATGATGCAGCATATGCCCAAGGTCGGTAATCTCGGCCTCGATATGATGCTGAGGACCTGCACCATTCAAGTCAATCTCGACTATTCATCGGAAGCCGACATGGTGCAGAAATTCCGCGTCGGGCTGGCGCTCCAACCGCTGGCGACCGCCTTGTTCGCCAATTCGCCGTTCACCGAAGGCAAGCCCAACGGATACCTTTCCTATCGCTCGCACATCTGGTCGGATACGGATCCGCATCGCACAGGCATGCTGCCTTTCGTGTTTGAAGACGGCTTCGGATATGAACGTTGGGCCGAATACATGCTCGACGTGCCGATGTACTTTGTGTTCCGCAACGGCAAATACATCGATGCTGCTGGCCTAAGCTTCCGCGATTTTCTGGATGGCAAGCTTTCCGTGCTGGCCGGCGAGCGCCCTCGCCCAAGCGATTGGTGGGATCACCTGTCCACGGCATTCCCCGAAGTGCGCCTGAAGAGCTTCCTCGAAATGCGTGGTGCTGACGGAGGCCCGTGGAGCCGCATCTGCGCACTGCCCGCTTTCTGGGTCGGCCTATTGTACGATCAAGGAGCGCTCGATGCCGCATGGGACCTGGTAAAAAACTGGTCGATGGACGAACGAGAAGCGCTGCGCAGCGGCGCACCCAAGCTCGGCCTCGACACACCGCTTCCCGATGATGGAACCCTGCAAGACCTTGGCCGTGACGTTCTGTCTATCGCGCATAGCGGGCTGGCAGCGCGCGGCAAGCTGAACGCCAGCGGCGACAACGAAACCGGCTACCTCGAGACGCTCGATGAGATCGTAGCCACCAGCAAGGTGCCCGCGCAACGCTTGCTTGATGCCTATCATGGCGAATGGGGCGGCGACGTAGGCAAGGTCTATAAGTATTCGTTCTGAAGAGGGGGGATCATCATGCTGATAGTGCTGGCAAGAGCAAAGCTTGGCAAAGGCGCTTTGGAAGCCGGTAGAAAGGCTCTCACAGCGATGGTCGAATCTTCACGCGCCGAAGAGGGATGCTTGGATTACACCTATTCGGTCGATGTGCTTGACCCGACGACGCTGAATATTGTCGAAAAATGGGTCGATGACGCCGCACTCGTTGCGCACTTTCAAACACCACATATGGCTGCATTTCAGCAGGCACTTGGCAAGCTTGACGTAACCGTATCCGAAGCTGTCAAATTTCAGGCGGACGATGGCGAACCGCTACTATAATTCAACCTATTCAGCCGGTTCGACCGCACCTCTGCCACGACTTGTACCATTGCCACGCCTCATGACCCAGCAATTCAACCGTGCTAGCGGAGCGGTAATCATACCGTTCGCTTCCATCCAGTCGTAATATTCGCGGTACTTGGGGTCCTCTGCCAGCAAGTGTGCTTCCTCGGTCCGCGCGCGCCAGTAATAGATCGCGTTGACGAGAACCAAGAAGAATGTGTTTCGGATGGCATCAACCGGTGACCCACTCATCACCAGGAATGGCATAACCGAGCACCACCAATACAGATTCTTCGACAGGTAAGCCGGATGGCGGGTGTAGCGATAAGGCCCGTTGGTAAGCACACCGCGATAGGTGAGATTGGAAAAGCGGATACCGAAGGCGACGGTTGCCCAAGCATAGACCAACGTCAGCAGCACCAACCAAGCAGCCCAGATCCACAGCATTGGTTCGTTCCCTGCGAACCAGTGGCCCCAGCCCGACACATTGCTCTCGTAGCTCAGGATCTGGTTGTTGTTGCCTATAAGGCCCCACACAAACGGCGGGTAGCAGAGCAGCGCGGCGAGCCAGCCGCCAAGGAACGGATTTCCCGACCGGATATGCGCATCGAGTGGACGGAGCGTAAAGAGATAACCGACTGTGCCAATCTGCACGTCGATCACAAACAGCAGCGTTATCAGCAATATCCCGATCTCGACCGGGTTGTCGATAATCTGAGCGGGTTGAGCCTCGACTATGGTCGCAAATCCGCCCGGCAGGATCGAGATCATGAACGCGCCAAAGAACGCCTTGATGGTCCACGCCCGCCAGTGCTTCTTGATCTGCTCCGGATCCCATTCCTCGCGCCCGATCAGCATCGCGCCGAAATGCCAGGTTGTATCATTAGGCTCGACCATGAAGCGATCGAGCCAGATGACGTAGGGTACCGCCAGCACAACCATCGGCACGATGGCAAAGGCGAGTACATCCATCGCGAACAGATACTGCCCGCTCCAATACCAACGGCACAGACAATACAGCGCACCGATAATCGCCCATGTCGCCCAAAGACCGCCGATCTTGACGACGGAGATGGGCAGAATATCTGCCACCGGCCGCTTCAGACTCCAGTCGATGCCCGTGGACGGGCGCATGTGAACGCGGTCGACCAAGATCGACCACACCGCCATCGGCCCGGCGATGAACAGCAGAGAAGTCAGCGCGGCATGAGGCCCGGACAGGACACCATACTCGCCTTGGAGACCGATAATCTCAGCGGTCAAAGGGAAAGTGCGGCAAAACAGTATCCACGCAAACAGGCCCAGCAGCCCGGCCAGGCCGACGCCTACCGAAACATCGCTGTTGGGCAAAGTGGGCGCCGCAGCTTGGTTGGCTACGACGGCAGCTTTCTCAGTCGCGCTCATCACCTTTCACTCTAGCGAGAAAGGGTTAACAGCGTTGTTCGAAGTCGGGCACGGTCCCACCCAGGTACAGGGCCCCGGCAAAGGTTAACGTGCTGGCTTTTTCAACCTAGCGCCAGGCGTGGATCGTACCGCTATCGTCGAGCACATAAAGGTGCCCATCGGCGACGATCGGGGGCAGGCTGACAGGCTGTTTGATATCGGCAAACAGTTGTGCCGAACCTTCGCCAGAACTCAGTCTCCAGATCTCACCACGCGAACTGGCAACCCACAGATGGTTTCCGGCGAGTACCGGACCGGTCCAGAAAATCGGACCTTCCTTCTTTTTCTCCTTGCGCCACTGCTGTAGCTGAGTGATCCAACGTACTCGTCCCGTCGACCGGGCAATGGCGAGGAGCCGCGCATCATCGGTAAGCGTAAAAATCCACTCGCCCGCAATCGCCGGAGTGGAGATGCCTGCGAGGTTGAGCTCCCAGATGCGTTGACCCGTCACAAGTTCATAAGCAGCCATGCGCCCGCCCTGCCCGAGAGCGTACACGCGACCCGCGTCGATGATCGGGTCGGCATCGATATCAGTTAGCGAGCTCACCTGGGTTGAGATGTTGGTGCGCGCCAGTGCATCGGACCAAAGCGTCCGCCCGTTCTCATAACGATAGGCCGACAGTTCGCCGCTTGAATAGCCTGCGATCACCGTGCCCTGTCCGGCCGCCGGAGCTGCCACACCGAACACGCCCGACTGTGTGGATGAACCCGATTCGTCCCATAGCAGTTCACCATCGCTCGCGTTGAGCGAGATGACCTGGTTATCCTGGGTCATCACGAAGATCTGGCCAAATGCGATCGTAGGTGAACCGCGCAACGGACCAGCGGGCTTCACTTTCCAAATCAGTTCGCCTGTATCGGCTTTCTTCGCCTTGACTTCGCCAGCGCCATTAGTGGCATAGATAATGCCGTTATTATAGCTGACCCCGCCGCCAAAAGCGGAAGGACGCATGTCGTCGTCCATTTCGTCGTTGTCAGCTCTCCAAACCGTCTGCCCGGTCGTCTTTTCAAAGGCGTGAATGACGCCATCGGTACCTTCGGCGAATAACAGGCTGCGGCCCACGACAGGACTTGCTGCGAGGCGAGCGCGATCGCTTGATCCCTGAACCCTTGCGGTCCAGACTTTTGTCGGATTTTCCGCCAGCTGGAGGTGTCCGTAAGACTTGCTCGCGGAACCGCCGACCTGCGCCCAATCGGTATTCGCGGTCGCAGGGGGCAACACCACGCTGACCGATGCGAGTGTCGGATCAACCTTCGTGCCACTTTCAATCCGCGACAGGATCGGCATACGCTCACCCACAGTCGGCGTCGTCTTTTTACCGCCGCCGCCAAACAGGCCGCCGCCGCAGCCCGTCAGCGTAGCCGCCAGCGCACCAGCCGTCAGTGCGATTTTCATACCATTGATTGTCATCTTCATTCGTCCGTCCAAGTCTCTTGAGTCACTGCGCTGATGCAGCACTCCCCGTAGCGCTCGCACCATTCCCCTCAGATGCGGTGACGCCCTGGTCTTCCAGCAGTTGCTCGACATCTTCGATCGCATCGACCCCGAGCAATCCGGCCATCTGTCGCGCCCTTGAGCGCAAGGTCTCCGGCGCGTCGTCGTCTTTGGCGATCTCTGCGAACATCACGCCAGCTTCATCACGGTTGCCCGCTTCGAGATGAGCGATTGCCACAAGTTCTCCCGCACTGCCAAAGAAGGCATTGCCGGGCACAGCGAGATCTTTGAGCCGTTCGATCACCTCTGCCGGCTCGCGGTCGTCGAAATTGGTCGAAACCTCACGAACGCGCGCAAGATCGCGCATTGCTGGCGGCGCGTCTGGATCGTCAGCGACCTGTTTGTAAAGCGCGACCGCCTCTTCGAAGTTCTCATTCTCAAGCGCCGCGCCGGCTTTGAGCAAGCGCGCCGCAGTACGTGCGCCGGGGGTTTCATCATCGATCAAAGGATCAACCTTGTCGACCGCACCTGCAAAGTCGCCCGCCTCGCTGAAATCGAGCGCACTCACCAGCGTTTCGGACTTCTGTTCGAGGGAAGCCTCATTCTGGCTATCCCAGAACAGGTAACCACCAAACGCAAGAAACCCGAGGATCAGAATCGAACCGATCGCGACGCCATATTTCTTGGCGAATTGCTCAACATCGTCCTTGCGCACAGCCTCGTCGATTTCGCGCATGAGGATCTCGTCCTCTGCCGAAGCCTTCTCGTTCTGCTTTTTGCCGTCGGTGTTCTTCGGATCAGTAGGGTTGAGCGCCACGGAGCTCCGTTCCTCATTCAGGTTATCGCTTTGCGCGTGCTTTAGGCAGAGCCGCCGCCTTCCGCAATGCCGCGCAGGCATGCGAGTTCACCCTCTCCCCACTGTAATTGCCAAGCCGAACTTGAATGCCGAATGAAGAAGCCGCGTTCCGAGTGGCTCAGATCACACGGCCGAGCGCGTCGGAATAGAGCTCGCGATAGCTCTCGATCATGGCGCACTCGTCGAAATTTTCGCTCGCCTTGATCTCGTTGGCCTTACCCACGCTGCGTCGGAGACTGGCGTCTTGAACCAGCTCATTGAGCATCGCTCCGATTGCCACTGCGTCCTTATGCGCGGCAATGAAGGGCCGATTCGCCTCGGAAACCATGTTTCTGATATCGCCAACATCGGGCGCGACCACTGGCAGACTCGCCGCCATCGCCTCTACCACGGAGAGCGGGAATTGCTCCGACTGAGAAGACAGCGCGAAGATGTCGAACAGACCGATCACGCTCGCCGGATCACTGACTGCGCCGGGAAGGTGAACCCGGTGACTGATTTCGCATTTCTCCGCTGCGTCGCGGATCGCATCTTTCTCAGGACCATCGCCCAGGATAACGAGGTGCCAGTTTTCAGGAAGCCCAGCGCAGGCATCAACCAGTATCGGAAGCTGTTTGACCGGCCGCAGGCCCGCCAGCGTGCCGACCCAACGCTCCCCATCGCGTTTGACGACCCGCAGGCCCGCAGGTCTGGGCTTCTTGGCAAACGCCTTCGTGTCGATCCCATTGGGGATACGCAGCACCCGTGATTGCGGCTGCTTCCATGCAGAATACGCGATCCGCTCTAGCACCCTGCTCGGCACGACCAACCGACGCGTCTTGCCCAAAGCAATTCGGCGATACCAGTTGCGACGCGGCTTCAGTTCGTCAACTTCGTCTTCATTGAAGCCATCCTCGTGATGAATCAGCGGTGGCAGATTGAAGGCATCGGCAAAAACCGTGTGCGCCATCACCACATCCATCGCGCCCCAATTGTAGGTCAACAGCAGGTCATAGGCCTTCATAGCCTGCGCAATCGCTACCAACCTGCCGGGCGAAGGAAGGCCTTTGAGTGAGGGAAAATCGGTCGGGAAAGCGACCTTCAGCCTGCGATCAATATGAACGCGTGCACCCATCGCCTCAGGCGCGCCGGAGATGACAGTGTGATGCAACGCCGCGCCAAATGCGTTCATCAGCTGGACCGCGCGCAGCTCCTTGCCCCCTGCCGAGAACGTCGAATGGCAGTGCAGTATTCTAGGCTTTGAGATCATTCTACGTCGGCCAGCAAAGCATCGATGGCTTCGCGCGCTTCGGGTTCGTCTAACGTCGGCGCATGGCCAACGCGAGGTACGGTGACAGTGCGCATCGCTGGATTACGCACGCCCATCTGCCTGACGGTTTCGGGGGTGAGCAGATCGGACAGCTCACCGCGAACCAGCACCATTGGTACGTCGCGCAGCGCCTCGAACGCGAGCCAAAGATTGGGAGGAGCAGCGTTACCGGGTTTCGAAAACGGCTCCGCGATTGCCATATCGTAGTCGTAGCTAATCCGCCCGTTCTGACTTACAACAAGCGTGCGCTTGGCCATTTCCAGCCATTGGTCGAGATCGTAGTCCGGAAAGGCGGCGCCATGCACTTCGCAAAGAGAGCGCGCCGCGTGCAGCCAGGTCGGATAGCTGCGCCCCTGCCCGACATAGCCCGAAATCCGCTCAACACCGGACGCTTCGACCTCAGGCCCGATATCGTTCATCACGCAGGCAACGATCCGCCCCAACTTGGCCTGCGCCAGCAGCACGGTCATCAATCCGCCCATTGACGTGCCTATCGAAATGAACCGCTCGATCCTTTCCTCTACGAGCAGCTTTTCGACGTCGGCGACGTACACCAGCGGATTATAGGTATCGGAATCGGGCGCGTATTCGCTCATGCCCCGCCCCCGCATTTCGGGCACAATCACCCGACGGTTTTTCGCGAGATGATCAGCAAGGTCGGCGAAATCGCGCGAATTGCGCGTCAGCCCATGCATGCAAAGAACTGGAGGCCCGGAATATCCTTCAGGCCCCGGGTAGTCTCGATAGTACAGAGTGAGCCCGTCGCCGCTCGTCCAGCTGCGATCTTGATACGAAGTGGCCATTAAGCGCAATAATCCTTTGGCATTGCTTGGCCACCGCGCTTGAACCGGCAGCCGCTTGCGCCCAATATCGCGGTATGCGAGCAGAACCGCAACATGGCAGTTACCGGCCTGACCCGGCAATCGAGACTTTGGCCGATTGGTTGGGTGACCCTGTCGAACCGGCGGACTTTCCGAAAACGCTAATCCGCTTTCGCAATGATCGCTGGGCTGAGAGCATCGGCCTTGGCCGATTGAGCGACAGTCAATGGGCCGCGCATTTCGGTCGATTTAATCCGCTGAAGGACAATCTGCCGCAGCCGCTGGCACTCAAATATCACGGGCATCAGTTCCGGGTGTACAATCCCGATATCGGCGATGGTCGCGGGTTCCTGTACGCGCAGATGCGCGATGCCGATGATCGGTTGATGGATCTCGGAACCAAAGGCTCAGGGCAGACCCCGTACAGCCGGTTGGGCGATGGGCGGCTGACGCTGAAGGGCGGCGTGCGCGAGGTCCTCGCGACCGAAATGCTCGAAGCGCTTGGCGTAAACACCTCCAAGACGTTCAGTATCATCGAAACAGGGGACAGCCTGCATCGCGAAGATGAGCCCTCCCCCACTCGCTCGGCGGTGATGGTGCGCCTTTCGCATTCACATATCCGCATTGGAACGTTCCAGCGCCTGCTCGCTTTTGAACAACGCGATGAGATGGAGGCGCTAGTCGACTACTGCCTCGCACACTTTCCCGGTCCTATGCCACCCGAAGACGTTCCGGGGCGCGATGAGACTGCGGTGATCCTGCTCCATCAGGTGGTCGAACGAATGGCCGACCTTGCAGCCAGCTACATGGTGGCAGGCTTCGTCCACGGCGTGCTCAACACCGACAATATGAACATCACCGGCGAAAGCTTTGATTACGGCCCATGGCGCTGGTTACCGACATGGGACCCGAGCTTCACCGCCGCCTATTTCGATCATGGTGGTCTTTACGCATTCGGTCGCCAACCTGAGGCGTTGCACTGGAACTGCGGGCAATTGGCTGTGGCACTGCGTCTACTGGCAGATAGCGAGCCGCTGATTGCGGCGATGAACCGCTTTGGTGAACTCTACATGGGGGCAATCGCGCGTCGATGGTGCTGGCGGCTGGGCGTCGAATCGCAAGGGATTGAAACCGACAGCATCCTTGTAGCGGCGTGCGAAAAAACGATGCGCGAAGGTCGCTTGGGACCAGACGCCTTCTTCTTCGCGCACCGTGGCAAACGCGGCAAAACAGACAGCGAGCTTGCTGATATCCTTACCGCATTCACACCCACCGACAACTCGCACGAGTACTGGTCAGATGAAGCTCCCCAAAGCATGCTGATCGAGGAAGTCGAGGCGATCTGGTCCGCCATCGTCGAGCGCGAAGATTGGGGGCCACTCAACGCTAAAGTTGCCGCCCTGCGCCGCATGGGCGATGCCCATGGAGAGCCTCCCATTCCGGCAGGCGATGCGAGATAACTCCTAAAGAGCATGAAAGCCGGGGAAAAGAGCGTGTTAGCAGCCCGGGCTAATTCCCTATCCACATCTTAGCCCTATCTTTTCGACGTCTGCCCGATTACCTCCCCGCCAACAACCAAGCCTATGACTGACACCGCCACCGAAAATACACTCATCTCTTACGCGCCAGCGACGGACGAAGAGTTGTGGCGTGGCAAACATGACAACGTTGGCGAGGCCGTAAGCCGCGCGCGGCGCGCTTGGCCAGAATGGGCCGCCCGCCCGCTAGCCAATCGCATGGAAATGATGCGCCGGTTCGCCAATCAGGTGCGCAAGGATCACGACGAGCTCGCTGAGCTGATCGCTAAAGAAGCCGGCAAGCCCTTGTGGGAAGCGCGCACCGAAGTCGACGCATTGATCAACAAGGTCGAGGTTTCGATCAATGCTTACGCCGAACGGACCGGCAAGAAAAAGCTCGACAGTGCTTTGCAAGGGAGCGCGGCTGTAAGGCACAAACCGCACGGAGTGATGGCGGTGATCGGCCCATACAACTTCCCCGCGCACCTTCCCAACGGGCACATTGTCCCCGCGCTAATCGCGGGCAATACGGTGCTGTTCAAGCCATCGGAGAAGACCCCGGCGGTCGGCGCAAAGCTGGTCGAGTGTTTTCACCGTGCCGGACTGAAAGCCGACGTGCTGCAAGTTGTGATCGGCGGGCCCAACGAAGGTAAGGAGCTGGTCGCACATCCAGGTATCGACGGGGTATTGTTCACCGGATCGGCCAATGCGGGGATCGCGATCAACCGCAAGCTCGCGGCCAATCCGGGCAAGATCGTCGCGCTGGAAATGGGCGGCAACAACCCGCTTGTGGTGATCGACACGCCCAAGGTGAAGGATGCGGCAGCGCTTATTGTGCAAAGCGCCTTCACTACAGCCGGACAACGCTGCACCGCTGCCCGCCGACTGATTGTCAAGGACAGCATGTTCGAACCTTTGATGAAGGAGCTCCTGCCGCTAACCAAAAGCCTGATCGTCGGGAACCCGATGGACGAGCCGCAGCCCTTTATGGGTCCAGTGATCGACAATGACACGGCGGACCGACTGGGAGAGAGCTTTCTCGCATTGGTCACCGCAGGCGGCAAGCCTCTGACTCACCTGCGTCGAACAGATCCGGACAAGCCATTCCTAAGGCCCGGCATTATTGACACAACTGACGTTCCAGATCGTCCGGACATTGAGCTGTTTGGTCCCGTCCTGCAAGTGATCCGCGTACCGGATCTAGATGCAGGAATCACGGAAGCGAACAACACGCGGTTTGGCCTGTCGGCCTCGTTGATCGGTGGCTCTCCGGACGACTATGGAAGGTTCTGGGCGAACATCCGCGCGGGAATCATCAACTGGAACCGGCCCACCAATGGTGCATCGTCAGCGGCTCCGTTTGGCGGGATCGGGCTATCTGGCAATCACCGTCCGGCGGCTTTTTATGCTGCGGACTATTGTGCTTATCCGGTTGCAAGCACCGAAATGGAGCAGCCCCGCGCGGACATTGATATCGGCCTCAAGACCTAGATCAGTCTTCCCAATAGACGAGATCGATGGCTTTCATGCCACCTGCAGCTGGGCGTGCATGGACGATAAAGTTCATATCACCGCGCGAAGCCTGAAGGATCGCCTCAGGATCATCGAGCCGTGTGATTGAGAGCCGTGCGCGAACTGCTCGGTTGAAATGATATTGAAGCGCATCTTCGATTGCGACTGGAGTCAGATAGCGAACAACACGCACGGTGCATCCTTCTGCGTCAACGCCCGCCGCCTGTTGCACCATGCCATGCGGCATGACCTGCGCGACTTCGGGCATCCGTGCCGCCCATGCGAGACCTTCACCCAGCCGGTCAGTGCACCTACCTGGGCCGCCAACCGCTTCGACAATCTCACCAGCGGTTGAAAGCCCGCCGATGGGCAATACGCCCTCATCGATGGTCACAGCAGGCAGATTACTGATCGAGCCGCCGTCGAGCAACTCAAGTCGCGCCACTTCACGCGCTCTCTGGCTGGCTTCGGTAGTCGCGGCGAAGGTCGGGAGCGCGTGGTCGTGGCGGATGGTGATCGCCGCATTCGCCTCATTGCGATAGGCTAGATCGGGGTCGACCATCAGCGGATCGTTCAGCGCGCGGGCGACAAGCGGATCGACACCTATCGTGCCATCCGCATTGATCGGCTGCGTATCGTCGCTACACGATGACAGGGCGAGAACCGCAAGCGTGAGCCACATCAGGTTGAACGATAGGACGCGCATACCGACCGCTATGACGCGGTTTGGTTAACACATATGAAAACGCCCCCATACCGGACCGGTATGAGAGCGCTTTCCGCAGCTGGTGGTAGCCGCGCCCAGACCATTGGTGGGAATGGCCCAAGTTGAACACTTTGATAAAGTACATCCTGACAGATGCCTTTTCGTCGATGTTGTTCATCTATAAACCCTCATAGCTGAATGCCCCGCAATCCGGTCCGAAAGCCATTGTTCAGATTTCTGGCGATTTTGACTACACACGTCGAGCTTGCGCGACGTATTCAGTAGGCCTAGGCGCAGGCTCGCATGGCAAGCTCCGCAGCTCCCTCACCCGCCCCAACAGACGCCAGCGCGGACGGCCAACCGTCCGGGCTTCCCGCAGCGCTTGGCGCTTACATCATCTGGGGGTTTCTGCCGGTATATCTGCTGCTAGTTTCCAGCATCCCACCGTTCGAATTTGTGGGCTGGCGGATCATCTGGACGCTGCCGCTCTGTCTGCTGATTGTGGCGCTGCGTCACCAGTTTTCAGACTTGCGCGAGGCCGTTGCCAGCGCGAAGACCATGCTAATGTTGCTAACCAGTGCGCTGCTGATCGCGCTCAACTGGTTCGTATATATCTGGGCTATCATGCAGGAGCAGGTCTACGCCGCCAGCCTCGGCTATTACCTCAATCCGCTGTTGAATGTACTCCTCGGCACGCTGCTCCTTGGCGAAAGGCTTTCCAGATTGCAGTGGCTCGCGGTCGTCATCGCAGCATCAGCCGTAGCGCTTCTCGCGGCGGGCGCACTTACGACGCTTTGGATAAGTCTCACGCTCGCTTTCAGCTTTGGCCTTTATGGTATCGTACGCAAACAGGTCGCCGTTGGATCGCTTCCAGGTCTGACAATCGAGAGCGCGATCCTTTTGCTGCCCGCCTCTGGAATCGTCTGGTATTACGCGCAGACCTCCGCTGGCTCAGCCTTTGGCAATGATCTGTTTCTGAGCGTGGTAATCGTCTTTTCAGGCGTGGTTACCGCCGTACCGCTGCTGCTGTTTGCACTGGCCGCGCGGCGTATGAGTTACTCAACACTGGGCTTTATCCAGTACCTTGCACCAACCATCGTGTTCCTGTTGGGCCTCACCGTTTTCGAGGAAGAGTTGAAGCCAGCGCATCTCGGCAGTTTCGTCCTGATCTGGATTGCGGTCGCGATCTTCGCTGGTGACCTCTGGAACCGCTCACGTCGCGCAAAAGCAGCGGCGACTACCACCTAGCTGGCGAGCCGCCAGGCGAGTGTTTGCCCGGCATGCCAAGGTACAATTTCTTCGCCGACAAGCTCCAGCGTCTCAGGCACAACCACTTCGGTCCGCTCCAGAGTCACCGTCTCCTCATTCACCGGCAGTCCATAAAACGCAGGCCCATATAGCGAAGCGAAGCCTTCAAAGTGGTCGATCGCCCCCTCCTGCTCGAACACCATCATATAGCTTTCCAGCGCGAACGGTGCGTTGAAGATGCCCGCACAGCCACATGAGGTCTCCTTCATATTGCGCAGATGCGGCGCGCTGTCGGTACCCAGGAAGAACTTTGGCAATCCTGACGTCGCCGCCTTCCGCAGGGCCAGTCGATGCGTCTCTCGCTTGGCGACCGGTAGACAGTAATTGTGCGGTTGAATACCGCCGACCAGCATCGCATTGCGATTGATATGAAGATGCTGCGGAGTGATCGTCGCCGCGACGTTTTCACTTGCGCCCTGGACGAAAGCGACCGCGTCCATAGTGGTAATATGTTCGAACACGACCTTTAGTCTGGGAAAGTTACCAACGATCGCCTGTAAGTGCCGCTCGATAAACTCCGCCTCACGGTCGAACACATCGATATCAGCGTCGGTCACCTCGCCATGGATGCAAAGGACGATGCCCTCGGCCTCCATCCGCTCAAACACCGGGTAGATACGCTCCACGTCGCTCACGCCATCAGAGGAATTGGTGGTTGCGTTGGCTGGGTAAAGCTTGGCGGCCGTAAACACGCCATCCGCATGCCCGCTCGCCAGGTCCTCGGCATCGGTGGTATCGGTGAGATAACACGTCATCAGCGGGGTGAACTTCACACCGTCGGGCACCGCAGCGAGAATCCGCTCGCGATATTGCGCAGCCAGTGCGGCGGTTGTCACCGGTGGTGAGAGGTTGGGCATCACGATCGCGCGGGCAAACTGCCGTGCCGTGTATGGCACCACGCCGCGCATGATGTCATCATCGCGAAAATGCAGATGCCAGTCGTCAGGGCGATGTATCGTAATTCTGTCGGTCATCGGAAATTTTCGTAGCGGTGCCTGCGCCCTCTTTCCAGTCCGGCTCAACGGCAATAGACGCATCGCATGACAGTAATCGGATTTCTCGCCTGCGAAACCACCCTGCCCGGCAAAGGGTTGCGGCGCGAAGACGCTTATGAGCACGACCTTATGATCGCCGCGATCGAACCTGCATTTGCGACGCACGGGCTGAAATTGCGCGTTGTCGATTGGGAAGCAGGGCTGGAGGTTTTTGACGGGGTCGATCTGGTGATGCTCGGCACTTCGTGGAACTATCAGGACAAGCCGGTGAGGTTCCTTGAGAAGCTCGACGAGCTGGCTGCTCGCGGGATCACCATCTGCAATTCCGCCGACATCGTGAGGTGGAACGCGACCAAGACCTATCTTCGCGATCTCGCCGAGGCTGGCGCGCGCACCATCCCGACGCTGTGGCGCGAGGTGGTCACAGCGAAAGGCGCGATTGAGGCGATGGAGACATTCGACTGCGACCGCATCGTCGTAAAGCGACAGGTCGGCGCAGGCGCATTGGAGCAGGAACTGCTCTCGCGCGGATCGCTGCCTGATGCGAAGTGGAGCTTTGATCACCCCGCCATGCTTCAGCCTTTTCTGCCCGCAATCGCCGAAGAAGGCGAGTTGTCCTTTGTCTTCATCGGCGGTGAGTTGTCGCACACCTTGCGCAAGCTACCTGCTGCTGGCGATTACCGCATCCAGTCGCTCTATGGCGGGCGCGAAAGCGTGCATGCGCCATCGCCGGACGAAGCCGCAGCGGCGGGCGCGATTCTCGCCAGCATTCCGTTCGAAACGCCACTTTATGCCCGGATCGATATGCTACGCGACACGGATGGATCGTTGCTGCTTATGGAAGCCGAGCTGATCGAACCCTATCTCTATCCCGAACAAGGACCGGAGCTGGGCGAACGTCTGGCCCGCGCCGTTATCGAAAGAGTGAAATCGCAGTGACTGGCACCCATCTGACATCCCGCGCGATCATTCGCCTTGCCCCGGCGGATGCCGAAGAAGATGTCTCGGCTTTTCTTCAGGGCCTCGTAACCAATGATGTAACGGGAGACCTGCCGGTCTATACCGCAATGCTTTCAGCGCAGGGCAAGGCATTGTTCGACTTCTTCGTCTGGGATGGTGAAGGCGGCGTTCTGCTGATCGATTGCGAAGCCGAGTTTGCCGATGATCTTGTCAAGCGCCTCTCACTCTATCGCCTCCGCCGCAAGATCAAGATTGCGCGCGACGAAACACTGGCCGTGCATTGGAGCGAGGAGCTGCGCGAAGGAGCGGGCTCCGATCCACGCCTTCCTGCGTTAGGCTATCGCTGGCTGGCCGCTGCCTCTGATGCGGATGCACTTGCAGACGACTGCTATCTCGCGCATCGCCTGCGGCTCGGTGTGCCAGAAGGTCGCGCGGAGCTTGGCGATACTCTTTGGCTTGAAGCCAACGCGGTCGAGCTGAACGGCGTCAGCTTCGAAAAGGGGTGCTATGTCGGGCAGGAAAACACCGCACGAATGAACTGGCGGCAAAAGGTCAATCGCCGGTTGGTGGTGGTATCACTCGAAGACTCAAGTGAGAAGAGACGCAAGGCCGCTTACCCAGATATGGGCCTTGCAGTTGATCACCTGCGTGTTGCCGATCTCGACCCTACCTCCCTACCCGATTGGCAGAGTGCTGGGATAGCGTCGGACTAGCTCAGCCTTCCTGATATTCGGCCAGCGACGCTTCAAGCATCGCCTCAGCCCGCGCCCGTGCCGCATCGCGCGGCAGCCCTAGAGACTTGGCCAGCGCAGCGCCAATCAGAGCATCACCGAGCGCCAGCAACACCAGATTGAGCGTGTCACGATGCACGCGCTGCTCATCACCCTCGTGCTCGGCTTCCTCGGGCGCAATCTCATCAACAAGGTCATGTATAGTACCAATAATTGGATTGAGAGCGTCCTCATTGCCGGTCAGCAGCATCCAGCTTGTCAGCGCGCCCGCCCCTTCACGATCGAATGCATCGAAAGCAAGATCCACGACTTCGCGCGCCGAACCCAGCCCAGCGCGGCTCGCGTGAACTGCATCGATGATCGTTTCGGAAACAGTCCGCGCGAGATGCTCCGCCAGCGCCTTCTGCAATCCCGATGCCGACCCGAAGTGATGGAGCAAATTGGCATGCGTGCGACCGATTCGCGACGCCACCGACTTAAGCGTCACCGATTGCGGACCTGTCTCGATCAGCAACGCACGCGCTGCCTCAAGCGCAGCTTTACGCGACTCCTCGGGCGTTAACCTTTTGCGATCACTCATGATTTACAGCGCTTAGCGAAAGTGCGATTGATGAACAAGCTTACCTCTCTTGATACTGGCAGCGCCAGCGAACTCGGCAGTATTCCTTTCGATTTTGGGCCTTATGCGCAGGAAAAGCTAGCCCGCGCGAAGGCGACGCCCTCCGACCATGCCTTGAATGTCCGCGATGAGCGGTTCGATCGAACAGCGATCGTTCCACGTTACTGGCATTCGAACGATCCGGTTGCGACCGCCTGGTTCAATTCACTCTCGGCCAGCCTGCCTCGGGGCGAGGCGTTTTTCATCAAGACGGTCCGCGAATTTCGTGAGAATGTGCCTGACCAGCTCAAGCGCGAAATCAGCGCATTCTGCATGCAGGAAGTAAACCACACGCGCGAGCATGTGGCGTTCAACCGGCTGGTTGAGGATCATGGCTTCAATATCGCCTCGATCGACAAGGGCATCCAGGAAATGCTGGCGCTGGCAGATAACCGCCCGCGCGAACTCAACCTCGCCGTGACAGTCGCTCTTGAGCACTACGCCGCGATCATTTCGCACCATCTCTTGGCCGATCCGCGATATCTGGATGGCGCGCATCCGGTCGCAGGCGAAATCTGGCGTTGGCATGCAACCGAAGAGATCGAGCACAAGGGCCTTGCCTATGATGTGTGGCTGCATGCGACCCGCGACTGGAGCAGCTTCAGACGATATCGGGCTCGGGCGCTGGTCGCGCTGATCATCACTCGCAAATACTTCAATAACCGGGTTCGCGATGCAATCGGTCTGTTGGAGAAAGACGGGATGCCCCGCTGGAAGGCCCGCGTGAAACTCAGCTGGTACCTTTGGGGCAAGCCCGGCATAATGCGCCGTATGCTCGACGAATGGGCCGCCATCCTTAAGCCCGGCTTTCATCCCTGGAAGAACGATGACAGGGTGCTGATCCAGAAATGGCAGAGCCCTTATGCAAACGCGGTAATGTCTATCGAAGAGCGTCCGAGAAAAGCCGCCTGAACACTCCTAGCACGCGCTCAGGCTGCACGTTTCTCCAATACTCGTTCGACTTCGAGCTCCCGCTCATACTCCACTGTCGGCGCTTTCTTGCCTCGCGCGCAGCTGTGGCGTGCGACAATCCGCCCGGTCGGTTCAAAGCCAAGCTTGTTCAGAACCTTGCCCGAGGCCGGATTGTCGAGGAAGTGCGACGCCACGACACGTTCATGCCCAAGCGCGAGCGCGATTTCAAGAACCGCCCGGCCCGCTTCAGTGGCATAACCAAGGCCCCAATAAGGGCGCGCAATCCAATATCCCATTTCGATGGCGTCGGGATACTCTTCGACCTTGTCGATACCGATGCAACCGACCACAGTGGCATTATCCGCGCATGTCACCAGGAACCGCGGTCGCAAGGGATCACAGCCCCGCCTCGCAAATTCGCGCGCGTCGTCTTCACGATATGGCCAGGGAGCGCTGGCGAGATTGCGGACGACACCTTCGTCGGCGATCCCGCCAAATATGCTTTGCCAATCCTCGGGCCATATCGGCCGTAAAAGCAGTCTTTCGCTGCGATGGAACATCGTTGCCTCTCCTTATCGAAGTGCTCCGCCCCATGCAGGCTGACTAAAGCCCGTATGTGACGATTTCAATTGCCGAACCGGAATTCGACAACTGGAGAGGGAAAACGAAAAAGGGGAGACCGGCTCCCTGTGTATCAGGAAAGCCCCATCTCCCTCTCGAGTGCCGGTCAGACCCGGCTAGGACCATCCTGGAGGACGATCCCGTTATCGAATCGTCCGGTTATTCGGCAGCTTCCGCCACAATGTCCACCGACACGAATTTGCGGCCTTGCTTGCCTTTGTGGAATCGGACTACGCCGTCGCCAAGTGCGAACAGGGTGTGATCCTTGCCCATGCCAACATTGCTGCCCGGATAGAATTTGGTGCCGCGCTGACGCACGATGATGTTGCCGCCGATCACATCCTGACCGCCGAACTTCTTCACACCCAGACGCCGACCTGCCGAGTCGCGACCGTTACGCGATGAACCGCCTGCTTTTTTATGTGCCATGGTTCAATTGCCTCTTACTTGGTTTCGTCTTTGGCTGCCGGCTTCTTTGCCGGAGCTTTCTTGGCTGCTGCCTTCTTTGCCGGAGCCTTCTTCGCAGCAGCAGCCTTAGGAGCTGCCTTGGTTTCGGTTGCCTTTTTGGCGGGAGCCTTTTTCGCTGCCGGTTTCTTGGCCGGTGCAGCCTTGGCTTCTGCAGCATCTTCCGTCTTCGGAGCGGCTGTCTTCTTTGCAGGAGCCTTTTTGGCGCCAGTGCCAACATCGGTGATGCGCAGCAGCGTCATCTGCTGGCGATGACCGGCTTTGCGACGATAGTTGTGACGGCGACGCTTCTTGAAAACGACGACCTTCTCGCTTTTAGCTTGGGCGATGATCTCTGCCGAAACGGTGACCTTAGAAGCGTCGGCGACACTGTCACCTTCGCCTGCCAGCAGGACATCGCCCAGCGTGACCGTATCACCCGCTTCGCCTGCGAGTTTCTCAACGGCAATCTTGTCTCCGGCGGCAACCCGATATTGCTTGCCGCCAGTGCGCACTACTGCGAACATGGCTTTCTACTCTCGATCTTGGCTGTGTTCGAAACCCGTAAATAAGACCACAAAGTCCGAACAGCAATGCGGCGCCGCGAATTTGCAGCGCCGGAAAGAAGCGTGCCGTTAAGGGATAGGGGCCGCCAAGTCAACGCAAAGATGGCCAGAAATTCGTATGCTCGCTGATGTTAGGCGGCTTTGCCGGATTGCACTGTCATGTTAGGTAGACGCTGAATTATGAGACGCAAAAAACTCCATTTTTCGGTCATTGCACTCACGGCGATCTTGGTCGCCGCCTGCGCTGGCGATAATGGCCGCTACCCATCACTCGCTGTCCGCGATATTGAGCGATTCCAGGGACAATTTGCGGTAAGTTCGCCCGATCCGGCCCCGCCGATTCGCCCGATCGCGTCATCGCAAGACGTGTCTCAGTTGGTGGAGCGCGCGTCCCAATCGCATCAGGCGTTCGCCGATGCGCAGCCTGGCGTTGCAAACTCGGTAATGCGAGCGCGCGGCGCTCCGATCAACAGCCTGGCCTATAGTGACGCCCTGGTGGCCCTTTCCGGCCTAACCTCTTTGCGCAGCGAAACCGCAATTACGTTAGGCGATCTCGATAGCCTTGCCGCAGATTCCGCAATAACCTTTGCACCTTATGGCGAAATGGCTGCTGCGCGCGCGCTTGTGCTCGACCTGTTGTCTGAGCAGGATCGCGCGCTGGCTGATCTTTGGGAAGACTTGGATCAATGAACCTCGCTTGCGAAACCTGCCCGGTTAAAGACACCGCGGCGTGCTCGGTCCTCACCGACGACGAGCGCGAAGCCATGTCGGCAGCGGGGCGGACCCGTACCCTGAAGCGCGGGGAGATGCTTTTCGCGGCAGGTGACGAAGATGCAGCCTGTGCCACCCTGATCAGCGGGGCGCTGAAGGTGTCGGCGATCGATGCGGATGGCAACGAGCAGATCCTATCACTGGTCCATCCGGCAGGCTTTGTCGGGGAGCTGTTCGCACCTTTCGCCCATCATGACGTAGTAGCGCTCACCGAGAGCCGCCTATGCACTTTTGCACGGCGCGATATCGAGCGCGCGCTCAACGATTACCCGGCGCTCGCTCGCGCGTTACTGCGTCGCAGTCAGGAAGACCTGCTCGCCACTAGAGGCCTGCTCGAACTCACCGCCAACTCAAGCGCGGAGGCACGACTGGCAGCACTGCTGCATGATTTCGCCGCAGCGGCAAGCAAGTCCTCGTGCCATCTCGCGGACGAGTTTGACCTGCCGCTGACCCGCGGCGAGATTGCCAACATGCTCGGCCTGACGATCGAGACTGTCTCTCGCAAACTTGGCGAGCTGGAAGACATCGGCGCGATCGTGCGCAAGGGTAAGCGCGGGATCGAACTGGTCGACCCCGCGCAGCTGCAGGTGATATCGGGTAGGATGATGGCGTAAGGCACCCTCGCCACTGGCCATCATGGCTCTGATCGGGGGACTGATCAGACCAGGGCGGCGATTGTAACCACCGCCAGCGCCCACATTACGATAAGCACCGGCAGGATAAGCACCTGGACCGCAGCATCGCGCGGTGCGAGGCGACCGGTATGGGTCATGATGCCCTTGGCCTCGAACGCACCCATCGTCATCGGTCGGGTATCGTTCTTTTCAAGGCCATTCTTTTTGAGGCGCACCCAGATCGCTGGCACGCCAAACCCCGCAACTATGAACAGGCCAAAGATTGCCATCGGAATTCCCAATGTCGCGGTCGCAAATGCAACACCGGTAATGGCGAGAAACGCGAGATAGCATGCCACTGTCCCGACATAGAGACCCGTGGGAAGTCCGAAATTGCGATCAACCTCGACCTGATGGCGCGGCGCAATAACAGGCGCTTCAACAATCCGAGCCTCGCCGCGGGCTACAATGTCTTTGACGTGCTTGCTCATCGGGTGTTCTCCTTCGTTGACAAAGGGAATGGCACGTTGCTGGAAAGCCCGCCTTGATCTGGATCAAATTGGTGCTTTTTTAGCCGCCCCACCGCGAAAGATCTGTGTGATCTTGGGCCCGAGGTTCAATCCACTGCCACTCACCCGCACGCAGTTCGCGTTTCCAGAACCACGCTGCGCTTTTCAGGTGATCCATGCAGAAATCGACCGCCTCAATCGCGCTGCGGCGATGACGTGCGGCGGCGGAGACGCAGACGATCGGCTCGCCTGGATTCATTCCTCCGACCCGGTGCAGCATGACCAATCCCATCAGGTCGAACCGCTCAAGCGTCCGAGCGCCCAGCTCCTCCATATTGGGTAAAGTCAGCGGCTCGTAATGCGACAATTCCAGCGCTTCGACTTCGCCGCCCGCCCTTACCTTCCCAACGAAAGTCGCAATCCCGCCAGCATCAGGGGAGTGCGCAATCAGAGCGTCGATCACAGGGTTTGGATCGAATGAAGCCGTCAGCAAACGAATGTCGAGCACGTCGCGTGCCTAGCCGCCGGATACGGGCGGCAGCAGGGCCACCTCGTCACCATCACGCGCATTAAGAGCCGTTTTGTCGGATAGCACCTTGCCGCTGCAGGCAATGTTGACGCGTTCACTTGTCAGCTGTTCGGCAACTTCAGGCCCCACGGTCTGCAGTAAACCGTCCCAGTCCAGCGGTGCGGGCGCCTCGCAGCTGTCTTCGCCTGCCATATCCCGCAAAGGGCCCAGAAAGACAATGTTCACTGCCATGGCGGGCTCAGCCGCCTGTCATTGACATGTGGCGCGGCTGCGCGGGCGCGGCGCCGCGTTCATCCATCTGAAAGTGGTGACGCTCAGGCTTGATCATCATCGCTTGGTTCAACGCCTTGGCGAGGTTCACCTGTGGCTGATTGGAGCGCATGGCGCCACGCAGGTCGACCCGCTCTGCTCCGCCAAGGCAAGGATACAGCTGCCCGGTGGCTGTTACCCGCAGTCGGTTGCAACCAGCGCAGAAATTGTTGGTCAGCGGCGTAATCAGGCCTAGCCTTCCGCCGGTCTCCGCAATATCCACGTAGCGCGCTGGGCCACCGGTATTCGCGTCACTATCGGTCAGCGTCCAGCGCTCTTCCAGCCGGTCGCGCACCACACTTAATGGCAGGAAGTGATCGAGCCGGTCTTCCTCGACCTCGCCCAGCGGCATCACCTCGATCAGGGTCACCTCGTGTCCCTGCCCGTGCGCCCAGCCGATCAGGTCGGGCAGCTCCTGCTCATTTATGCCTTTCAGCGCGACCGCATTCAGCTTGACTTTAAGGCCCGCCTCGCTCGCTGCCTTGATCCCCTCAAGCACCTGAGGCAGCGCATCGCGCCTCGTCAATTTGGCAAAACGTTCACGATTGATCGTGTCGAGCGAGATATTCACCCGCTTCACGCCTGCCTTCGCCAGCGCATCCGCGTGGCCGGAAAGCTGGGTTGCGTTTGTGGTGAGCGTCAGTTCCTCCAGACCGCCATGTCCTTTTGGACCCAACCGGCGGCCTAGTACGTTGAAAAGGTCGGTGATGTCACGCCGCACCAGTGGCTCCCCGCCAGTGATGCGGATTTTCGTCACGCCTCTTTCAATAAAGCCGGTTGCCAGCTCATAAAGCTCTTCCAGTGTCAAAACTTCTTTCTTGGGGAGGAAAGTCATCCGCTCGGGCATGCAATATGAACAGCGCAAATCGCACCGATCAGTAACCGAGAGTCGCAGATAAGTGATCCGACGTTTGAAGGCGTCGACAAGTGGTCGTGGCTCAGGATTGACCAGCATCAGGTCGGGTTTGCGGGCTGAAGCATCACTCATGCGCAGCAAGATACTGCCCGGTCACGCCGGGCGCATCCCTCAAATATGCCAGCAGTTCTTTCTCGATCCTGTCATCGTTAACTGCGATCACGTTCACTCGCTTAGGAGCATGTTCGCGAGCAAGATCCCGAGCAAGGGTGCGGCGCCAATCGTCGTGATCCGAGGGTGCAAGCGGCATAACTATCGCGAGTTCTGTGGTCTCGGGCTTGGCGATCTGCTCTGCCAGACCTTTCAATTGAGTTTCGTGAAAAATTGCGGTGGATGCCAGGCTTCTTTCGGGCAACATCTCTATCTTATAGACTGCTTGCATGGTTCGAGTTTAGCCCGCCGGGCGCTCGCGGTGTAACGTGATGCCGATTTTCTCGTTTGCCTCAGCAATCGCGAGCTTTACGATTTTTACGGTCACTGCTTGCACCCGTGCATCCTGCACGAACAGCGTTTCACAAATGTGATCGGCCACTGCTTCGATCAGCTTGAAATGCAAGCCCTCGGGTAAGCCTTCGGTGGCCGCGAATTTCAAGTCCATATAGTTCTTGGACGCGTCAAGCGGTGTATCGGGATCATAGCGATCCGCGACATCATAGCGTACCTGCATTGTGATTCGCAGCGGCTGTGGCTTCCCCGTTTCCTCTGAGTAGATACCGGTGAGGACATCGACTTCGAGATCGGCGACTTCAAGGATGAGCGAATCGGTCATTCGGTTTCGGCTTTCGGGAGAGAACAGTGGCCGCGCGCCGCCTGCCGCATTTGTTCAAGCTGCGCAATCGAATCCCCGCCAGTCATCGACAATGACCCGCCCCAGATAGCAGAATTGATGCGTGGGCTGATGATCACCTCGCCGCCAATGACGACTTGGGACTGCGTCCCGACGTGTTCGGCAGTGATCTCACCAAGTCGACGCCCGGCCTCTTCCGCAAGCGTGAGTTGCAATGAGAATTCGCGACGCAGTTCATCGAAGCTGATGTCGACATAGGTAACTGTGTCGGTGCAGAACTCGAGTTCGGCAAGCGGTGTTTCAGACGTCGGATCAGGTATACGAAAAACAAATGGCGGTGATTCCGTCACTGACATGTCTGGCTGATCGATCAGCATGAAGGCCGCAAGCGGAAGTATCATGAGTTGCTCCACCGCGCGAAGATCGCGGTCGGCAAAAGGCGGCCTGCCTCGCCTTCCTCACGCACAGCAAGGTCGCCATGCTCAATGATACCGGGCAGGTGTCGGATTTTTTCCTCGAGCAATCCGGCCAGCGCGAGGCTGCTCATCCTCACGGCATAGACGGTCAGGAACAGGAAGCGGCTGTCGCCATCCAGCAGCGTGGCGCAATCACCAACAAGCGCCGGCAAACCTTCTTCCAGACGCCAAGTCTCGTTCTTGGGGCCTCGGCCGAATTTCGGCGGGTCGAGGATGATCCCGTCATAGCGGCGCTCTCGCCGGACTTCGCGCGCTGCGAACTTTGCGGCATCATCCACCAGCCAGCGGATCGGCGCGTCTTCCATATTGGAGAGAGCTGCGTTTTCGCGGGCCTGAGCGACCGACTTTTTAGACGCATCGACATGAGTAACCCTCCCATGACGGCTCAGCGCGAGCGAACCCAGCCCGGTATAGCCGAACATATTGAGCGTTTCCGCATCCTCGCGCCCCTTCAGCTTCCCTCGCATCCAGTCCCACACCGGAGCCATATCCGGGAAGAATTGCAGGTGACGGAACGGCGTCGGCTGCGCGGTGAAGCGAACCTCGTTCCACGCCAGCTCCCAGCCATCTTGATGAGGTTCATTATCGAACCGCCAACGCCCGCCACCATCCTCGTCTGATCCGGGCACGAACTCGCCATCAGCGGGCCAATCATCAAGGCGCGGTTGCCACATCGCCTGAGGCTCTGGGCGGATGAAAGAGTACGGGCCAAACGCCTCGTACTTGCGTCCCGCTCCACTATCGAGCAGGCGGTAGGCATCCCATCCGGAGCATTCCATTACCAGCGGTTGAGACGAGAGTCTCGCCATTAGTCGGCGGAAGTGACTGCGTTTTCCAGCACAAAACTGCGCGAAGCTTCGTAATCGCCAGCAAGCTCGACAAAATGCTCTTCGCGCCCGAAAAGATCGCCGACGCGCGACGGCAGAGAAGGCCGCACGCCGATCGCTCGCTCGACCGCATCAGGAAACTTCGCCGGATGCGCGGTTGCGAGGGTAACGATGGGTACACCTGCGGGCACGAGCGTATCGGCACTCGCTGCCAGGCTTGCATGTAACCCAACGCCGGTATGTGGGTCGATCACTTGCGCTGCTTTGCGATACGCCCATTGCAGCGCGCGAGACGTCTCATCCTGATTGGCACGCAGGCTGGTGAACAGCTTGCCCGCGCCTTCGCGCTGGCTGTTGGAAAGTTGCATCCCGCTAGTCGTATCGAAACCGCGCATTTGCTCGGCCATGGCTTCGCCATCGCGCCCGCCGCAATCGAACAGCAAGCGTTCGAAGTTGGAGCTGACCTGAATGTCCATCGATGGGGTGATAGTTGGGGTGACACCGCCAGCGGAATAGTCACCATCGCTCAGCGCGCGGTGGAGGATGTCGTTGACGTTGGTGGCCACGATCAGACGCTCGATTGGCAAGCCCATCTGCGCCGCGACATAGCCCGCGAACACGTCGCCGAAATTACCGGTTGGCACCGAGTAGGCGACGGTACGATCCGGGGCACCAAGCTGCAGTGCAGAATAGAAATAATAGACCACCTGAGCCATCAGCCGTGCCCAGTTGATCGAATTGACAGCGCCCAAGTTGAGCGGCCCGTTGACCTCCGGGTCAGAGAACATCGCCTTCACGTGGCGCTGCGCATCGTCGAAGCTGCCATCGATGGCGACATTGTGGACGTTGGGCGCGCGCACCGTCGTCATCTGGCGGCGCTGCACTTCGCTAACCCGGCCCTTAGGGTGGAGCATGAAAATCTCGGTCCGATCGCGCCCGGCCACCGCGTTGATCGCAGCGGAGCCGGTATCGCCCGATGTAGCGCCAACAATCGTCAGGCGCGCATCGCGGCGGGACAAAAACGTCTCAAACAGGTGACCGAGCATTTGCAGCGCGACATCCTTGAACGCCAAGGTCGGGCCGTGAAACAGCTCAAGCAACCACTGCGTCTCATTCATCTGCACAAGTGGAGTGACAGCCGAATGACCGAAATCGCCATAAACCGCATCACACAAGCCATCTAGCTCATCATCTGACAGACTGCCTGCCACAAACGGGCGCATGACCTCCGCCGCAAGCGCGGGGTACGCGAGACCACGCAGGCCGCGGATCTGGGCTTCGCCCATGCGCGGCCATTCACGCGGCAGATACAGCCCACCATCGCTGGCGAGACCGGCCAGGGTTACCCCTTCGAAATCGAGTGTCGGGGCGCTTCCCCGGGTTGAGACATATTCCATAGGTGCGCTGCGGTTAGCGGGGCATGCGCCCTCGGGCAATGCTCACCCGGCAGTTTTCACTTCGGTCATCTGCTCAAGCGCCGCCTTTAAATCCGATAAGTTTGCAGCAGCGCGGGCCGCATGCGGTCCGATCCAGCGTTCGTGGATCGCCTGGATTGGCATCGCATCCAGGTAGTTGAAGCGCTCCCGTCCCTTTCGGACCGATACGACCAGCCCACCCCGTTCGAGTACACGCAAGTGCTGCATCACCGTACAGCGGTCGAGATTTGGAAAGCATCCGCACAACTGCTTGGTCGTCAGCGGGCGCAACTTCAGCTGGTCGCAAATCTCCCGCCGGACGGGATTGGCCAGCGCCTTGAATACGCGGTCTAGATCGGTCTCGATTGACATGTTATATTTTTATAACATAATGTGTCCCGACTCAAGGGAGACTCGTTATGGAGGTCAATTTTCGCGTTTCAGGCCGGATAGCCAAGCCTGTCGAGGAAGTGTTCGAAGCGGTGGCCGATCCCGGCAAGCTCTCAAAGTTCTTCACCACCGGTGGGGCAAAAGGGAGAATGGAGTCCGGCAAGACGGTGATGTGGGACTTTCACGATTTCCCCGGCGCGTTCCCGGTTCACGTCATCGAAGTGGTGCCCAATGAGAAAATCGTGTTCGAATGGGCGGCCTACGAAGGAGACAGCGGCAAGATCGGGGCAAAGCATGGCGAGGCGGACTATCGCACCACAGTCACCTTCCTGTTCAAGCCAACCGATGACGGTCGCACCCTAGTTGAGATTATCGAGGAAGGCTGGCGCGAGACCGATGGAGCTCTGCGCGGATCCTACCTCAACTGCGAGGGCTGGACCGCAATGTTGTGCGCGATGAAAGTGTGGCTGGAGCACGGCATCAATTTGCGAGACGGACTCTACAAATAGTCAGCCTTTGGAGCGTCTGGACATCCGCGATCTTACCGCAAAACCGTAAATCACCAGCGCGGTAAGCGCGAAGAAGAACCACTGTCCGGCATAGGCGAGGTGGTTGTTAGGTAGGTCGTTAGGGTCGGGCTTTGCGAGCGGTTCGAGGTCCGCGAGCGCTGGGTCGGCCACGATCTTGCCGCTAGCGTCAACGAAGCCGGTTATCGTTCCGCCCGCGAAATCGGGTGCCGCCGGATTGCGCGCCCAGCCCAGGGCAACCTCGACCGATGTACCAGCTTCGCATTTGGCGATGTGCGCGAAGCCCTTTGCTCCGCGCGCGCTTGTACCGGCGGTGCTGCGCATCGATGTGACGCTAAGGCAGTCGAAAGCGACGCGAGTGAACATTTGCTCATCCGCCCATGCTCTATCCATTTGCAACGGCACAGCCGGAACATCGTCCGGGATCGCAGAAAAACGCTCGATCATTGCGAACTTTTCATCCGAGCGGCCCAATTGCCAGAAACCGAGCCACACCATGATCGCGGCGGCGGCCAGCACAAGGATCGTAGGAATGATCGGGATAACACGCGTCATTTGCCTACTTCTTCCCGCTCAGCCCGAAGTTCATATTGCCGATAAAGCAGCGCGGTCTTGTAGAATCTGAGTACCCCGATAACCGCAACAATCGTCACCGGCCCCCAGATAGCCGCCTGCAGCCAGAACGGTGGACGCAGCGTAATGTCCACGCCGATGGCGAGCGCAATCAGCAGCGCCGCGACAAGGATCGTAACGAGCCCGGCAAACCGTCCGCCGCGCTCCAGAGTCGCCAGCTCCAACCCGCAATTCTCACAGCGGATCGCCACACGCGCTGGCGCTTCGAACAGGCTCGGCGCGCCGCAACGGGGACACGAACCGGACATAGCGCTTTTCCAGAGCGGGGCTTCAGGCAGACCCGACACACCATGGGTCCGGTTCATGATCCACAGGAGGGGCATCTATACCAGGCTCCGGAAAACGCACCTTGAAGGTGAAGGCTTGCGGGGACGGCCCGAAATGATCGATCAGCCAGAGCTTTGACAAGGCCTCCGAAATACTGGGACGATGCCCCTGTGGAATCCACCAAAGCGCCTGATACGCCCCCTGAAACCGGGTAAACCAGTTGCGCCTCTTTGCCATTACCGGCGTATGCGCCGATTTGTAGGTGAAGTCGAAAAGCGCATCCGCGTCTCTCCAGACTGACATGTTGATGATGAGTGCAGGATCGGGGGAGACGGCAATCCCGGTCGCGTTTTCCCCGTCATCATCCTTCAGACGCCAGACGAAACCGTCTGATCGCTCGGCCAGGGAATTGATGCGATCAAGGTTGTCAAAGAACTCCTGAATAGAAGGATCCCCTTCTGGTTTCAGAAGCTTTCCGATATTGACCTGCGCAAGTTCCCAGTCTGGCATCAGTGGTATTCGGCTCCCGCACCGCCCCAGATGTAGATAGCGATAAACAGGAACAGCCACACAACGTCGACGAAATGCCAATACCACGCCGCGGCTTCGAAACCGAAGTGCTGGCGCGGGGTAAAGTGGCCGATATACGCGCGGTAGAGGCATACGGCGAGGAAGATCGTTCCGATCAGAACGTGGAAGCCGTGGAAGCCGGTCGCCATGTAGAACGCCGAACTATAGGTGTTTCCGCCGAAGCCAAACGGGGCAACGCTATACTCGTAGGCCTGGATGGCGCTGAACAGGATACCGAGTGCCACGGTCGCCCAGAGGCCCTGCTTTAGACCCTGGCGGTCGCCATGGATCAGCGCGTGATGCGCCCAGGTCACTGTGGTACCCGAACATAGCAGGATCAGCGTGTTGAGCAGCGGAAGGCTGAACGGGTCGAGTACTTCCATGCCTGCAGGAACAAGCGTTGCTGCAGCGCCGGTTTCGCCAAACAAGCTCGTCGTCGCATCCGCTGCCGCGTCATATTGCAAAGGCGTCGGGAACAGAGCGAAGTCGAAGAAGCTCCAGAACCAGCCGACAAAGAACATTACTTCGGACGCGATGAACAGGATCATGCCATAACGCATGTGCAACTGAACCACGGGCGTATGATCGCCGCGCTGCGCTTCCACCGTCACGTTCTTGAACCACATGAAAAAGGTCGCGATCAGGCCAGCGAGACCTGCCCACATGACCACCGAACTCGCCGTGCCGAATTGCTCCGGATAGAAGCTCAGCACCATACCGCTGGTGAATGCCAGCGCCGACATTGAGCCGATAAGCGGCCAGATATCCGGTTCGAGGATGTGATAGTCGTGGTTTACTTTGCCGCCCATGATGGTCTCTTCCGTCCCTAGGATGCGTATTGTTTGATCAGTTCGAACGATCCAGAGCCGACGATAAGGGCTCCTTCGCGCGGTGGAAAGTGTAGCTCAGCGTAATTTGTTCAACGTCGACCATGAACTCGTCTTCGAGGATTGCGGGGTCAACGTAATACAGCACGGGCATGTTGACTTCCTGTCCCGGCTGCAGCGTCTGTTCCGTGAAGCAGAAGCACTGAATTTTGTGGAAGTACTTGCCCGCCTGCGCCGGTTCGACGTTGAACGTCGCAGTCCCGGTGATGGGCGAATTGTCGTGGTTCTTAGCCACATAGGTCGCGATATCGCGCTGGCCTATCTGGACCGTGTCGGTCGATTGCGCCGGGCGGAAAGTCCAAGGAACATCGAGCGCTGTCGAAGCGTCGAAGCGGATCGACATTGTCTTTCCGGTCGCGGCTTGCGCGGCTCGGTCAGCCTCATATTCGCTCGCGATCTGCGTTGTTCCGCCGAAGCCGGTCACCTGACAGAAGATACGATAGAGCGGCACCGATGCGAAGCCGAGCCCGACCATGGACGCCGCACCCAGCAGCGCGAGCATTCCGGTGCGCAGGTTCTGGCGGTCAAGTTCGATCGGCGCTGAAGTGTTCATATCACTCGCCCAGCCTGACGATGGTGATGGCGTAGAACAGCACGACAAAGAACAGCAGCGCGCCCGCGACAACCAGATTGCGGCTCTTTTGGCGACGTTTGAATTCGGTTTCCTCGTCGGGGGTCATCACGCGACGCCTCCGAGCAATCCTTGTGCGGCCAGCGTCCGGTCAGCGACCAGAGCGGCGAACAGGATAAAGAGGTAATAAATGCTGAATTTGAACAGACGCTTCTCTTCCATCATTGCGTTGTTCTCGCCGCATTCACGCGTGAACACAGGCATCGCGAGCCCAAGGAACAGCAGCGACAACACGACAGCGACGCTGCCATAGACCCATTCGGTCGCACCGATTGCCCATGGGGCAATGGCGATTGGAGCGAGCAATACTGTGTAGGCAAAGATCTGATTACGCGTCACACGCTCGCCTGCGACCACCGGCAGCATCGGGATGCCGACCTTGGCGTAGTCAGACTTCATGAATAGCGCGAGCGCCCAGAAATGCGGCGGCGTCCACATAAAGATGATCGCAAACAGCAGAACCGGCATCAGCGTGATCTCCCCGGTCACAGCGACCCAGCCGATGAAAGGCGGGAACGCGCCTGCGCCGCCACCGATAACGATGTTCTGTGGGGTGCGCGGCTTCAGCCACATTGTGTAGATCACGGCATAATAGATAATGGCGACGAAAAGGCTGGCAGCAGCGAGCCAGTGCACCGCAACGCCCATCATGCCGACCGATACGGCCGAGAGAAAAATGCCAAAATCGCGCGCGTCTTCGCGTCGCATCCGGCCCGTGGGCAGCGGACGGTTGGCAGTGCGCTTCATACCCGCATCGACATCGGCTTCCCACCAGTGGTTGAGAGCCGCCGAACCGCCAGCGCCCATCGCAATCGCGAGGATTGCAGTGAAACCGAGGATCGGGTGGATGCTGCCGGGCGCAGCCAACAGGCCGCAGATGCCCGTGAAAATTACCAGAGTCATCACCCGCGGCTTTGTAAGCGTAAAGAAATCACGCCATTCTGTCGGTAGTGTTGCCGATTGAGCAGGGGCCTGCCCCTGTGTTTGAGCTGTTGCGTCCATGGTAACGGTTTCGTTCGTGTCTCTTATCCGAAAGAGAGCGCACCTGACCGGCGCGCCCTCCCGTTTCTATCTGTCCAGCGTCGGAGCGAGGCCCCAACCTGACCGAGTTCAGGCGGTCGCCGGCTTGTTTTCGCGCGGCATATGATCGTGGTAATCGTGATGATCCTCAATCACGGGCAGCGTTTCGAACTGGTGATACGGCGGCGGGCTCGTCAGAGTCCATTCAAGCGTCGTCGCGCCTTCACCCCATGGGTTGTTGCCAGGCTTCCGGCCCGCGGCAAGCGAGTAAAAGACGTTCACGAAGAAAACCAGCATCGACACCGCCATGATGGCATAACCAAGCGTGCTGATCTCGTTCCAATACGTGTACGCATCGGTGTAGTCCGGATAGCGTCGCGGCATGCCCTGCAGGCCGAGGAAGTGCTGCGGGAAGAAGATCACGTTCACGCCGATGAAGAAGCCCCAGAAGTGGATGTGGCTCAGCAATTCGGAGTGCATCTTGCCGCTGATTTTCGGGAACCAGTAATAGAAACCCGCGAACAGTGAGAACACCGCACCCATCGACAATACGTAGTGGAAGTGCGCCACGACATAGTAGGTATCATGCAGGTTATCATCGATACCGCCATTGGCGAGGATCACACCTGTCACACCGCCAACGGTGAACAGGAAGATGAAGCCCAGCGCCCAGACCATCGGCGATTTGAATTCAAGACTGCCACCCCACATCGTCGCGATCCAGCTGAAGATCTTCACGCCCGTAGGCACGGCGATCACCAAAGTCGCTGCAGTTAAGTACATCTTCGTGTTCACGTCGAGGCCGTAGTTGTACATGTGGTGTGCCCAATCGATGAAGCCGACCACACAGATTTAGACCTTAGCGTATTCCATGCCGAGATAACCGAAGACCGGCTTTTTCGAAAAGGTCGCGACGATCTGGCTGACCATGCCGAAGCCCGGCAGGATCATGATGTAAACCTCTGGGTGACCGA
>JBCCVO010000027.1:0-32312 GCA_039195235.1 Pseudomonadota bacterium
CTCGAAAAGGTTCGCAAGGTGATGAAAATCGCCAAGGAACCGATCAGCCTCGAAACGCCAATTGGCGATGAGGAAGATTCACATCTCGGCGATTTCATCGAGGACAAGAATGCCGTGATCCCGGTCGATGCCGCGATTCAGGCGAACCTCAAGGAAACGGTCACCCGCGTCCTCGCCTCGCTCACCCCACGCGAAGAGCGCGTGTTGCGCATGCGGTTTGGCATCGGGATGAACACCGACCACACGCTCGAAGAAGTCGGCCAGCAATTCTCGGTGACGCGCGAACGTATTCGTCAGATTGAGGCCAAGGCGCTGCGCAAGCTCAAGCATCCGAGCCGCTCACGCAAGATGCGGTCTTTCCTGGATCAGTGATGACATTGCGCATTTTGCTGGTCGCTACGGCTTTGGCTGTCGCAGCGAACGTGCCTGCATATGCCAACAAGCAAAACGATCCGTCGCCTGCGGCGGTGGATCGCACGCGGATTGATCTGGCAAACCAGATTCTCGCACGGTCGTATCCCGAGGAAACGAGAGAACCCATGTTCCGGGCCGTAGCTGAGCAGATGGAAGCGCAAATGCTGCAAACGCTTCGCGGGCAAGTCGATGATGAGGGTGCATTGGCGATTATCCAAGCGTGGCAGGATAGAATCTCTGAAGAGACTAACCTTGTCCTCAAGCAGGCCATCCCTGATCTGATGAACAGTTGGGCGATTTCCTTTTCGGAAGTCTTCTCTGAGCAGGAACTGCGCGACATTCTCGCCTTTGTATCGACCGACACCGGCCAGAGCTTCATGCTCAAAAGCGCAGATGTTGTATCACACCCTGATTTCGCTGCGGCAAATCAGCGCTATATGGACGAGACCATGGCGATTGTGATGAGCCGCTTGCCTGATCTCATCAGCGAACTCGGCGAATACAGGCGTTTGGAAAATGGCGCTTCGGCCGTCGAAACGGCCTCGGGCGATGGCGAATACTGACAGCTTCGGTTTTAAGCTCATCTAGAGAGGGGTCACCAATATGCCCACTACCGCTGCCCCAAAAGTCGTCGCCATCGTCAGCCAGAAAGGCGGCTCTGGCAAAACTACACTAGCGGTTCACATAGGGACTCGTGCAGCGCGGACCGGACATCAAAGTTGCGTCATCGACACCGATCCTCAGGCTACAGCTGCCGCATGGAGCGACTGGCGCGGGGACTACCTTCCAGTGGTGGTGACCAGCCCACCTGCGCGGCTTGGCCGCACAATTGAAAGTGCAGCGAAGACCGGGATGGACTTCATGGTTATCGACACGCCCCCGCACGCGGACGCCGCCGCGCGAGAGGCAATCAAACATGCCGACGTCGTTCTGATCCCCTCCAAACCAAGAGCTTTCGACCTACATGCGCTCGAACCGATCGCTGATCTCGTCGCTTTCGCGAAGAAGCCCGGATACGTGGTTCTGAACTCCGTGCCTGCCGGCGCGACTGTGCTCTCCAAAGAGGCACGCAAGGCCGCAACTGGAATGGGTCTCAAGATCTGCCCCGCCGAGTTGGGCGATCGCGCCGCTTTCCACCGCTCCTCCGCAAAAGGTGAAACAGCAGCGGAAATTGATCCTTCGGGCAAGGCTGCAAAGGAAGTCGACAAGCTCTGGAAGTGGCTAGCGAAGAAGCTCACTTGACCAGATCGACGTGCTTGTATCCCCAGCGAAGTTGCGCCCCTCCTCTGACCGTCGAAAAGCGGGCTAACCGGGGTGGAGAGAATCGCTTCGCGTGCCTATGTAATGCGCTATGCGTATTGCCATTGCTTCAGACCACGCCGCAACCGAGATGAAGGCCGCCCTCGCCGAATGGCTCATGGATGAAGGCCATGAGGTCGCTGACCTTGGGCCGGATGCGGGGGAGAGCGTCGATTACCCCGATTACGGTTACAAACTGGCGGAGGTAATCGCCGATGGCACTGCAGAAGCGGGTGTCGCTCTCTGCGGATCGGGCATTGGCATCTCGATCAGCGTCAATCGCCACCCCGCCGTGCGATGCGCGCTGGTTTCAGAGCCACTCTCCGCCGCACTCGCCCGTGAACACAACAATGCCAACGCAATCGCACTTGGTGCGCGTCTGACCGGCATCGAAATGGCGAAGTCTTGCGTAGCTACATTTCTCAACACCGAATTTGCTGACGCCGGCGATCCTAGTGGACGTCATCAGCGCCGCGTCGCCAAGCTCGGCAATCCGCCAATCCAGCCTGATCATATTGAGACCCATCAATGAGCACCGCACCCTCCGACGTAGTGAACCCAATGGACGGGTTCTGGAACGACGATCTCACAACCGCCGATCCTGAAATCGCAGCAGCGGTCTCGAACGAGCTTTCCCGCCAGCGTGACAAGATCGAGCTGATCGCAAGCGAAAACATCGCAAGCCGAGCGGTGCTTGAGGCAACTGGTAGCGTTTTTACCAACAAGTACGCCGAAGGGTATCCGGGTAAGCGATATTACGGCGGCTGCGACTATGCTGACGTTGTCGAAACGTTGGCAATTGAGCGCGCCAAGCAGCTGTTCGGATGCAACTATGCCAATGTGCAGCCCAACAGTGGAAGCCAAATGAACCAGGCCGTGTTCCTTGCTCTGCTTGAGCCGGGTGATACCTTCATGGGCCTGGATCTCAACTCGGGCGGTCACCTAACGCATGGTTCACCGGTGAACATGTCGGGGAAGTGGTTCAATCCGGTCAGCTACGGCGTGACCGAAGGCGACGAACTTATCGATATGGATGCGATCGCCGCGACCGCACGCGAGCACAAGCCAAAGCTGATTATCTGCGGCGGCACGGCCTACTCGCGAATCTGGGACTTCGCTGCGTTCCGCAAGGTTGCGGATGAGGTCGGGGCGATCCTGCTATGCGACATGAGCCACATTTCGGGCCTCGTTGCTGGCGGTGCGCACCCCTCGCCCTTCCCGTATTGCGACATAGTCACCTCGACCACGCATAAGAGCCTGCGCGGTCCGCGTTCCGGCATCATGCTTTGGAACGACGAGAAATACACCAAGCCGCTCAACATGGCGGTGTTTCCTGGCTTGCAAGGCGGCCCATTGATGCACGTAGTTGCAGCCAAGGCGGTCGCTTTTCGTGAAGCGCTCCAGCCAGAGTTCAAGACTTACGCTCACCGGATCGTGGAAAACGCTCGCGCGCTGGCGGCGAGCCTCGAAGAAAACGGTCTGCGGATCGTCTCCGGCGGGACAGATAACCACTCTATGTTGGTCGACCTCACCGCTAAAGATGTGACTGGCAAAGCTGCTGAAGCGGGCCTCGATCGGGCATGGCTGACCTGCAACAAGAACGGTATTCCGTTTGACACCCGCTCGCCTTTCGTCACCAGCGGCATCAGGCTCGGGACTCCAGCAGGTACGACGCGCGGGTTTGGTCCCGTCGAATTCCGCCAGATCGGCACGCTGATCGCCGAAGTTGTCGATGGCCTTTCAAAAAATGGCCCTGAAGGCGACGCGCAAGTCGAGGAAAGCGTCCGTTCACGCGTCGCCGATCTATGCGCGGCCTTTCCTGTCTATCCTGGACTCTGAACCAGTTCGTCAAGTTGCGAAAGTAAGCATCTAAATGCGTTGCCCTTTTTGCGCAAACGAAGACAGTCAGGTCAAAGACAGTCGGCCTGCCGAGGACGCCACGTCGATCCGACGACGACGGCAGTGCAGCTCTTGTGGAGCACGCTTCACCACTTTTGAGCGCGTCCAATTGCGCGAAGTTGTGATCGTAAAGGCTGGAGCAAACGGCTCGGACGCACGACGCGAGCCTTTTGACCGCGAGAAGCTCGAACGTTCGGTAGCACTTGCCTGCCGCAAGCGTGGGGTAACGCAGGAGCGGATTGACCGACTTGTTTCCGGCATCCAGCGTCAGGTCGAAACCGCTGGCGAAAGCGAAGTGCCTTCGGCTCGGATCGGCGAGATGGTAATGGACGGGCTAAAGCAGGTCGACAGCGTCGCCTATATCCGTTTTGCCAGCGTCTATCGCGATTTCTCCGAAGCGCGCGATTTCGAAGAATTCGCTCACACAGTTGCCGAAGCTGCAAAGGACTGACGCGGCCTATGTCCGCTGACAACCGACCGATCATCGTGCTGGTGCGTCCGCAACTGGGCGAAAATATCGGCAAAACTGCCCGCGCAATGCTCAATTTCGGGTTGACCGAACTGCGTTTGGTTAACCCACGCGACGGCTGGCCCAATCCGTCTGCAGGCCCATCCGCAGCCGGTGCTGATATCGTTCTTGAACAGGCCACGGTCTATACAACCACGGCCGAAGCAGTCGCTGATTGCGCGCAAGTCTATGCTACGACCGTTCGCAAACGCGGCGTGACGAAGCCGGTGGTTGGACCAGACGGGGCCGCCGAACAAATCCACGCTGAGCCTGGGCGCAGTGCGATTCTATTCGGGCGCGAGGCCTCGGGGCTTGCGACCGAAGATGTGGCGCTCGCGCGGCATATTTTGACCGTGCCCATCAACCCTGAGTTCGGTTCGCTCAACCTTGCCCAGGCGGTGATCCTGTGTGCCTATGAGTGGTCGCGGATCGCTCACGAGATGGACAGCGAGAGCGAAACTCTCGTGCAGCCGACGGTTGGCGAGGAACTGCTCCCGCCGGCGCCGCAGGATGAGCTCGACGGGCTGGTCAATCATTTTGAGAAGCTGCTTGCCCCGCGGGGCTACTTCCTCCCCGAACCGCGTGCTGAGGCCACCCGCCGCACTCTACGTAGTGTGCTCACCAAACCAGGGTGGAATCACCTCGAAGTGCGCACCCTGCGCGGTATCCTCAGCACACTTGAGCGCAAACCGCGCAGCTGATCCATAAAGCCTCTCCCGTTCCGCGCTAAACAGCTCGCGGAAAGCTTGACGGAACGTCTATTCCTGCTAATGGCGCCGTTCGCAAATTGGCTCCGCACCCCGGTGAAGCGGCGGCCCTGTTCAGCGCACAGGCTGGACAGAGCGATGCCGGGTTCAATGGCCATCGCTGGGATGGCTCAGCAAGTTTGAAGGAAAGACTTATGTCGAAGCGCACAAGCGCCAAGTACAAACTCGACCGCCGGATGGGTGAAAACATCTGGGGTCGCCCGAATTCCCCGGTCAACAAGCGTTCCTACGGTCCAGGCCAGCACGGTCAGCGTCGCAAAAGCAAGATGAGCGACTTTGGCCTGCAACTGCGCGCCAAGCAAAAGCTAAAAGGCTATTACGGCGACGTGACCGAGAAGCAGTTCCGTTCGACCTATAAGGATGCCACCCGGATGAAGGGTGATACCGGTCAGAACCTGATCGGCCTGCTTGAGCGTCGTCTCGACATGATCGTGTATCGCGCCAAGTTCGCACCGACTATCTTCGCTGCGCGCCAGATCGTGAACCATGGGCACATCCTAGTGAATGGTGTGAAGTGCAACATTCCGAGCCGTCGCTGCGACGTTGGTGATGTCATCAGCCTCGGCAGCAAGGCCAAGGAAATGGCGCTGGTGATCGAAGCGCAGAGCCTGCCTGAGCGTGAGATTCCGGACTATGTCGCCCCTGACGGCAACGACAAAGTTAGCTTCACCCGTGTACCGAAGCTTGATGAGGTGCCTTACCCAGTTACGATGGAACCAAACCTAGTGGTCGAGTTCTACTCGCGCTAATCTGCGAAATTCAGTCTAAGAATTGGGGCGGTCCTTCGGGATCGCCTTTTTCTTTTGTGGGATAGGTCACCAGTTCTGACAAACGAAAAGGGTAGCCCAAGCGGACCGCCCCTTCCGTGATTCCTAGGCAGGTTAACTCAATGCGTTACTTGCGAATTTGATCCCACTTTTCAAATTCATAGGCGATTGAGGCTTCCACCAACCGTTCCCATAGATCGCTTACGACTTGGCCTGGAATACCGCGGGCCTCCGCGTCTTTGACAGCCTCGCGAATTACATGTGCTTTGCGCTTTTCATCGCGCACGGCATCGCGAGACGGCTTAATCCGTGCTGCGGCCCGCATATAACCGAACCGCCTGTCGAGCAGCGCCACGAGCTCGCGGTCGGTCGCATCGACGCCGACGCGCACATCGATCATCGTCTCGCAGTCTTCAGGACTTTTGGGCATCAATCACGAACTTCCAAGATAGTCGCGCCGAAAATCGGCTGCGAATGCGGCAAATTTCTGGTTCGCAATGGCATTGCGCATCGCCTGCATCAAGGCTTGGTAGAACGCCAGGTTGTGTTCAGTAAGAAGCATTGCGCCGAGCATTTCACCCGATTTTATCAGGTGGTGCAGGTAAGCGCGGCTGTAGTTACGGCAGACGTAGTTGTCGCATCGCTGATCAAGCGGCCCGGTATCCTCGGCGAAGCGAGCATTCCTGAGATTGATCGGGCCATTCCAGGTGAATGCCTGACCGTTGCGGCCTGAACGCGTTGGTAGCACACAATCAAACATATCTATGCCCCGCTCAACCGCACCGACCAGGTCATCGGGTTTGCCTACTCCCATGAGGTAACGTGGGCGATCTCGCGGTAACTGTTGAGGCACATAATCGAGAACGCCGAACATGGCCTCCTGACCCTCACCCACGGCGAGCCCACCGACCGCATAACCATCGAAGCCGATATCAATAAGCTTGCCCGCGCTTATCTTGCGCAGATCCTCGTCAAGAGCACCTTGCTGAATGCCAAACAGCGCCGAACGTGAAGCATGCTCTTCACCGCTGTCGAAGCCATCGCGGCTGCGCTTGGCCCAGCGCATCGACAGTTCCATGCTGGTTGCGATCTCGTCGCGCGGGCGGTCGGCACGCGGACATTCATCGAAGGCCATCACGATATCAGTCCCGAGGAGCCGCTGAATTTCCATCGAGCGTTCCGGCGTCAGCATATGCTTCGAACCGTCTATATGGCTGCGAAACTCGACACCCTCCTCGGTCAGCTTGCGCAGGTCCGATAGGCTCATCACCTGATATCCGCCCGAATCAGTGAGGATCGGACGATCCCAGTTCATGAATCTGTGAAGCCCGCCAAGCTTTGCAACGCGCTCCGCGCCCGGGCGCAGCATCAAATGATAGGTGTTGCCAAGGATGATGTCGGCCCCTGTCGCGCGCACGCTTTCGGGCTTCATGGCCTTGACCGTCGCTGCGGTCCCTACCGGCATGAAGGCCGGCGTCCGGATTTCTCCGCGCAGCATTTCAATTCGGCCAGTTCGCGCCCGGCCGTGTGTAGCATCAAGAGAAAAGGAAAAACGCTTAGACATAAGCTCGCGGCGCTTACAGTCGTCCGCTGCATATGTCACCCTATGCACAGCTTAAAGGAAAAAAGGCGCGGGCAGCACAAGCCACCCGCGCCTCTCTTTCGGCCTCAGGGGGAAAGGCCTAGAATGCGAACAACACACCACCCGTTACGCGGGTGGAGTCGAACGCAATCGTGTCGATGCCAGCACGCAGCTTGATCGGACCGTTGCCCAGGCCGAACTCGGCGCCCGCACCAACGAGATAATCACCATCTGTAGTGTCGAAGCCTGCTGGCAGAGCGACTGGAGCGAATTGACTGAAGTCGAAATCGACCTCTTGGTAGCCGCCGCGAACGAACAGCTTCGTCCCTCGACCAACCTTTACGCCAGCACGCGCGGCGATGCCGTACTCGTTATCAATAAATCCGTCACCGAAGTGGAAGTTGCCCTCCGCACCCACAAAAAATGTCTCACCAACCGGTACGTCTACACCGGCGACGACACCATATATGCCGCCATCGTCATCTGGAATGTCGGTGCCGATATCGTGATAGCCGATCGATACGCCAACATAAGGCTCGACCTGACCGTCCTGAGCCTGGGCAACGCTGGGCATTGTCATACCTGCGGCTGCGACCGCTGAGATGGCCACAAGCTTCTGACTTTTCATTATATTCCTCCAGTGTTCATTCTTACAAGAACGCCAGTGAAATGGGTGCGCTACGCTTTCGTTTCGATGAATGCCTCGTTGCAATTTAACTGCATCGACAGGCAGTGCCTTGAGTTCGATAAACGGCGAATGTAGGCCGACAAACCGCTTACTCGCGAAGGCGCCAGCCGGTCTTGAAGATGTACGCGATGACCGTTGTACACACAGCTAGAAAGCCGAGCGTCAGACCAAGCGACACGTAAATCGAGACATCGGACGTGCCATAGAACGTCCATCGCAAGCCGCTCACCAGAAAGGCAATTGGGTTGACCAGCGCGAATTTATCCCAAGGCTCGGGCAGCTCGCTGATCGAGTAAAATGTACCGCCAAGGAATGTGAGCGGGGTCAAGATCAACAGTGGGATGATCCCGAGCTTTTCAAAGCTGTCGGCCCAAATGCCAAGAATGAAGCCGAACAGCGAAAAACTCGCTGCAACCAGCATGATGTAGCCCACCGCAAACAAGGGATACTGGATCTTATAGTCGACAAAGAGCGTAGCCGTGCCGAGGATGATCGCAGCCAGGATAAGTCCCTTGGTTGCCGCAGCTCCCACAAAGCCAATGAGTGTCTCGGCAACACCCACGGGTGCAGAGAGCAGCTCGTAGATCGTACCGGTGAATCGCGGCATATAGATGCCGAAGCTCGAATTGCTGGTCGTCTCCCCCAACAGGGTCAGCATCAGCAGGCCAGGAATTATGAAAGCGCCGTAAGGCACCCCGCCGATCGGCTCCATCCGCGCGCCTATGACGGTGCCGAAAACGATGAAATAGAGCGATGTCGTGAGCACTGGCGACAGGATCGATTGGAACGCTGTGCGCATTGCCCGCATTAGCTCGCGTTGATAGATCGACCAGGCGCCCCGCGCATTAAAACCCATCACGCAGCCCCCTGCTTCGAAACCAGTCCGACGAAAATGTCTTCAAGCGAGCGATCGTGGATGTCGATCCCACGATAGTCGATGCCTGCGCGGATCAATGCCTTAGTGACGTCTGCAACTTCTTCGCGCCCCTTGCCGCTGCCATCGCCTCCACGATAGCAAATCTCCATACCTTCCGCTCGTAGTTCGACCGGATATTGGGCAATTTCCGCCGGTAGTTCGACTAGGGGAGCGCTGAGCTGGATCACCGCCTCGGTCCGCCCAAGCCTCTGCATCATTGCAGTCTTCTCATCGACCATAAGGATTTGCCCGCCGCGAATAACGCCGACACGGTCGGCCATCTCCTCCGCTTCTTCGATATAGTGAGTGGTTAGGATGATCGTCGTGCCACGCTCGCGCAGGGCCGCTATCTGGGTCCACATATCCTTGCGCAGCTCGACATCGACACCAGCTGTAGGCTCATCAAGGAATAGCAGATCGGGTTCATGCGCGAGCGCCTTCGCGATCAGCACACGGCGCTTCATCCCGCCGGATAGCTCCCGAATTTGACTGTCGCGCTTTTCCCAGAGTGTCAGGCTCTTGAGGATCTCTTCGATCCTGGTCCCATCCGGCGGATGGCCGAAAAGCCCACGCGAATAAGACACCGCACGATGGACCGTCTCAAACATGTCGGTGCTGAGCTCTTGCGGAACCAATCCGATCCTCGCCCTAGCGGACCGCCAGTCACGCGCCAAATCGTGCCCAAATGCAGTGATAGTGCCTCCACTCGGCCGCACCAAACCACAAACTGCGCCGATCAGCGTGGTCTTACCCGCTCCGTTTGGGCCAAGTAGCGCGAAGATCTCTCCCTTACGGATTTCCAGATCAACTGCATCAAGCGCTTTCACGCCGCCGGGATAGACCTTTGAGAGGTCTTCGATTTTCAGGATTGGTTCGCTCACACTCGCCATTTGGCACAGCCTATCGTGATTTCAAAGGAAGCACGATACTTGGCCTAAAGACTCTCTGTTGACGGTCGAACTCTCGGCGTTCCCACTTTACCACATTCCCGCAAAACGATATCACTCCGTTGGGCGCATGTTGTGGTCAAAGACTTGGAAGACACAAGTCGCGACACATTTGATCGAAAGAGACACAGTATGCCTTGTCCGACAATTCTTGAATTCGCCAATATCGCCAACGCGAGCTACTACGCTCGCGAGCCATCGCTAGCAAACCACAGGCGAGTGCATTACGGCCAATTGAGAAGTGGCTTTAAGGGTAGCTTTTACGAATTGGCGAACGTTTCATCGCCTTATATCGTGATAGCGTTCGCCGGGACCGACGACGATACCACAGAGCAAACAGACGAAGGTGACGTCTTGGCCGACTCCGGTTTTGCAGGCCCACGGGTCATTGCGGCAACAACTGTGCTGAATAGGGGTGCAGCGATGGCGTTGCGGGCTGGGCTACACCGCCTCAATCAGCAGGTCCAAGGCGCGCTGGAGTTGACTCGCCAAGCGTTGAATGATGCTGGGCCAAATCGTCCTGTTTATGTGACTGGCCATTCTCTCGGCGGAGGGCTGGCACAGATCGTTTGTTCACGGATGCAGTTGCAAGGTGTGGCGTTTAATGCTCCCGCGACATCGCAGCTCAACATCCCGGAAATACCTCGCAGTCGCTTTCTCAATGTCAACGAGGACAGCGATCCCGTTTCCCGAGCAGCAGGTTTGATTGGCAATCATCAAGGAAGAACAAGGACGGTGAATGCTGGCGTAAGCGGCCTGAAGGAGTCCCATCAGATCGTTAGCTTGATCCGTTACATGCAAAGCGGTCGAGGATCCGGGCTTGCATCACAAACTCCGTTTTGACCGACACTAAGGCAACAAGAGCGACGAGTCGCCGTAGCTATAGAAACGATAGTCCTGCTCAATCGCGTACTCATAGGCTGCAAGCATACGTTCGCGGCCCATAAGCGCACTAACCAGCATTACCAATGTCGATTTGGGCAGGTGGAAGTTGGTCATCAATCCGTCCACACCGCGAAATCTGTACCCCGGCGTTATGAAGATGTCGGTATCACCCTCGAACGAGGCGATCGAGCGATCGGACTGTGCCGCGCTTTCGAGCAGGCGCAGCGACGTGGTACCAACGGCAATGATCCGCCCACCTGCAACACGCGCTGCGTTGAGGCGCTCGGCGGTTTCTGCAGAAATACGTCCAAATTCAGAATGCATGTCGTGATCGTCAGTGTCGTCAGCCTTGACCGGTAGGAATGTGCCCGCACCCACATGCAGCGTAGCATCTCGCGGCCGATCCCTCGCGCATCAAGCGATTCGACCAGCCGATCGGTGAAGTGGAGCGAGGCGGTGGGAGCAGCGACTGCGCCATCCTCTTTTGCAAACATGGTCTGATAGTCTTCGAGGTCGCGCGCATCGACCTCGCGCTTACCTGCAATATAGGGCGGTAACGGCATTCGCCCTGCCCGTTCGAGCAGCACTTCAACCGGCTCTTCGCCTTCGAACATCAACGTCAGGCTGCCATCGGCATGTCGCGCCTCGGCGATAGCAGTAACGCCGCCCCCGAATACCAAAGTATCACCTTCCTTCACCCGCTTTGCGTTACGCACAAAGGACTGCCAGCGGCGCAAATCGATCCGCTTATGTAGGGTCGCTCCGATTTTGGCCTCACCGCCAGCCCTGCGCCCTTCGAGCTGTGCGGGAATGACGCGTGTGTCGTTGAAGACCAACACGTCACCGGGCTCAAGCAGGTCTGGCAGATCGCGCACGCCGCGATCTTCGAATGGACCATTCGCTCGCACCACGAGCATACGTGCAGCGTCACGCGGACGCACAGGACGCAACGCAATCCGCTCTTGCGGAAGCTCGAAATCGAAAAGGTCTACGCGCATCGCAAATGCGCGTAGCGACAGTACCTGCCTTACGAAAGCCCTACTGTTGTGCGATTGGCGCGTTCAGCAGATCTGCCGTGATATCCGGTTCCGGCGCGGGAGCTGGTGGTGCCGGCGGTGGGCGATTGTCGCTGGCCAGTGAGGCCTGCAAGATGCGCGTAGGGTTCTGCGGAGGCTCACCACGATTGATTGCGTCGACAGCACCCATATTATCGATCACCCGGCCGAAATTGGTGTAGCGCTTGTCGAGGCTGAACCTTGGATAGAAAACGATAAAGAACTGACTGTTGGCACTGTTCTCATCGGTAGCGCGGGCCATCGAAACGGTGCCACGAACATGCGGCATCGGGTTGAACTCTTCTTCGAGGTCAGGAAATTCGGAACCACCCTGCCCGGTGCCGGTCGGATCGCCACCCTGCGCCATGAAGCCTTCAATCACGCGGTGAAAAATGATGCCGTCGTAAAAGCCTTGCCTCGTAAGCGCCTTTATCCGCTCGACATGGCCGGGAGCCCACTGCTCCATCAACCGGATCTTGACGCGCTCACCATTCGAAAGATCGAGCACCCAGACGTTTTCCGGATCGAGAGTTCCGTCGTAAACGATCGGATCATAGATGCGCGGCCTAGCGACTTCGAGAGCTTCGGTGGGCTCAGAAGCCTCGGGAGATTCCGTTTCCTCGTCCTGAGCGAAAGATGCCGTTGGAACGGCAAGCAGCGAGTAGGCCGCAAGACCGGCGAGAGTTTTTCTGATCATGGTGACTGTCACTATTGTCCAATTGGGTCCGGTTTAAACGCGTGTGGCTGACACTTCAATGAATGAAGTTCGTTCAATCGACAGATGCGCACGCGCAGCCGCAAAAGGTCAATAGTCGCCCTTGCGCCCGACTGTCTCCACGCGGTCCATTACCTCGCTTTGCACGTCCGGGCTGACAAAGCGCGAAATGTCACCGCCATAGAGGGCGATTTCCTTGACGAGCTTCGAAGCGATTGGCTGAAGCGACACATCGGCCATAAGGAAGACTGTCTCGACATTCTCGTCAAGCTGCTGGTTCATTCCCGCCATCTGATACTCATACTCGAAGTCGGCGACAGCGCGCAGGCCGCGAACAATGACTGTCGCGCCCTGTTTTTCCGCAAATTTTACCAGCAGCGCGTTGAAGCCAATCACTTCAACATTGGTAAGCCCGAGATTGGCGACTTCGCGTTTAACCATCGCGAAGCGCTCTTCGTTCGAGAACATAGGATTCTTCGATGGATTGGTAGTGACGCCGATGATCAGCTTGTCGACCAGCTTGGCACCACGCCGAATAATGTCGGCATGGCCCAGCGTTATCGGATCGAAAGTTCCCGGATAGATTCCGACGCGCTCGCTCATTCCTTGGCCCTCTCCCATTCGACCACCGATCCGTTTTGGGAAATCTGGAGGCCGATAGTAAGCGTCTCGCGATATCCGTCTTCTCGGTCGAGGACAAATGCACCTCGCCCGTCTTCGCGCAGACGGCGCTTTGGTGCGGCTGCCCTGATCTGGGCGACACATGCGCTGTCGACACCGAAAGCAGTGCGGTGCGAGTAGGTGCCCTCTTTCTCGTTCTCGCGAAACATCGAACCAAGCACGCTTGCCTCGTTACACGCGTCGGCTTTGAAAGTTTGCGCAAGGCAGGCGGTTTGTCCGTCGGCATCGCGGTCGCAGGACGCAGGGTCACTGGCCGAGGACACTGAACTTTCCAAAAGTGGTTCGGAGGTTTGGACAGCTGGCACAGCCTCAATCGCCCCAGGTTCAGAATCACTTGCGAGCTCACCGCAGGCGCCGACGCCAAGCGCAAGGCAAGACACAGCCAGACCAGTCGATCTCACCGATCACGCTCAACAATAAACCGTGCCAGTGCACGTAGCATTTTGGCCTCTTCGCCATACGAATTGAGCCGTGTAATCGCCTGATCGACCAGAGCACACGCCTGCTCACGGGCCGGGTCGACACCCATAAGGGTAACGAATGTCTGCTTACCTTGAATCTCGTCCTTGCGCAGCGCCTTGCCCGCCTTGTCCTGATCGCCAGTCACATCCAGAAGGTCGTCGGCAATCTGGAATGCGAGGCCGATATCGCGCGAATAGGCGCGCAGATGCGCACGCCCCTCAGGCGGCACTTTGCCGAGGATTGCCCCCATCTCGACGCTCGCAGCAAGCAAGGCGCCGGTCTTGAGCTGCTGTAGCCGCGTGATCGCATGAAGATCGTAGTCTATACCCTCTTCATCGGCGACCATGTCCATAATCTGGCCGCCTGCCATGCCATTCATTCCGCTCGCTTCGCCCAACGTGGCGATAAGTTCGGAGCGGGTGAAAGGATCCGCACTTGTTTCCTGATCGGCAAGGATCTCGAAAGCCAGTGCGTGCAGCGCATCGCCAGCAAGAACTGCGGTCGCCTCGTCGAAAGCCTTGTGCAAGGTCGGCTTGCCGTGGCGCAGATCGTCATCGTCCATACACGGCAGGTCATCGTGGATTAGCGAATAAACATGGATCGCCTCAACCGCAGCGCCAGCGCGAAGCGCGGCGGTGCGGTCTACGCCGAACAGCTCAGCGGTGCTGACCAAAAGCAGCGGACGAACGCGTTTTCCGCCCCCGATCGACGCGTAACGCATCGCTTCGACCAGTCGCGCACGCGTATCGTCCAGAACCGGCAAGAACGCGTCAAAAACGGAATCGATCTCGCGCTGGACGCGTTTCAATCCTTTGGCAAGCAGATCATCATCAAGCCCCACCAGCGACATTCTAGCCCTCCGCATCGAGCGGCACGGTACCGCTCGGCTTGCCATCGGCGCCAGTCACGATCTTCTCGATGCGGGCCTGCGCTGCATCAAGGCGCTTCTGACAGGCCGCACGAAGCTTTTCCCCGCGCTCGTAAAGCGCGATGGAATCATCCAGCGGTACGTCACCGCGTTCCAGCTGCTGCACAATGCCTTCAAGCGCCGAAAGCGCCTGTTCAAAGCTCATTTGCTCGATGTCTGATTGTTCCGTGTTGGAACTGTTTCCCTCGTCCATGCGTCGGAGCATTGACGGCGCCAGACTGCCCGGTCAAGGCTGCGGATCAACAGGGAATCATAAAATGCGGAAGTGGATCATCGCTTACGGTTCGGCAGCAGTCGTGTTCGGCATGCTGGATGCAATGTGGCTAAGCTGGGCCGGTCCCAATCTTTATCGTCCGGAGATCGGTGAGATCATGGCCGAGAATTTCAACATGGGCGCGGCCGGTGTGTTTTACTTTGTGTATCTTGCAGGGATGGTCTGGTTCGCGGTCCGGCCTGGTGTGGAAAGCGGCAGCGTTCTGACTGCATTGCTCAACGGAGTGCTGCTTGGCGCACTGTGCTACGCGACATTCGACCTTACCAGTCAAGCGGTGTTTAAAGTCTGGGCGACGAAAATAACGGTGATCGACATCATCTGGGGAATGTTCGCAACAGGGACCAGCGCAGCGATTGCCACTTACGTCACGTTACGCTTCACGAACTGACAAAGCCGGGGGCGCTTTCATGTTTATCGGTCACTTTGCACCAGCCTTTGCCGCAGCGGCAATCAGTCCGCGCGCGCCGAAGCTCGGTACCCTTTTCTTCGCAGCCCAGTTGGTCGATTGGGCCTTCTTCGCCTTCGCGATGGCGGGGATCGAGAAGATGCGTGTCGATCCCGAAGCGACTGTAATGGTGCCGTTTGACCTGTACCATATGCCATACACGCACAGTCTCGCTGGGACAGCTGCCTGGGCGATTGCGTTCGCGCTTATTGTGATTGTCTGGCAGCGCAACGCTTTCGGAGCAGTTCTTGCCGCTATCGTGGTATTGTCGCATTGGGCGCTCGATTGGCTAACTCACGCACCCGACCTAACGATAGCTGGTGGGCCGCAGACTTATGGACTGGGTCTTTGGAACTACCCCTATCTGGCGATGCCGCTGGAGCTGCTCATTACCATTGGCGCGTTTATCTTCTATGTGCGGCGTACGCGTGGGCCAATAGGGCCACCGCTTATCCTGATCGGCGTATTGCTGGCGTTCCAGGCGCTTAACTGGTTCGGGGCCGAACCCGCAAAAGCCGGAATGGTACTCTATATTCAAGCGCTGCTCGCATTTGCGATTGCGACCGGATTCGCCGTGTGGGTCGGGGAGAATCGATATTTCCTGAGACGCGGCGGCTTGGCGGCGTCGAGCGAGTGAATTACACGGCTCGGCATGAGTCAGATCACTTCAGACGTAGTCGCACAACACGGCCTTTCATCCGAGGAATATGAACGCGTACTCGCGGGGCTTGGCCGCGAGCCTAACCTTGTCGAGCTCGGCATTTTCTCGGTGATGTGGTCGGAACATTGCAGCTACAAATCATCGCGTCTCCACCTTAAGAAACTGCCGACCGAGGCGCCTTGGGTGATTTGCGGCCCGGGCGAGAATGCTGGTGTGATCGATATCGGTGATGGTCAGGCGGCGATTTTCAAGATGGAGAGCCATAACCACCCTTCCTACATCGAGCCCTATCAGGGCGCGGCGACGGGCGTTGGCGGTATCCTGCGCGATGTGTTCACCATGGGCGCGCGGCCGGTCGCGAACATGAACGCACTCCGCTTTGGGCGTCCAGACCACCCGAAGATGAAGCATCTCGTGCAAGGTGTGGTTGCGGGCATCGGCGGCTATGGCAACTGCGTCGGCGTGCCCACTGTCGGCGGGGAGACCAACTTTCACGAAGCCTATGACGGCAACATTCTCGTCAACGCGATGACCGTTGGCGTCGCTGATGCCGATAAGATTTTCTACTCCGCCGCAACCGGAGTCGGAAACCCAATCGTCTATGTCGGGTCCAAGACCGGACGCGACGGTATACATGGCGCGACCATGGCCAGTGCGGATTTCGAGGAGGACGCCGAGGCCAAACGCCCTACTGTACAGGTAGGCGATCCATTCACCGAAAAGCTCCTGATCGAGGCCTGCCTTGAACTGATGGCAACGGACGCGATAGTTGCTATCCAGGACATGGGCGCGGCTGGCCTTACTTCTTCCAGTGTCGAAATGGCAACCAACGGCAAGGCCGGCATTCGCCTCGACATGAACAAGGTTCCGTGCCGAGAAGAAGGCATGACACCTTATGAGATGATGCTGAGCGAGAGCCAAGAGCGAATGCTCATGGTCCTTAAGCCAGGCAAGGAAGCGATGGCGCAGGCGATCTTCGAGAAGTGGGAACTCGACTTCGCGATCATCGGAGAGGTCACTGATACGCAGCATATGGTGCTGGAATTCGATGGCGAGGTCGTGTGCGACATCCCGCTCGGCCCGCTTGCAGCCGACGCGCCTGAATATGACCGACCGTACCTGTCGAAGGCCGAGTACACCGATTGGGCGGGCATAAAACCGCTTGCCGAAATCCCAACCTGTGATGACCCGGGTGCCGACCTTATGGCCCTTCTCGCATCTCCCAATCTAGCGTCGCGCAGGTGGATTGCCGAGCAATATGACTCGCAGGTGATGGGCGACACGCTACAAACCGGCGGCGATGCTGCGGTCGTGCGAGTACACGGCACTGAAAAGGCGCTGGCTATTAGCACCGATTGTACTCCGCGCTATGTCTATGCCGATCCCTATGAAGGTGGAAAACAAGCGATTGCCGAGGCGTATCGCAATCTGTGTGCGGTCGGCGCGAAGCCCCTTGCCGTGACCAACTGCCTGAACTTTGCCAACCCACAACGCCCCGAGATAATGAGCCAGTTCGTGCATGCACTCGAAGGCATGGGCGATGCCTGCCGTGCGCTCGATTTCCCAATCGTCAGCGGCAACGTCTCGCTCTACAACGAAAGCAAGGCAACCGGCGGCGGTTCGGCCATCCTCCCGACCCCGGCCATCGGCGGCGTTGGCATTCTCGAAGACTCATCAAAAATGGTTACACCGGGTTTCAAAGCCGAAGGCGATGCGATCTATCTCATCGCTCCTGAGTTTTGGGCCAAGCCTGACCCAACCCGCTCGCATCTGGGCGAGTCGCTCTGGCTCAAAACGGTTAAGGGTATCGACGATGGACGCACGCCACCGACAGACATTGCCGCGGAGCGCGGCGCAGGTCAGATCGTGCGCAAGTTGATCGGCCAAGGTCTGCTAAGCGCGGCGCATGATCTTTCCGATGGCGGACTTGCTGTCGCTCTAGCGGAAATGGCGATGTCGGGCGGCTTGGGTGCAGAAGTCAGCGCCAATGAAAATTACACCACTGCACAATGGTGGTTTGGGGAGGATCAAGCGCGCTATGTCATCACCGTATCGCCCGATAACGCTGACGCCTTCAATCGCATTGTCGCGGAAGGCCCAGACATTCCTGAGGCGGAAATGGTCGGGTTCCATCGGATCGGCACGGTCGGTGGCGACAGCCTGCTGGGCGTTTCGATCGTCGAATTGCGAGAAGCCAGTGAAAGCTTCTTCCACGAATGGATGGAAGGGTGAGGCGCACGCATTCTGGCGCGTGCCATTGCGGTGCGGTTCGAGTTACGCTCACAAGTGCAATGTAGTTCGCTGACCCTCAAGGGTATCTTGCGCTACGATCCGATTTGGCAGCAAAACCGCGGACTTTCTGCTGTGCCCTGCTTGCGGAGTGCTAGTGGCGGCAATCTGCTTTTTTGAGGACAGCGAATACGGCATCCTCAATCTCAATTGCATCACTGACGGGCAAGACTGGCCTGAGCCGAACGCCTTGAGCGACTTCGATGGCGAAGGCACCAGAGATCGCCTCGCACGCCGCGCCAAGCACTGGATGCCGGTCACAGCGGAGATGCCCGTTTGATCGAGACGCTCGGGCACCTTTAGCCCATCTTTCACTATGGCGGTCACTGGTTGATGCGATTCGAGTTTGGATAGCTGATCTGGCGGGATCAATGGATGCGCGCAGGGCTTGTCGTCGCGGCAGGTACCCTCATTGATCTCGATCACTTGCTGGCAGACCCGATCTTCGATCCCAACCGATGCAGTATTGGCTTCCATCTGCTCCATGGATTGGAAGCCGGACTGGTCTACCTCCTGTTGCTCGCCGTGCCGCGCTGGTGGGCGCGCGCGTTTGGGCTTGGCGCGCTATGGCACCTCTTGGTCGATTATGGCGATTACACGATGATGGGTTTATAGTGCGCAACGATGACGGCAGGATACTCAGGAACACCGCTCGCAAAGAAGCTCAACCTGCGCGACGGGCAGGTTTGCTGGTTCGATGCCATGCCTGAAAACATCATGGACGAAATCGACGAATACGCGCTTGAACTGCGTTTTGTGACGGACCCGGCGGACGGCGTTGACGCAGCCCATATCTTTGTGATCGAAGAAGCCGACTTGGCAACCAAGCTTGCGCAACTTCGCCAACAGATCGCCAAAGACGGACAGGTCTGGGTAAGTTGGCCCAAGAAGGGCTCAGGCCAGGAGACTGCTCTGGATCAGGCGACGGTGCAACGGGTTGGCCTTGCTGCAGGATTCGTCGACACCAAGAAATGCGCGGTCGACGAAGTCTGGTCAGGCCTCAAATTCGTAATTCCCAAGGTAGATCGATAAGATGATCAAGCTGCCTGTGGCTCCGATAGTCCCAAATCCGAGGCTATGTTGCCCTCACTTTCTAGGATACGAAGGCACTCGCGGTAGATAAGTGGCTTGCCGATGTTCAACCGTTCGCGAGCTTCATCAATGTCTTCGCGCATTACCGCCTCTACGTCCACATGCGCAAGCTTGGCTGCGGCCTTGCCCAGACGCTGCCCTTCGCGAACGGCGGAGAAGAGCGGCGCCTGTGTCCCGCTCACCTTCTTGATCTGTCGCGCACCCGCATAGGCAATAAACACCACGCCTTTGTTGTGGTTCTGCGCGTAGGAAAACCCAAGCAAGCTGGCTTCGCCCAGCGCATCGCGACCATAGCCTGTGAGCACATGAAACAGATCATGCGTATCGCGCAGTCGGTTAAAGTACCATTCGGTGAGATCATCCGGTCGGCCCGCGGGAGGTGTCCATTTATGGCTCTCCTCGACCAGACCAGCAGCGGTCAGCCCTTCCCGCTTCATGAAAGCCATATACCGCTGACCGACGCTGTTATCGGGCAAGTCAATCCAGCGCGCATGATCATCGAGCATCGCCGGGATGTCGGTCTCCTCGCGCAGGAAACGCTGGCCGTCGACTGACTGGATGAAGTCCCAAGCCTGCCGATGGCTCTTACGGCCCTTGGTCGCCTCGATAATGTGGAAAACCTGTTCGGTGTCTTCCTTGTCCTCAACAAGTTTACCGAAGTGGCGCAACACCTTGAGCGGGTGAAAGCCGGAAACCCTGCGGTCATCCGCAACCAATGGCCGATCGATCAATGCCACCCATTCCTCCTTTGACAATTCGCTTTTGCCAGCGATCGTTCTTGTTGAAGCCTTACTTACAATAATGTCAGTTAAAAGTCCACTTCACTTGGTCGGTGAGAAAGGGGATAAGGGAAACCATGCGCGACCACGAAACCGTTCCATACTCGCTAGAGGCACTGCCTGACGAAGAAGCCATCGCCCGCGCACAAAGCCTGCGCGACCGGCTCAAACAGCGCCGCACCTGTCGTTACTTTTCTGATGATCCGGTTCCGCGCGCCGTGATCGAAGCGGCAATTGAGGCAGCCGGAACAGCTCCAAATGGCGCGAACCACCAACCATGGCATTTCGCGGTGGTGGAGAGCGCAGAAAAAAAGCGCGCAATTCGCGAAGCTGCTGAGGCGGAAGAGCGTCGCTTTTATGGAGCAGATGGCCACGATCCAAAAGCGTCAGACGAATGGCTCGGCGCGCTAAAAGATCTCGGGACCGACGCGGATAAACCATTTCTGGAAACGGCTCCCTACCTGATCGTCGTCTTCGCCCAGCGCAAAGGTGGGATCGAAGAAGACGGGAAGACCCAGAACTACTACGTCAATGAAAGCGTCGGGATCGCCTGCGGAATGCTGATCGCAACACTACATGAGGCTGGGTTGGCCACCCTAACCCATACGCCTTCGCCTATGGGATTCCTTCGCGAGGCGTGCGAACGGCCCGAATGGGAAAAACCGCTGATGATTGTGGTGGTTGGTCGGCCAACGAAAGATGCTACAGTTCCTGCACGTGCGATAAAGAAAAAGCCTTTGCACCAGATTGCAAGCTGGCTCTAGCGGCTGATTTCTCTAGGCTTGTCTGCGCCTCAAGCAGATGCAAAGCCTTCAGGCGTGTTCTCACTGGCAAGCAGGTTATACGGATCGATGCCTTCTTCGGCCCAAATACGGTGGCACTCGCGATACTTGGTGGGCGTCGGGATGTTGAGCTTTGCCCGAACATCATCAATCGGCATTGCCAACAGATCGCGGATCGGCTGTTCGATCATGCGAGGAGCGTCCTTGCCTGTACGCCGCGCCTGATTGACAGCACCAATGATGGGAGCCTTACTGCCTCGCGCCATTTTTTTAATGTTGGCGGCTCCTGCGTAGCCGATAAGCAGGTGCCCATGGCTCGGGCTCTGGCCATGAGTGAATAGCAGCACGCACTGCTCGCCAAGCGCATCGCGACCATAACCCGTTAGGACATGAAACAGATCATGGGTGTCGCGAGAACGCTCGGCAAACCATTGCACCAGATCCGGATATTTCGGGCGTCCAAGCCGATCGGCTTCTGCAACGAGGCCAGCAGCCGTTAGCCCTTCGCTCTCCATGAAATCACAGTACGCATGTGCAAGGCTACCCTTAGGAGTCTTGCGCAAAGTGGCATGATCATCGAGGATTTCCGGCAGATTAGGTTCGCTGGAACGCAAAAATTCGCCGCGCTCGGACAGGGTCAGATTACGCACTCGTGGCATGAAATCCTTAGAGGGTAGCGATTCGAAGATCTTGAAGACAAGACTGGTGTCCTCCTTGTCCTTCATCAGCAATTGGAAATTCTTGATCGCACGTGGCAGTGAATAGCGCGGCTGCGGGCGGTCGGGATGGCGCAGGACGGTACCGTCCTGGGCGAATTGCTGGCTGAATGCCGGAGCGATGGTCATTGTCATCGAGCCTTGTTGATTGCGGAACTAACGCTGCCTATCAGCACTTACTTACATTAATGTAAATAGCATGTTCCGGTCTTGAATCAAAGCGCTTTATCCGTTGGCCGGAGCGATCCGTCGCATCAGGCTGCCTCTTTCTCTTTCTCAATGGCCCCTTGGCTCGCGCCGAACATGCCCTCAAACGTCATGCTGGGATGCGGATAATGGAAGCGATTGAGGTTCATCGGCAGCACCATTCCCTCCGCAATGCCCGGAAGAAAATAGTTGCCCTGATACTGGTTGGGCAATGTGCGCGAATCCGCTTCGTGATAAACCTTGCCTATGGGCATGTAGTTGAGATCGGCACCGAACACTGCTGTCAGCGCAAGGTCGACGAAGTTCATATGGTCCAGCGTACCGCGCAAATGCGTGTCCTGAGCAACGATCGCCAGAATCTCGTCACGCACGAATGACAATGCGGACAGGTCGGTCACCACCTGATTGAAATCATGCGCTCCATCGTGGTGAATCAACGACCGGTGGCCCTGCTCTTTCAGCATGACTTCGCCGACATAGGATTGCACATCGCCATGGAACAGCCGCACACGGCCCGCCGCCTCGGGAAAAGCACGCCGGATCCTCTCATATGAAAAGCGCAGGTATTCGGCGCTGATGTCGACCAGATCGAGGTCGAAATCGAACCGTTCCGCACAGCCAGCCATTACAGATGATGCCCCGCCCATGAACACACCGACTTCGACCACACGGTCATATTCACCATTGAGATCTCGGAGTACTCGAACGAGATCGAAATAGTAGTCGATCGAGCATTGGTCTTCATAAGGTATGTCGACGCTATGAAGTCGCTTCTCGATGGCGTCGAAAACCCGATTCATCCCTTCGAATTGTCGTGCTCCGCTTATCGCCTGATAGCCCGAGTAGATGGTGATCCCCAGTTCCTCGTGAGGCGCGTCGCTGCTCTCCAGCGAGGGATCGGGATCGATAAAATGTCCTGTCATGCGCCGTTCTCCTCTTGGGCATGAATGATGCAATCAGAGGTAAGTGCATGTGGTTGAGGCGAGCAAAAACAGCGGCTACGAACGAGTACCTAGATAACCCAGTCACTTTGCGGGATGCCCAGCAGAGAGAGCACCGCTGTCAGATCGCCTCGATCCACCCGGCCATTCGCGGCGGCGCGCGCCTTGGGCTTGGCACAATAAGCAAAGCCGTAGGTCGCTGCCTCAATCATTGGTATATCGTTGGCGCCATCGCCTGTGGCGAGGCTATGAGCGCGGCCATCTAGCACCTCAAGTTCCTCACGCAGTACAGCCGCCTTCGTTCCTGAATCAGTGATTGCGCCAACAAGCCCGCCCGTCAGCTTTCCATCGCTCACTTCAAGCCGATTGCCGACGACCCGGTTAAAACCAAGTTGTTCACCCACCTGATCGGCAAAGTGATGAAATCCGCCTGTAACAAGGACGCAACGCGCCCCATGAGCATGCAGAGTCTTGGTCAGCACTTTAGCCCCGGGACTTGCCTGGATGCGTTCGTCCAGACAACGGCCTATCGCAGATTCCTCCAACCCCTTGAGGAGCGCTACCCGCTCGCGCAGCGCACTTTCGAAATCGAGCTCACCCTGCATCGCGCGTTCGGTTATCCCAGCGATTTCCGGCCTGATCCCGGCGTAGTCGGCGAGTTCATCAATGCACTCCTGCGCGATCATGGTTGAGTCCATGTCAGAAACAAACAGTCGAGGCACCGCGATTTCCGCATCGCTCACCAGCATATCTGCGGGTGCGAAATGCTGGTCGATCGCAGCGAGTACCCTTGTTGCATCAGCTTCCGCAAAGCTCAATTGCAGCACGTCTCCACAAACGTCGAGCATCACCGCCGAGGTGATCCGGATGCCGTCCTCACCCAGAGCGGCGCTCGCCGCATCGAGACGCTTTTCAAGCGACCCCATTTCATGTGAAGCCGTGTCTGCTATCAGCCGTGCGATGAGCACTAAACAATCCCCTGATCAGAATCCCGTCGCGCTAATTGCAGGGCCGACCGCAAGCGGCAAGAGCGCGATTGCGGTGGCACTTGCAAGAGCGCTGAAGAAGCATGGCGAGCGCGCGGTGATTCTCAACGCCGACAGCGCGCAAGTCTATGCCGATCTCTCTATCGTTTCAGCCCGCCCAAGTGAGGCAGAAATGGGCGGGATCGAACATCGCCTATTCGGCGAATGGGATGGCGCGCAAGCGTGCTCTGCCGCAGATTGGGCAGATCGCGCCAAGAGGGAAATCAATGAGTTGCATGATAAGGGCAAGATTCCAATCCTGGTCGGCGGGACTGGCATGTATATGAAAGTGCTGCTGGAAGGGATTGCACCGATCCCTGAGATCGACCCAGAGGTGCGGGCCGTCGTGCGCGCCCTCCCTACTGAATCTGCCTATGCCTCGTTGATGATCGAAGACCCGGAACGGGCCATGATACTCGAGCCCGGCGACAGTCAACGGATAACCCGCGCGCTCGAAGTGAAGCGTTCGACCGGTACCACACTGGGCGATTGGCAACAGGCCAAGACCGGCGGGATCGAGGGTGAGGTCGAGCTGCATGCCAATGTGTTGCTGCCCGATCGCGAGTGGCTTTACGAACGCTGTGACCGGCGGTTTGAAACGATGCTGCACAATGGCGCTATTGCAGAGGTAGAGACGCTGCTTGAACGCGGTCTTTCGCCAGATTTGCCAGTTATGCGCGCGATCGGGGTCCGAGAGATTGCCGGTTACCTCGCCGATGAGCTTTCGCGTGAGGAGATGATTGCGGCAGGCATGCAGGCAACGCGGAATTATGCTAAACGGCAATACACATGGTTTCGCCGCCAGTGCCCCGACCACTGGGCACGAATCCGCGAGCAGCCAGAGTTTGTAAATTCTGATATTTTGTCATATTTTGCATCATTATTACGTGTTTAATGGTTGACATGTTAGATAATGTCCAATAGCGATCCGATTGTTGGCCCGACGCTTTACCCCTGCGCCGGGCCTCTTTTATTGTTAAATACGCATATCACATGAGGTCGCATCGACCCGAGACGAGCGGAAGGAATGCCAAGTGTCGGAATCGCCCAGCCCGGATAAACGATCCGGCGCCGCTATCCTGACTCAGTGCCTTGTCGATCAGGAAGTCGAATATGTGTTCGGCTATCCGGGCGGCGCGGTGCTACCGATTTATGATGAGTTGTTCGGTGACGAACGGCTGCGGCACATTCTTGTACGGGCTGAGGCGGGCGCAGCGCATGCTGCCGAGGGCTATGCCCGGGCGACTGGCAAGCCCGGCGTGGTACTGGTCACATCAGGCCCTGGCGCGACCAACGCGGTTACAGGCATTGCCGATGCGTTCATGGACTCCATTCCGATGGTAGTAATCACCGGGCAGGTTCCCACCGGACTGATCGGCACCGATGCGTTTCAGGAAGCCGATACGATAGGCATCACCCGACACTGCACAAAGCACAACTATCTGGTGAAGGATCCGGCTGACCTTGCCGCGACAGTGGACGAAGCATTCCGTATTGCCACCACCGGGCGCCCAGGACCGGTTGTCATTGATATCCCGAAGGATGTGCAGATCGCCGTTCCTTCAATGAGCCGGGCTTCGAAGCTTACCGCCTCCCATCGCTATGCCCCACAAATGGCAGCTTCCGCAGATCAGATTATCGAGGCGATCGAGATGATCGCCGGTGCCGAGCGTCCTATCTTCTACACGGGCGGCGGGGTGATTAACTCGGGGCCAGAGGCGAGCAAGCTGCTACGCCAGCTTCAGGACCTCACCAATGCACCAGTCACCTCAACGCTAATGGGTCTTGGCTGTTTCCCCAGCACGCATCCCGACTGGCTCGGAATGCTCGGAATGCATGGCACTTACGAAGCAAACATGGCGATGAACCGAGCGGATGTGATGGTATGCATCGGCGCGCGCTTCGACGACCGTGTGACCGGCCGGCTCGACGCGTTTTCCCCGGATTCAAAGAAAATCCACATCGATATTGACCGCAGCTCGATCAATAAGAACGTTCCGGTCGAGTTGGGTATTGTCGGCGATTGCGCGACGGTGCTCGGTCAATTGGTAGGAGCTTGGGGAGATAGGTCCGCCAGGAACCTTGGTGAATGGAAGGCGCGCATCGCCGGATGGCGCGCTCGCGAGTGTCTCGCCTATCCCGAACGCTCGAAGAAGAACCCCGGTATGATCATGCCACAGCACGCAATCGAGCGGCTGCATGCTCTCACGCACAAACGCGATCCGATCATTTCGACCGAAGTTGGTCAACACCAGATGTGGGCGGCGCAATATTTTGGCTTTGAAAACCCGAACAAGTGGCTGACCTCGGGGGGGCTTGGAACGATGGGTTATGGTATGCCTGCTGCCATCGGAGCGCAGTTGGGCGATCCGGATGCGCTTGTGATAGACATTGCCGGCGAAGCCTCGATCCAGATGAATATTCAGGAGCTTGGCACTGCTTCGCAATACCGCCTGCCAGTCAAGGTCTTTATCCTCAACAATGAATACATGGGCATGGTCCGCCAATGGCAGGAGCTGACCTATGAAAGCCGCTATTCGAACAGCTATTCCGATAGTCTGCCCGATTTCGTGAAACTGGCAGAGGCATATGGCTGGAAGGGAATTCGCATCCATGACGAGACTGAGCTTGAGGCAGGAATCGTCCAGATGCTCGATCACGACGGACCGGTGATGGTCGATTGCCTGGTGGCGCAAGACGCCAATTGCCTGCCGATGATCCCCAGCGGCGCCGCGCATACTGACATGCTGCTCTATGGCGACCGCGTAGACGGCACGATGGATGACGAAGCAAAGGCGCTGGTGTAAGCGCGCTTCGCATAGGGACACTCACGCATGAAAATCAGAAGTGCCGCATCCGAGCGCCACGTCCTGACCGTCACGGTCGACAACGAGCCGGGGATCCTTGCCAAGATCACGGGCCTTTTCACGGCACGTGGCTACAATATCGATAGTCTGACCGTGGCCGATATTTCGGATGATCATGCAGTCAGCCGCATCACGATTGTCACCAACGGCCCACCAGAAGTTATCGATCAAATCGAAGCGCAGCTCGAGCGTTTGGTACCCGTTCACAAGGTCGTCGACCTCACTGAAGCCGGACCTCACGTGGAGCGCGAACTGGCGCTGATCAAAGTCGCGGGTAAGGGCGAGGCCCGAGTCGAAGCCTTGCGGATCGCCGAACTGTTCCGCGCCAACGTCGTTGATACTACAACGTCGAGCTTCGTATTCGAACTAACCGGCACGCCGGATAAAATCGATAGCTTCATTGTACTCATGCGCGAGCTCGGCCTTGCCAGTGTCGGCCGCTCTGGCGTGGTGGGAATGATGCGCGGCGTTGATGGAGTCTAAGATGATCAAAAGCTTCTTGATTTGCGCCGCCGCTGTGCTTGCGACGCCTGCCTATGCTGAAGATCATTCGGATGAGAGCGAGGAAGCAAACCGCGCCGCTGCAATACGTGTGCTGGAGGCGCTTGCAAGCGGCGATGTATCGGTACTCAATGAAGTATTTGCAGATGATGGGAGCAATCATGTCGCGGGCGAAGAACGCCCGCGCAATGGCCCGCATGCTACCTTTATTGAAGCCGCGTCCTTCGTAGGAGCGCTATCGGACCGCAAAGTCGACGTGTTCGAAACTCTTGCGGATGATAATCTTGTCACCGTGCGCTCGCGACTTTGTGGCAATCACACAGAGGCGTCAATTCTGGGCATTGAACCCAGCGGACGGCGCATCTGCGGCCACTACACGAACATTTACCGTTTCAGGGACGGCAAGATCATCGACAATTATGTCGCGAATGACGGTATCCAAATCGTCCGCCAATTGCGCGGCGAGGATCAATAAGGGGTTCAAATGAAAGTCTACTACGACGCCGATGCCGATCTCGGCCTGATCAAATCGAAGAAAATCGCCGTTCTTGGCTATGGATCCCAGGGCCACGCCCACGCGCAAAATCTGCGCGACAGCGGTGTTGCCGACGTCGCCATCGCGCTACGCGAAGGGTCATCCAGTGCAAAAAAGGCTGAGGATGCAGGCTTCAAGGTGCTCTCGAACACCGAAGCCGCCAAGTGGGCCGATATCCTGATGATTCTCGCCCCGGATGAACATCAAGCGGGTATCTGGGAGAACGACCTCGCCGGATACATGAAGCCAGGCAGTGCGCTCGCCTTCGCCCACGGGCTCAATGTGCATTTCGGCCTGATCGAACCACCCGCCGATATCGACGTCATTATGATCGCACCCAAAGGCCCGGGTCACACGGTCCGCTCCGAATACCAGCGCGGCGGTGGCGTACCTTGTCTGATCGCGATCCACCAGGATGCCAGCGGCAGCGCGCACGATGTCGCGCTAGCCTATGCCAGCGGTGTCGGCGGCGGTCGCTCGGGCATCATCGAAACCAACTTCAAGGAAGAGTGCGAAACCGATCTGTTTGGTGAGCAGGCTGTTTTGTGCGGTGGGATCACCCACCTGATCCAGGCCGGGTTCGAGACCTTGACCGAGGCCGGGTATGCGCCCGAAATGGCGTATTTCGAATGCCTCCATGAAACCAAGCTTATCGTCGATCTGCTGTATGAGGGCGGCATTGCCAACATGCGCTATTCGATCTCGAACACCGCTGAGTATGGTGACATAAAGACCGGCCCACGCATCATTACGGAAGAGACGAAGGCAGTGATGAAGCGCGTGCTTGCCGACATTCAAGCTGGTCGCTTCGTGAAGGACTTCGTGCTCGACAACCGCGCAGGTCAGCCTGAACTCAAGGCGTCGCGGAAGGCTGCAGAAGCGCATCCGATTGAGAAAACCGGAGCGGAGTTGCGTGCCATGATGCCTTGGATCAGCGCCAACAAACTGGTCGACAAGGCCAAGAACTGAGCTTCGGCTCCGCCCGACAATCATCTAGGGCGGAGCCATGTTTAACTTTCGCTCCAACGGGTTTGTTCTCACCGTGTGCGCGGTGCTTTGGGTCATCATAGCGCTGCGCGTCCTGATGAATTCCGCGAATGCCGAGCGCGAGTATGTACCGCCGGTCGCATCCCAGGATGCGATCCAGAGTTTTGCGAAGGCTCAGCTAGACAGGTTGCAGTCCCGCTCGTTCAGTGAGAGCGTTGAATATTGCGGTTTCATCTGGGAAGATGGGGACGGCAATCTCGACACCTCCCCGGTCTTCCGCGGCGAAGAGGCTACTTGTGGATATGAGTTCCAATGGCCGCTCGGCGTAAAACCTGTGGCCGGATACCATACTCATGGCGGCTATGACCCGCGCTTTGATGACGAAGTTCCATCGATAACGGACATGGAAGGCGATATTAAGAGCCGAATTGACGGCTACGTGTCGACGCCCGGTGGTCGGTTGTGGCGCATCGATTGGCAGGAGGAGACAGCGCATCAGATCTGCGGCGAAGGATGTCTTTCTCAGGACTCCGATTACCGACCTTGTGCAGGATATCTACCTGAACCGCGATATACGATCACCTCGTTGCAAGCGCGGATTGAGAACGACCCAGGCCAATGCTGAGACCTCGAGGCTTGTGACCCCAAAAAAGAGGACCGCCCACGAGGTTCGACTCTCGCGGGCGGCTTTTTTGAGCCCTCAAGTGCGACCCTTCGGGCTCAGATCACCCACGCCGAATTGCTGTTGGTGGACGCGGGCAAAAGAGAAAAGGTGTGACCGAGAGAACTAGGAGGACAATCCCCCCGGCCACACCAAAAGGCGCGCCGTCAGGCTTTCGGCGCGCAAGCACTTGCGTCGCATGCTGCGGCGCACGGGTTCGCATCACAAGCGGCAGCGCAGGCACTGGCGGCACAGGCACTCGCTGCGCACGCACTGGCGGCACATGCTGAGGCCGCACACGAGCTGGCAGCGCATGCCGAAGCGGCACATGCTGAGGCTGCACAGGCGCTAGCGGCACAAGCATTGGCGGCACACACGCCAGCAGCACAACCACTGGCTGCACAGGCACTGGCGGTACAGGCACTCGGGCCACATTGTGCAGCGGCAGGTGCGGTCGAAGCAGTGGAAGCGATGGCGAGACCACCAGCAACCATCAGCATCTTGGCGAGACTTTTTGACTTAGACATAAAGGTACTCCTTTCAAGAATTCGATTGTGTTCAGTCTAGTATTGGTCGTTGTTCAGAGGGGCGGGAAAGGCAGGCTAAGGGGGTCCTGCCCTTCCCATAAACTCAGTCGCCAAAGCGCTTGCCTTCAGGAATCTCTGGCCAGGCTGCATTCGCCTTGGCGATGAAGCCTGGAATGTCCTTCAGCCACATGCTTTGGACCTGCTTGTTGACGTTGAGATAGATCTTGCCGTCGACCAGTTTGTAGACGGTGGGGTCACCCGGTGCGAGCGAACCACGGCTCATTGCCCACGCGCAATGACCGCCATATTGGGGAGCGTAGGCTGCCGGATTCTGCTTGAATGTGTCAGCATTCGCCTGGCTTGAAAAATGCCATTCGGCACCCTTGTAATCGACCGTGTAGCGGGCATCGCCTTTGACAGGGACACCGTTGCCTTGGAAGTAGCTGACGGTGTCGTATCCACCGAGAGCAGTGTTGCCCTGGTTAACGCCAACGAAGATGCCGCCATCGGCCAGCACTGGCCCGGTCATTGCGACAGGCGCGGCAAGCGCGGCAGCTGCGATCATGAGGTATTTAAGTTTCACTGCGAGGTTCTCCTAAAGACTTAGATGCGCCAGCCACTAGGCGGACTCTCAGGCTTGTCGTCAGGGGCCGCCAGCAGGGGAACTGGCTTGGGGTGCCATTGAGAGCCGCCTAGTGGCCATGCACATCATGGAGTTCGCAGAGTTCGCCGATTTGGTGACACTCCGTTGCAAAAAATTTCTGAGAGCATGTGTGATACGTTAGAAATGGAGTGCTCTCGACAGCTTTGGCGCAATCAGCCAAAGCCACGCGAACTATGCGCCTATCCGACTGCCACAACATCGACGACTTCCGCGCGCTGGCGAAAGCACGGCTGCCCTTCCCCGTGTTCGACTATATCGACGGCGCTGCTGACGACGAGTTGACCAAGGCACGCAACACCTCAGCGTATGACACCTGCGACCTCGTGCCGGATGTGCTCGCAGGGGTCGAAGAGATCGATACGAGCTGCAAAATCCTGGGCCGTCGATCAGCGCTTCCCCTGATGCTCTCACCAACGGCCGTACAGCGGGCGTTTCATTGGCAAGGCGAGACGGCCGTAGCCAAAGCGGCGGAGAAGTTCGGCCTTTGGTTCGGGATTTCCAGCCTGGCAACCCGATCGATCGAAGAGATTGCCGCGCTGACAGATGGGCCAAAACTGTTTCAGCTCTATGTTCACAAGGATAAGGGACTGAACGCGCATTTGATCGAACGGTGCCAGCAATCAGGTTTCGATGCGCTGGCACTAACGGTAGACACTATCGTATCGGGCAAGCGGGAGCGGTGCCTGCGATCGGGCTTTACCACCCCGCCCCGCTTCACACCTGCAAGCGTGTGGAGCTATGCGACGCGCCCACGCTGGACGCTAGACTACCTTTTTCGCGAAAAATTCAACCTCCCTAACCTCGATACGCATGTGAGCGAGGGATCGTCCAAAGCGGTGAGCATCGCGGATTATTTCAACACTATGCTCGACACCTCGATGGACTGGTCGACCGCCGCCGCAATCCGCGAGCAGTGGGGCGGCACATTCGTACTGAAAGGCGTGATGAGCGCAAATGATGCGCGCCGCGCAGTCGAGATTGGCGCGGATGCGATCATGATTTCGAACCATGGCGGACGCCAGCTCGATGGTTCGCGCAGCCCATTCGATCAGCTACCGGAGATCGTCGATGCGGTTGGAGGAGAGATCGAGATCATCTGCGATGGCGGTGTTCGGCGTGCGACGCATGCATTGAAAGCACTTTGCAAGGGCGCAACAGCAGCCTCAGGTGGACGGTTGTATCTCTACGCACTCGGGGCCGCCGGGCAGGACGGCGTCGAAAGAGCATTGAGCATACTCAAGGATGAGATCGAACGTGGCATGCGGCTGATGGGAGTGACACGCGTCGATCAACTTGACCACGAACGACTTCGCTGCCGATGATTGTCATAACTTCGTAATGCGAGTGGCGCCTTTGGTTTCGAGATTGTGCATTCAATAGGGCTCGTAATGACCAGACTTTCTTCAACTGTCGCTGCGGCTTCGATCCTTGCGCTGAGCGCTTGCGGCAGTGAAGCTCCGAACCAGAGCGAAAATAGTGCGGAAGACTTCGCCGCGCGCATTAATAGTGGTGCAAAAGGGGCGATATCTCCTACCACAGCTAATCCGCGTTCAGACGCCGTGTCCGGACCTTTTGTTGCCGGAACCTATACCGATCCTAACACCGCCTGCGGTGCGGCGCGCCTTGCGACATATGTTGGAAGAGAAGCAGATTCCGCAACGCGCGATGAGATCATGCAGATTGTGGCCGATCCAAGCAAGGTGCGTTTCATCTTGCCGCGTGGGCGTATAGTGGAGCCCGACCCCGACAGCTCTTTGCTTAACCTGGTGACCGACGATACCGGTGTAATTCGCGATGTTCGCTGCGGATAATCACGCTTTGAGTCGACACACACACACACACACAC
>JBCCVO010000028.1:0-32039 GCA_039195235.1 Pseudomonadota bacterium
GTCTGCCGCAGGTGCATCAATCAACCAGGCCGTAGCGTCATCGTGAAAATCACGGTCAACGCCAGCAGCCCGCCACCAATCGAGCGCGGCATCAAATTCCTCGGCGAGGGTGGGGTGAGCGTCAGGCATGCTATTCAATGCAGGTCTTGACTGTCCGAATCGCAGTTAGCAAGTGCAGTCCGAACCTAATTCGCCATTGAATTGGCAAGAAAGCAGGAATCTGAAGAGCGAATGAGCGAACGTGAATCAATGCCGTGTGACGTCGTGATCGTCGGAGGAGGGCCAGCTGGCCTGTCCGCTGCGATCCGGTTGAAGCAGCTCAATGAAGAACTCGAAGTTGTGGTCTTGGAAAAAGGCTCCGAAATTGGGGCGCATATCCTTTCAGGCGCGGTGGTCGATCCGAAATCGCTGGATGAGCTGTTCCCCGATTGGCGTGACCAAGGCTGTCCGATGGCCGAAACTCCGGTGACCGATAACTGGCACTGGGTGCTTTCGGCTAAGGGTAAGAGCTCGCTTCCGCATGCAATCATGCCTCCGCTTATGAGCAATCATGGCTGTTATACCGGTTCCCTCGGCAACATGACGCGTTGGCTGGGTGAGAAGGCCGAAGAGTTGGGTGTGATGGTCTTCCCCGGCTTTCCAGCATCCGAAGTGATGTATGACGATGATGGCAATGTTCGCGGTGTCATCACGCAGGATATGGGCATCGCCGCCGATGGCTCGCAAAAGCCTGACTATCAACCAGGAATGGAGATCGAAGCCAAATACACCCTGTTTGCCGAGGGCGTGCGTGGAAGCCTGACAAAGCAGATAAAGGCGAAGTTCGATCTTGAGGCGAATTGCCAGCCGCAGGTCTATGGCCTCGGCATAAAGGAACTGTGGGATATCGACCCCTCGAAACACGTGCCCGGACGGGTGATCCACACACAAGGCTGGCCGCTGACTGAAAGCGACAGCTGGGGCGGGGGTTTCCTTTACCATCAGGCGGGCGGCCAGGTCGCGCTGGGCTTCGTGACGGCGCTTGACTACAAGAACCCTTGGGTCTCGCCTTATCAGGAATTCCAGCGCTGGAAGCAGCACCCTGCGATCCGCGAGTATCTCGAAGGCGGCAAGCGCGTGGCGTATGGCGCGCGAGCAATCAACGAAGGTGGCTGGCAGGCAGTGCCCAAGCTCGTATTCCCTGGCGGCGCGCTGATCGGCTGTGCGGCTGGCTTCGTGAATGTGCCGCGCATCAAGGGCAGCCACACCGCGATGAAGAGCGGCATGCTGGCAGCCGAAAGCATAGCGGCGGCGGTGGCTGCTGGCCATGAGAAGACCGAGCTTTCCGACTATGACAGCGCGGTCCGGTCCAGCTGGATCGCCAAAGAGCTTAAGCTTGTGCAGAACGCTCAGCCCGCTGTCGCGAAATATGGCGGCGATATCGGCACGGCGCTGGCGGGTATCGACATGTGGATGCGAACGCTCAAGATCGGCTTACCGATCTCGATGAAGCATCACCCGGATTACACCATGACGGGCCGCGCGGACCTCTATCCGAAAATCGACTATCCCAAGCCCGATGGCAAGATCAGCTTCGACCGTCTTACCAACGTTGCTTACAGCTACACCAACCATGCGGAGGACCAGCCGGTCCACCTGCAATTGGGCGATTCTGAGCTACAGCGAGACAGTGAGTTGAAACTGTTCGCGGGACCATCCTCGCGCTATTGTCCGGCTGGCGTCTATGAGTGGGTCGAGGAAGAGGGTGCGGAACCCAAATTCGTGATCAATTCGCAAAACTGCGTGCACTGCAAGACCTGCGACATCAAGGACCCGAACCAGAACATCAACTGGGTAACGCCGGAAGGTGGCGGCGGGCCGAACTATCCGAATATGTGACCGCGTGCTAATCGCCGGGTGTTGCCAGCCAAGTCGGAAGGGCGGACTTGGCAAGGACATCAGCCGGGACTCAAAGATGTATAAAGGGGTCCCTTCCGCCCTCCCGGCACCAAGTGTCTTGAATGGGATTAGTATTGGCCCTTACCGAAATAGCCTATGCCAAGATCAACCTCGCGCTGCATATCCGGCAGCGGCGCGAGGATGGCTATCATGACCTTGAGACGCTGTTTGCCTTCGTTGATGTCGGCGACACACTTATCGCACGCATCGCAGATCAGGATCGCTTAACGACCGTCGGTGAGTTTGCAGGCGGCATTGGCAAACCATTCGACAATCTGGTTTCCAAGGCGCTTTCCGCACTCCCGCGTCCGCAGGGCCTCGACATCACGCTTGAAAAGAACCTGCCAGTCGCGGCTGGTCTTGGCGGTGGGTCGGCCGATGCAGGCGCCCTGTTCCGTATAGTCGAACGTACGCATGGGCTGCCCGATGACTGGCACAAGCGCGCGACAGAACTCGGGGCCGATGTGCCGTCATGTGTGCGCAGCGAAATGGCGATCGGGCGCGGGACCGGCACTGAGCTTGAACTCGTTGAGAACGATCTGGCCGGGTGTCCGGTGCTGCTCGTCAATCCCTGTGTGCCGCTGTCGACGGGCGCAGTTTTCGAGGCTTGGAACCGGATCGACCATGGACCCTTGCCAAAGGGAAGCGCTCGGACGATCGCTCTTGAAGGTCGCAATGACCTTAACACGCCCGCTTTCGCGTTGTGCCCTATCATCACCGAAGTCCTTGATGCTCTCCAAGAAACCGAAGCATGGATTGCGCGCATGTCTGGATCGGGTGCGACCTGTTTTGCGTTGTTCGCAACCGAGGTTGAGCGCGACCGGGCAAGTGCCAGTATCAAGGCCAGTCATCCGGACTGGTGGCAATTACCGGGCAAGTTGCGCTAAGGCGCCCGCGATGATTGATGGGCAACCCTTCAGACAAATCGGTGAAATAAAGACAGGCGGGATCGTCTGCGTCGCCGACCATGCATCCAATTTCGTGCCGGATGACGTTCCGCTCGGCATTCCCAATGGGTTGCTGGACCAGCATATCGCGCATGACATTGGCGTCGCGGGGATTGCGGGGCGAATGGCGCGACGGCACGGCATCCCGGCGCATTTGGCGACTGTGAGCCGCCTTGTGATCGATCTGCACCGCGAAGAGGATCACCCGCATGTTGTTCCAACAGAGAGCGACGGACATCTGATTCCCGGCAACATCGGTGCCGATATCGAAGCGCGGCTCAGTCGGTTTCATGCGCCCTATCATGCGGCGCTCGGAGAGTGGCTCGATGCGGCACAACCTGAGCTGATTGTCTCGCTCCACAGCTTCACCCCTGAGTTGCGCACCGGCGGCCCTGAGCGGCCGTGGGACGTTTCGCTGCTCTATAATGAGGACGACCGTGCGGCCCGCCACGCGATCCGCTTTTTCAGCGAACTCGGCTTGAACGTGGGAGATAACGAGCCCTATTCAGGTGCCGAGCTGAACGCGACAATGAACCGACATGCAGAGGCACATGGGCGGTATTATTGCTTCCTTGAAATCCGGCAGGATCTCATCGCAACACGCGCCGACCAATCCCGCTGGGCCGACATGATCGCCGATGTGACCGGAAGGGTTGCACTCGTGCTCGACTGACGGCAGGGCTATTGCGCAACATGCCGTCTACGGGAAACAAAATGTCTTCGCCTTTCGATAAGTCCAAATTGCCCAGCCGTCACGTTTCGGTTGGTCCGGAGCGCGCTCCGCACCGCTCGTATTACTACGCGATGGGGATGAGCGAGGAAGAGATCGCGCGGCCCTTCGTCGCGGTGGCGAGCGCGGGCAACGACTCCGCGCCATGCAACACCACGCTAGATCCGCAGGCCAATATATGTCGCGAGGGCGTGATTGCAGGCGGAGGCACGCCGCGTCGCTTCAACACAATAACTGTGACCGATGGCATCGCGATGGGCCATCAAGGCATGAAAAGCTCGCTGGTCAGCCGTGAAGTCATTGCCGACAGTGTAGAACTGTCGGTGCGCGGCCATTGCTATGATGCGCTGGTCGGCTTTGCCGGGTGCGACAAGAGCCTGCCGGGCATGATGATGGCCATGCTGCGGCTGAATGTGCCGTCGATCTTCGTCTACGGGGGGTCGATTTTACCTGGTACATACAAGGACGAAGACGTGACCGTGGTCGACGTGTTCGAAGCGGTAGGACAGCACGCCGCAGGAAATTGCCCGCTGCAAGAATTGATCGCACTCGAAAAGGTCGCCTGTCCGGGCGATGGCGCCTGTGGTGGCCAGTTCACAGCAAACACGATGGCATGTGTCGGAGAGGCGATCGGATTGTCACTACCGAACAGTAATATGTCGCCCGCACCTTACAAGTCGCGCGAGGAGATTGCGCGCGCTGCTGGAGCGCAGGTGATGAAGCTGCTTGAGATCAACCTGCGCCCTCGTGATATCTGCACCAAGGCTGCTTTTGAGAACGCCGCGCGGGTTGTTGCCGCGACCGGCGGATCCACCAATGCAGCGCTCCATTTGCCTGCGATGGCGAGCGAATGCGGGATCGATTTCGACCTGTTCGACGTCGCCGAAATCTTCAAATCGACCCCCTACATCGCCGACCTGAAACCGGGCGGAAAATATGTTGCCAAGGACATGCACGAGGCTGGCGGGGTCTATATGGGCATGAAGACGCTGCTTGATGGCGGTTTCCTTGATCCCAACCCGATCACAGTGACAGGCAGGACACTCGGTGAGAACCTTGAAGAGATCACGTGGAACCCAGATCAGAAGGTGTTCTACGATGTCGTCAGCCCGATCACGCCTACAGGCGGTGTTGTTGGCCTCAAAGGCTCGCTCGCACCCGACGGCGCCATAGTGAAGGTCGCTGGAATGGATCGGCTGCAGTTCTCAGGTCCTGCCCGCGTATTCGATTGCGAGGAAGAAGCTTTCCAAGCCGTCGAGAATCGCGACATCGCGGAAGGCTGTGTAGTCATCATCCGGTATGAAGGGCCCAAAGGTGGCCCTGGCATGCGTGAGATGCTCTCTACGACGGCGGCGCTGTATGGGCAGGGGATGGGAGAGAAGGTCGCACTGATCACTGACGGGCGGTTTTCAGGAGCAACACGCGGTTTCTGCATCGGCCATGTCGGTCCTGAAGCTGCCGATTGTGGACCAATCGCATTGGTCGAGGATGGAGACATTATCGCGATCGATGCAGAGGCAGGTACCATCAATCTCGACGTTGACGAAGCGGTCTTGGCCGAGCGCCGCAAGACATGGCAGCCGCGCACCAATGACTACCAGGCTGGCGCTTTGTGGCGTTATTCGCAGACAGTTGGTCCAGCCAGTAAAGGCGCGCTCACCCATCCGGGCGCAAAGAGCGAAACCCATGTTTTTGCGGATATCTAGCGCTCTCGTTGCAATCCTGCACGTTTCGGCCTGCGTGGGTGAAAGCTCGGTGACCGAAGGCGACAAGATTAACTGTGCGATAGGGGCGGGAGCAGGCTATTCCGACGTGTGCACGTTGGAGCCGGTTTCGTCAGAAGCGAACGAAAACGCGACGTTCCTGCTGCACTCGCCCGATGGCAGCTTTCGCCGGGTGAGCTTTGACAGAGAGCAAAAGCAATGGTCGTCCACGGATGGCGCGGACGGAATCGCGGTGATCGAGGAGCAGACATCTGCTGAATCGGGCGATGGGCATTTCATTCTCACGATTGCAGGTGATCGTTACATTGTACCGTGGACCATTTTGGCAGACGGAGAGTGACACTTCGCCAGGTTCTTACGGTCGCGCAAATGCAGGCCGCTGAGCAGGCGATCTTTGATGCCGGGACGAGCATTTCTGAATTGATGGAGATCGCTGCTGGTGGCGCGGCGGATTGGATCAGGCGGATCGCAGCGGGACGTCCGGTCACAGTGCTGTGTGGTCCGGGCAATAATGGCGGTGATGGTTATGTGATTGCACGGCGCATGCGTGAGTTTGGAAACGAAGCTTACGTCGTTGCTCCTATTGAGCCGACGACTGGCGCTGCGAAGGAGGCCCGCAAGAAGTGGGGCGGCGATGTCCAGACCTCGGGTGATGGTTCGAATGGTCATGTGTTTGTCGATTGTCTGTTTGGGTCGGGCCTTGCTCGTCCGTTGACAGGTGAGCACGCGGTGCTGCTGCTCGACCTGGCCGATCGCCATCAGATCTGTGTTGCGGTTGATGTGCCCTCGGGCATCGAGAGCGACAGCGGTGCATTGTTGAATGATCGTTTGCCCAAATATGATGTGACGCTGGCGCTTGGCGCTTGGAAATACGCGCATTGGCGGAGTCCGGCGCGGGGTCACATGGGGATCAAGCGTCTTGTTCCGATAGGTGTCGCGGCGGTTGAAGGGGCCGCGCAACTGATAACAAGGCCTGCACTGTCTCGCCCGCGGATGAACGCACACAAATACACACGCGGGCTATGCGGCGTGGTGGCCGGCAGCATGTTGGGCGCAGCGGTGCTGTCGGCGCAGGCTGCAATGCGGAGTGGTGCAGGCTATGCGAAGCTTATCAGCGACGATCCGTATTTGTCCGCTCCTCCCGATCTGGTCGTGGTGAATGACGATATCGGCGATGCTCTAAATGATGATCGCGTCAACGCGGTACTGATCGGACCTGGTCTTGGTCAAAGCGAAGTTGCCAAGAAACGTGTCAGCGCGGCGCTCTCACATGCGCGGCCATGTGTCGTCGACGCAGATGCACTGCATTTGCTCTCGCCCGAGATGCTCAGCGCCGACCAACCGATTCTCGCTACTCCGCACGACGGAGAGTTGGAGGCCCTGTGTCGTCGATTCTCCGTTTTGGCGGATGGGCGGCAGGCGTGCGCGGCTGCACTTGCCAAGGTCAGCGGCATGGTTATCTGCGCTAAGGGTCCCGATACGGTGGTAGCAGCGCCAGATGGCCGGATCGCCCTTGCGCGGCCTGCGTCAAGCTGGCTTTCGGTCGCGGGCAGCGGAGATGTTCTCGCCGGGATCGCTGTCAGCCGAATGGCGACGGGGTGTGAACCATTTACTGCCGCTTGCGAAGCGGTGTGGCTGCATGGCGAGGCAGCGCGACTTTGCGGGCCAGCTTTCACCGCCAATGATCTGGCCAACACGGTTTCCCGCGCCTATGCGGCCTGCCTGTGAGCGAAGCCCAAACTATTGCGCGCCTCGCGGCGAAGGGCGACGGCGTATCGGCCAAAGGACAGCATGTCAGCGGCGCATTGCCGGGCGATCTGATTGCCGACGCCAAGATCATCAAGCGCGGCCAGCATCATGTCGCGCCGATCTGTCGGCACTTTGGCAAATGCGGGGGCTGCCAGCTCCAGCACGCCGACGAGGAGATTCTGGCGAACTTTGTCCGAGATCGAGTGGTAAATGCGGCAAGGGGCCAGGAGATGGCGATTGGCAAATTGCTGCCCGAGCACCTCTCGCCACCAAACCGGCGACGCCGTGCGACTTTGCACGCCTTGCGTACTCAACGCGGCGCCACAATCGGCTTTCGCGAGGCGGGATCGCATAGGATCATAGATCTGGCCGAATGCCATGTGATCGCGCCCGAGTTGGCTGATCTAATTGAACCACTTCGCAGATTCATTGCGACCCATGGCCCGAAGAACTCGATCGACGTGCAACTTGCGCTCACCGATCAGGGGGTCGATATTGGCCTCTCCACCTTCGCGCTTGAAGGGTTGGCCGCTATCGAAGCAGTACTCGATTTTGCTCGCGATCACTCGTTGGCGCGGTTGACCGTCGACCAAGGTTATGGCGCGGAGAAGCAGTGGGAACCGGAGCCTGCGACAATCACTCTGTCTGGCATTCCAGTGCCAATGCCGCCCGGCGCTTTTCTCCAAGCGACGCGCGATGCCGAGGCGCGAATCGTGGCCGATGCGGTCGACTGGCTAGACGACACGCGCCTGGTTGCCGACTTGTTCTCTGGGCTTGGGACGTTTGCTTTCGCCCTGCGGGAAGGACGCAAGGTAATCGCCGCCGAGGCGGATCAGGCGGCTTACCTCGCCTGCAAAGCGGCGGCGGGAAAGACAGGCGGGAACGTATATCCGCTTCACCGTGACCTGTTCCGCAATCCTGTGCAGGCTAACGAACTGAGCCGGTTCGATGCAGCCCTGCTCGATCCTCCGCGTGCCGGCGCCAAATCGCAGATCGCCGAAATCGCCGCGAGCACGCTTTCGCGGGTCGTTTATGTCAGCTGCAATCCATCCAGCTGGGCGCGCGATGCAGCGCACTTGGTTGCAAACGGCTTCGAAGTGAAAAAGCTGCGTCCTGTCGGACAATTCCGCTGGTCAACGCATGTCGAACTGGTGAGCCTGCTCGAACGATCTGGCTAGGTAGTCAAGATCGCAGAGCGGCGAGGATCTGCTTGTCGAGCCAGTCGCGATGCTCGGCTTCGATGTAGGCATGTCCAGCGCCTTCACAGCGCGCAATACGCGCATCCGCGTTGCCCCAGTTCTCTTCAAAGATCTGCGCAGTTCGGTCCGAGGTTGCGAGCAGGAACCGAACCGGCCCAGCGAACGCCTCCAACCCCGCCTGCATTTCTGCTGCGAGGCTCGATGGTTCGGCTGCCGAGCTCGCTGATTTCAATAGGCCGCGAGCGAGCTTGCGCAAGTTGACACCACCTCGCAAAAGCCGCGCTATCTCGGCCGGGTCTTTCAGCTTCTTGGCATAGCGCGCCCGTATTGCCGCCGGCGGAGGAGTATTGTCGCCGTTGTCTGAGGGGGCATCGTCGATCGTCCAAGGATTCGACAAGACCAGTCCGTCACATCCGGCGCCCTGTGCGAGCATCAATGCCGAGGCTGCATCGCAATTCCCGAATCCGACAACACGTTCGATCTGCGGTGCGATCGCGCGAAATGCTTCAAGCGCAGAGCTTATGTCCTTGCGCGTGCTACGAAACCCTCGGTTTTCACCTTCGCTATCGCCGATACCGCGTCGGTCGAAGCGGAAGACCGGAAAGCCCGCAAGGGCGATCCGTGTGGCGAGGCGTGCTTGGCCAGAAAATGCGCCAGAGCGAACTTCATTTCCTCCGCTTACGATTAGCAGGCCCGTGGTGCCCGGGGCGGTGTCAAGCGTTCCTGCAAGCTTGAGGCTACCACAGCCGAAATCGAGCGGAAGGCGGGTCATGCTTCGGCTCTCAGTCGTTCAGTGACGAGAGCAGCCAGTGCATCGGCTTGTTTAGCATCGAAGTCCGGTTCGGCACGGAGCCATAAGCCGGAGCCGCCCAAATCCGACTGAGCGATCTCCTGACGAGTCTCGGATGCTATCGTTTCGGCATGCTCAAGTTCGCGAAACATCTCTGCACCAATGGGCCATCCGGCAAGGGTGAGGCCTTCACTTCTGCCAGTATCCATCAGTTTATCCGACGTTTCTTCGCGCCCGTCCTCTCGCGCGGCAATGATCCGCGCGCGGATCATGCCACGCAGCAACTTCGCGCCGGTTTGCTGAGCATAACGCCAACCGGGCAATGGCGCCGGAGCGACCAGAGCGCCAGCGCGGATTGTCAGAACATGCGTGGCTTGGAAGCGTTGCGCAGCCGCCTCTGCCGCGAGCCGCCATCCAGGCAAGGTTTGCTGTTCAAGCGGCGCAGTGCTCTCATTGCACCCCGGTAAATCCGGCAGGAAGCTGTCGATCTCTGCACCTTCAAGCCGCCGCATGACCTCGACAGTCAATCGCCGCAGCTTGTTTGCCTCATCGAACCACGCGGGCAGGATCAGTATCCTATGCTCGCACTCCGCGTCGAACGAGACAAGCAGCTCTTCACTGATCGTGCCGTCCGATTGCGGTGCCTGCCAGGTGCCGATCACATGCGTTCCATGCCAAAGCTGATGTTCAGCCTTCGATAATCTTGGTTTCGGCGAAAGTCAGCAGCCCGCCATAGGTCTCGAGCATTTCGCCGTCGAGGTCGTCATCCTCAATCACAATGTCGAGCCGGTCTTCCATCTCGGTAAGCAGACCTGCAACCGCCATCGAGTCGAGCTCAGGCAAATGGCCGAACAACCCAGTATCTGGCGTAAAGGCGTCCGCGTCGTCGGCGTCGATCCCCAGCACGTCAGCAATGATCGCCTTCAATTCGCGATCGATTTCCGAGCGGCTTTTGCCCAGGCCCGACTGACCTATCGCTTTACTGCTTACCGGAGTGGTGCTCATCAAGCAGGTATCCCTTCTTCGGGCCGCTACGGCTTAGTGTGTTTGTACGCCCCGTTAGTGGAGCGCGGCTTTAGCCAGCGCCCGCCGGAGGTGCAAGCTCGGGAAACGCTTCGTCAGAGCTCGCACGATCGAACGCTAGCTTGGCGAGCGACACCCAAGCGCGCGGTTTGGTCATGTTGAGGCAGTCGATGCGATAGCGGATACGGGTCTGGTCCATCCAGTCCGACTTATAAGGCTGGTCGCCGCTGCCGAAGTCGATGAGGTCCACGCAATCTTTATCTATTACATGCTCGAACAAGGCCGCGCTCAGCGTAGTTCCAGCAGACAGTTTCCGCATGTCTTTAAGGTATGCGAGCTTGTGAATGTAAGCGATACTGTTTTCGACGGTCCAACATTGCGCGGCTACGGGCTCACCCTCGTAATAGGCCAATCCGAACCGCAGCCGGCCAGCTTCTGCCTCGGCTTCTGCGAAGTCGCGAAGCATCCGCGGAAAGTCCTCTTCAGGCTTCCAGCTGTCGGCATAGATCCGCTCATAATGGTCCCATGCTCTTGGATCGAAAGTCTTTGAAAGCCGGACTTCGACTCTCTTTGCTTTGCGTTTGAGTGTGGTGCGCAGCGGGCCGGGGCGGTCTGCCCAGTAATCGGCGAAACTGCGTCCGCGCACCTCGAGCACGTGGTTGAGGTCGCATTGTGTCACTTCCACGCGCCAACCAGCTTCGCGAAAGGCATTGGCCAGCCTTGCCGCCGAGCCGTCCTCTCCAGGCACCGGTTCGAGAGTTACGCGATGGCCACGAGACTTGAGCTGCCGTGCAATCTCGCTGAGCAATCGGTTGCCATGCTTACCCTCCGGGGCCAACTGTCGCCAAGTGAAGCTGTACCAATTGCGCAAAGGCGTGATGCGCCCATTGTCTTCGGTTAGGGCAAGCGCGGCACTCGCATCCTTGTCACTTGCAATCACGATGAGGGGAGTGAGGCCAGTTTCAGCCAACAGGCTATACCATTCAGCCCGGTCGAACGGTGAAGGCGCGTGATTAAAGTTGCCCTGCGCAGAGCCGACCTGTTCACACAGCTCTCTCAAGACGTTAACGCTATTGTGATACCGCGCTTCGATCACTCAGTGTGCTCCGACAGACTTCCCAATCGATCCTATGCAAACCAGCCTCAATTCAACGCCCCGTCCCCTCGATCACCTCGCCGAATTGGCGGGCGAAGCGGGTCATGCCGAGGCGTCCGCGCTGGTGCTTCGCGGGGGCACACTTAACCACGATGAGTTAAGACTGCGTGTGGATGCGCTCGCTGGATGGCTGGCTCGCGAAACTCCGACCACGGGCGCGCGGGTCGCGACTTGGGCGGCCAAAGGTGAGCTGACTTGCCTGATGCCGCTTGCAACAGCGCGGGCAGGGCTGGTCCATGTCCCGATCAACCCGCTGCTGAAACGCGCGCAAGTGGCGCATATCCTTGGCGATAGCGGTGCGCAGATGCTGATAGGAACCAAGGCCCGGCTCGCCTCGCTGGAAGGTGGCGATGTCCCAGAACACTGCTTGGTGCTGGAGGAAGGCGCCGCTCTGGAGTCGGCGACTGAGGCTGGGCTGGCGCACGGCGCATCAAGCGCGGATCCGGATGACCTAACCGCGATCCTTTACACTAGTGGATCGACCGGACGCCCTAAGGGTGTGATGCTTAGCCATGCCAATCTCTGGCTCGGTGCGGTCAGCGTGGCCCACTATCTGAAGCTTGCTCGCGACGATGTGACGCTGGCAGTGTTACCCCTGTCCTTTGATTACGGTCAGAACCAACTGTTATCGACCTGGTATGCAGGTGGTAGTGTGGTTCCGCTCGACTTCCTGTTTCCGCGTGACGTAGCCAAGGCCTGTGCCAAGCACTCCATCACAACGCTGGCTGCCGTTCCACCACTTTGGGTGCAGCTGACCGAGCTTGAGTGGTCGCAAGAGCAAAGCGAGCCGCTGCGCCGCTTGACCAATAGCGGCGGGGCTCTGACGACTGATTTGGTGCGCGATCTGCGTGGTACGTTCGGCGGCGCGGATTTGTACCCAATGTACGGCCTAACCGAGGCATTTCGGTCGAGCTTCCTCGATCCCGAATTGGTTGATAAGCATCCAACTTCAATGGGTAAGGCTATTCCCTTCGCAGAAATTCTTGTCATGAACGATGACGGGCAGATCGCAGATCCAGGTGAGGAAGGCGAGCTGGTCCATTGCGGGCCGTTGGTTGCTCAAGGGTATTGGCAGGACCCTGAGCGTACCAGCCAGCGTTTTAAGCCCGCACCTCCGCAATCGATCTACAAGGGCACCGCAGTGTGGTCGGGTGACCGGGTCAAGCGCGACGAGAACGGATTGCTTTATTTCGTCGGACGGCGCGATGCGATGATCAAGAGCGCGGGCAATCGGATCAGCCCACAAGAAGTGGAAGAGGCAGCGATTGCCACCGACCTCGTCCATGAAGCGGTGGCGCTGGGTATTCCCGACGATCGGCTTGGCCATGCAGTGCATCTTGTGGTGCGCGGGACCGAAGATGATGTGGAGCGCAATAAGCTCACAAAGCTGCTGAAGGCCGACTTGCCCAACTTTATGCAGCCGCAGGTAATCCATTGGCGCGATGCGATGCCGCTTAATCCCAATGGTAAAATCGATCGCACTGCGCTCCTGATGGAAATCAAGCCATGAAGATCAAGCCCGTTGGCCCGATTCCTGCCGGATATGAGGCAATCGATGGCGAACTTGCCATTGGTGGGCAGCGAGCGAGTGAGCTTGCGACCGAAGCGGGGCGAACGCCGCTATTCGTCTATTCCCGCGCGCTGCTGGATGCTCGCGTGGCGGCGCTGAGAGCCGCTTTGCCCGAACGGATTGGACTGAACTACGCAGTGAAGGCCAACCCGCATCCAGGTGTTGTAGCGCATATGGACCCGCTGGTGGATGGGTTCGACATCGCCTCTTCGGGAGAGCTTGTGATAACCAACGCAGCCGGTATCGACGCGGCGCGTGTTAGCTTTGCTGGTCCGGGTAAACGCGATGATGAACTGGAGTCTGCGATTGCCGTTGGGGTAACGCTAAATTGCGAATCCCAAGGCGAAGCCGAACGTTCGCTCGCAATCGGTCAGCGGATAGGGAAGGCTCCACGCATCGCGATCCGAGTCAATCCTTCGTTCGAGCTGAAGGGTTCTGGCATGAAGATGGGTGGGGGCGCCAAGCAATTCGGCGTTGATGCCGACAAGGTCCCCGCGCTGGCGAAACGCATAATTGCCGAAGGGGCCGAATGGCGTGGCCTTCACATTTTCACTGGCAGTCAGGCGTTGAATGCAGAAGCAATTATAGAAACACAGGGTAATGTCCTGAATTTGGGTGCTGAATTGACTGATGCAATCGGTGCTGGTCTTCCCAAGCTGAATATGGGCGGCGGGTTCGGCATTCCCTATTTCCCGGGTGACGAACCGCTTGACCTCGCTAAAATCGGTGCGGCTCTGCAAAAGTATGTGGCCGACCTGCCCGAAGCGTTGGCAGACACCGAATTATGCCTCGAGCTAGGGCGCTATCTTGTCGGTGAGGCGGGCGTGTATCTATGCCGCATTATCGATCGCAAGATCAGTCACGATATGACCTATCTCGTGACCGATGGCGGCCTGCATCACCAGCTCGCCGCTTCGGGCAATTTCGGCACGGTGGTCAGGCGAAACTACCCGGTTGCTATTGCCAGCAAGTTTGGCGTCGAAGGCGACGACGTGGTTAACGTTGTCGGCTGTCTTTGCACGCCGCTCGATCGTCTTGCGGACCAGGCTGCGATGCCAGGGGCTGACGTCGGTGATCTGGTCGCGGTCTTTTGCGCGGGAGCCTATGGAGCAACCGCGAGCCCCAGCGCATTTCTGGGTCATGGGCCTGCTGCCGAGATGATTGTCTAGCAGGTCGTTAACTCGCGTTAACCGGCTGTCCCGAACTGGGATAGGGGCCGAAATCCCACCTTATTCCTAACAATATGTTCACCATTCTCAGCGAGAAACTTCCGGTCATTCGCGGACCCGTTGTCGCATGTCGCTCCTGCGCCATCAATCGCGGTCCGACAGACAGTGCCAAGGACACGTATCGATGCTGAATTCGCTGCCATTTTCCCGTCTCGCGGGAACCTCCCTAATAGCACTTGCGCTCGCCGCATGTGCCGGTAGCGGCCCGGAATTGCCGTCGGCCAGCTACAGCACCGAGCAGCAAAGCGTGCCAAGCGAGGAATACATCATAGGCCCGCTTGATCAGATAACTATTCACGTATGGCGCAATCCCGAGCTCAGCGCCGAGGAGATTCAGGTTCGCCCCGACGGCCGGATCACGATCCCGCTGGTGCGCGACATGCCCGCTGTGGGCAAGACCGCGACCCAGCTGCAAAACGACATTCGCGATGAGCTTGAGCAATACATCGAGCAACCGATTGTGTCGGTGATCGTAAATGAGTTTAACTCGACATTCGACCAGCAAATCCGCGTTGTCGGCTCTACGGAACAGCCTGCATCTTTACCTTTCCGCGCAAACATGACCGCGCTCGACGCAATGATTGCAGTCGGCGGTCTCAGTGAGTTTGCCGCCGGAAACCGCGCCAAGTTGCTACGGATCGACCGGGAAAACGGCAGTCAGAAGGAATATCGTCTGCGCCTCGCAGATTTGCTCAAGCGCGGAGACAGCAGTGCCAATGTGATGCTGAAACCCGGCGACACGATCATCATTCCGGAGAGCCGCTTCTAGTGAGCGAAATTTTCGACGAATTGCGCGCAGCGCTCCATTCGGTCTGGCATCGACGCTGGCTCGCGATTGCGGTCGCATGGGGTGTTTGCCTGCTCGGGTGGTTGGTGATCGCGATGGTCCCCAACTCCTACGAGTCCAAGGCGCGTATCTACGTTGATGTTGACGATGTCCTGTCGACGCAGCTCGGTATTGCGGGTGACGGCAAGGATGAGATCATGCGGGTGCGCCAGACGCTGTCGAGCGCGAAGAACCTCGAAAAGGTGATAACCTCGACCAAACTGGGCGAGAATATCGCTGAGCGTTCCGACCTCGACACCGCGATTGCCGAGCTCGAAAAGAAGGTGAAGGTCACGAGCGAGCAGGACAACCTGTTCGAAATCGCTGCTGAAGTCGGGCAAAGCGATCTCTCCGATGCCGAGAACGCCGTTCTGGCGCGCAATGTGGTGCAAAAGCTGCTCGACATTTTCCGTGAAGAGCACATTTCGGGCAACAAGGCCGAGATCAGCAACGCTATCTCCGACCTCAACGATCAGCTGGAAGAGCGCAAGCTTGAGCTCGAGGCCGCCGAAGAACGCCGCCTTGCCTTTGAAGGGCAATATCCCGAACTAATCGGTGGATCGGCTACCCTGTCGACCAAGATCCAGCAGGCACGCACTGAGTTGCGCGATATCGACGCCGATCTCGCCGCCGCGCAAAGCTCGCTCGCGGCGATCAATGCCCAGCTTTCAGGTACGCCGCGCACGATTGTTGGTGGACGCGACGCTGTCGGTCCGCGTGCGGCGCTGCTTCAGGCCCAGTCGCAGCTCGCAGAATTGCGCTCACGCGGGCTCAAGGACGAACACCCCGATGTTGTCGCAACTACCAAGCAGGTTGATATCCTAGCGCGGCAGGTTGCTGCCTCTGGGCCGAACGACGCGGGCGGTACACCAAACCCGGCCTATTCGTCGCTGCTGGCGATCAGGGCTGATCGTCAGGCGGGCGTGGAATCGCTTCAGGCTCGCCGAGCTGCGCTGCAATCGCAGGTGGCATCGCTTATGGCTAGCCAGGCTGCAGAACCAGCTGTCGCTGCCGAAGCAAATCGGATCAGCCGGGATTATGACGTTTTGCGCCAGAATTATGAAACGCTGCTGCAGGACCGTGAAAAGCTGCGCACACGTGGCAATGTTGTCGATGACACCAGTCAGTTCAAGTTCGATCTGATCGATCCGCCAGTGGTGCCGCAAAACCCAGCCGCGCCGAACCGTCCGCTGCTGCTGCTCGGAGTGTTGTTTGTTGGACTCGGGGCCGGGGCAGGGGTGGCCTACGGGATGAGCCGGCTGCGTTCGACCTATGCGACGCCACAAAAGCTTGAACGTGCTTTTGATATGCCTGTTATCGGCTCGATTTCACTGACGATTTCCGAAGCAGCGCGCACGCTCGAAAAGCGCCGTTTAAAACAGTTCGCAGGGGCCTGTGCTGGACTTTTCGGCGTGTTCGTAATCCTGCTTGCGATCGAGTTCGTCTCGGTCGGAACGGTAGCGTGAGGGGGCGGACATGACCGAGCAATACAACATCAACCGCGCCAACGCCAAGCGAACCTCGCTGTTAGAGCGGGCCGACGATGTATTCGGTCTCGATAAGCTTGGGCCAGCAAGAGTTCCGCCTGACCTGCCCGGGGACGAGCCTCGCGGTCCGCGGATAGACGAGCGAGCGGCAGAACTCAAACCAGATCCGGTAGTCGAGCTCTCCTCAGGGCGGAATGCGGCGGCGAAACCGATCCCGCGAGCGCACGAAGCTCCCAAATCGCGACCTTCTCCCAGGCCACAACCCGAACGCGCCGTGCCGCTAAGTGGTCCGCGTGTGGCGGTCGACCGCAACCGACTGCGCGGAGAAGGCCTGATTGTACCGGAAGACCGGGTCACTGGGTTGCTCGAAGAGTTCCGCATCGTGAAGCGCGAGCTTCTTGCCGATGCGCGGGCCAGCTCTTGCGCGACTGCGCGGCGCATCCTCGTCTGCTCGCCTTTGCCGGACGAGGGAAAGACCTATTGCGCGCTCAATCTCGCGATTGCGCTCGCTGCGGAACGCGACGTCGAAGTGCTTTTGGTCGATGCCGATGTCATCAATCCATCAGTGCCAGACCGCCTGGGCATCGAAGCGGGGCGAGGGTTGATGGACACTCTGGTCGACAAGAGTCTGCGCCCTGAGAGCCTCGCCATCGCGACCGATATCGAAAGGCTGTTTGTACTGCCTGCGGGATCAAGCAGCGCGCGCGATGCTGAGTACCTCGCGAGCGCCCGAACCGGCGAGGTGCTTGAACGCCTCACACGCGGCGCACCCGACCGGTTTCTTATCTTCGACACCCCACCCGCTCTGGCCGCCTCGCCGGCGGCAGAGCTTGCCGCGCATGTCGGGCAGGCTTTGTTGGTCGTGCGTGCTGATGAAACCAGCCACGCATCGCTCGAAGATGCACAGCAACTCCTGTCGGCTTGTCCCGATATCAAATTGTTGCTCAACGCGACACGGTTCAGCCCGTCAGGTCGCCAGTTTGGCGAGTACGGGGAGAGGGAAGAATGATCACGCGCATCCTTCGTGCGGCTTTCCTGGTGGGTTTGGCGACGATTATCATCGCAGCACCGGCTCAAGCGCAGTTTCAGGGTCAGTTCCCGAACCAGGGCCAGGGTGAAGGCCGTGCCGATGACCGAGCCGTGGCCATCCAGCCTTATATTGAGGTCAGTCAGGTACTCAGCGCCGAGTTGTCTCCCGGTGACGAGGTTCTGACCTTTACGCAGATAGCTGCCGGGGTCGATCTCAACGCGCAGGGCCGCAACAGCGGGGCCTCCGTCTCGCTGCGCTATGAGCGCAATATCGGCTATGGCGATGCGGTTGATACTGATACGCTGAGTGGTGTCGCCCGCGGCTATCTCTCAATCGTGCCGCGTGCTCTGACGCTCGAAGGAGGCGCACTGGCCGCTCGTACTCGTGTTGATGGCGGTGGCGGAGTTTCGCCCAACCCCCTGATCGCCGAGGACGCAGAAAGCCAGATCTACAGCGTCTATGCCGGACCGAGCCTCGCCACGCGCATCGGCGCGGTCGATGTTACCGGTGTGGCCCGCGTCGGTTATAACCGCTTCGAAACCGAAGACGCACTGATCGATACGAACGGCGATCAACTTGATGTGTTCGATGAAAGTGTCACCTATAGCGGCCAGATCCGCGCAGGGACGCGTCCGGGTGAGCCTCTTCCGATCGGTCTCGGCGTTACAGCTGGCGGATTTCAGGAAGACATTTCCAACCTCGATCAGCGTGCGCGCGATCTCTACGTGCGCGGCGATGTCACGGTGCCGGTAACAAACAACTTCGCGGTTGTCGGCGGCGTCGGGTATGAAGACGTAGAGATTTCCAGCCGCGATGCGCTGCTTGATGCTGATGGCAATCCGGTTATCGGTGACAATGGTCGTTTCGTTACTGACAGCTCGGCACCGCGTCAGATCGCTTTTGATATTGATGGTTTCATCTGGGATGTCGGGGTGCTCTGGAATCCAAGTTCGCGTACTTCGCTAGCCGCAACGGTCGGGCGGCGCTATGATTCCACCACCTATTACGGCAGCTTCTCCTATATCCCGAGCGAGCGCAGCGCGTTTAATGTCTCGGTCTATGATGGCATCACCGGATTTGGGGGTGTGCTTAACAACTCGCTTGCAGGTCTTTCGACCGACTTCGAGGCGGTCCGTAACCCACTCACTGGAGATTTTGGCGGACTGACCATAGGCGGTGATGGCTCCGGTCTGGTCGGAACGCTTGGTTCGGTGCGTTCGGCAGCTTTCCGTGGTCGCGGCGTTCGGGCAAGCTATCAGCGTCAAATCGGCCGTCTGACCGCAGCTATTGGCGCTGGCTATGATGAGCGCGAATTCATCGCCGCCGCTGGCACGGTGCTCGCCGCAGCTGACGGGATCACCGACGAAAGCTACTATGTAAACGGTGCGCTAACTCGCCAGATTGGTGAACGCGCCAGCCTACAGGCCAACGCCTATGCTACCTGGTTCGAGAGCGGCACCAACACTGGCGATGTTAACGGGTACGGCGCATCGGCCGCCTACAACCGCTCTTTGACTGACAAGCTTTCCGCCCGCGCGGCGCTCGCCATTGATTACTTCGACAGCGAGTTTTCCGCGGAGGACTTTGCCTTCGCGACTGCGCTGCTCGGCTTGCGCTACGATTTCTGACCGACGGGATACGAAACTGATGTACGATCAATATTACGGATTCAGCGGAAGACCCTTCCAGCTAACGCCCGATCCGCAATTTTATTTCGAGAGCTCCAGCCACAAGAAGGCGATGTCCTATCTCGGCTATGGCCTCAATCAAGGTGAGGGCTTTATCGTAATCACCGGCGAAGTAGGGGCGGGCAAGTCGACGCTGGTCGCGCATCTGATGGAGCGTATTGACCCGGACCAGCTGACGGTGGCGCAGATCGTCACCAGTGCTCTCGATGGTGAAGAGCTGGTCCACGTTGTGGCGCAGAGCTTTGGTCTCGCGGTCGAAGGCCGCGACAAGGCCAGCGCACTTGGCGCTATTGAACAATTCCTGCAGGACGAAGCGCGCGCGGGTCGGCGCTGCCTGTTGGTAGTCGATGAATGTCAGAACCTCGATTTTACCGCGCTTGAAGAGCTGCGGATGCTTTCAAATTTCCAGCTTGGCTCGCATCCGTTGTTGCAAAGCCTGCTGCTAGGCCAACCCGAATTCCGTCGCACGCTCGCAAATCACCCTGATCTCGATCAGCTTCGTCAGCGGATTATCGCCTCGCATCATCTCGAAGCTCTCGATGCCGACGAGGTTGAAGACTACATCCGTCACAGGCTTGCACATGTGGGATGGGAAGGACGTCCGGCGCTGGCCGAAGACTTACTCTCAGGGCTGTATCGGCAGACCGGCGGCATTCCGCGCCGTGTGAACCAGGTGATGAACCGCCTGCTGTTGCTCGGTGCGATCGAGGAGGAGGGCATTCTGACCACAACCATGCTCGACGCTGTGATTGAGGAGATGAACTCCGATCAACTCCGCGGGGCTCGCAGTGACGAACGTTCTAAGGTGATGGAACCCGAAGCCGCTGCCACGGCGTCAGAACAGAACCTAGACAGTGTTCCTGCCGCCGAAGTCGCAGCGCTGCTGGCACAGCGCGATGCCCGGACTGCCGAACTCGAGGCAGCGATCAGCGAGCTTCAGGCCGCGGGCGCGCCGCAATCTGCAGCGCCCGCCACAAGCAGTGAAGTCGATCCGGAATTGAGCCAGACCCTAGAGCGCATCGAAGCCCGCTTGCAGGATCAGGAGCAAAGCTTCCGCCACGTGCTCACAATGCTGATCGAGTGGCTTGAGGAAGACAGTTCTCGCGAGGCTGCCTGACATGTCCGACCTGGGACATCCCGCGATAATCAATGGCCTTTCGGTCGATGTGGAAGACTGGTTCCAGGTTGGCGCGTTTGAGAATGTGATCGAGCGCGATGAATGGGACTCAATCAAGACCCGCGTCGAAAATAACGTCGACCGCATCCTCGATCTTTTCTCTGAGGCCGACGTGCACGCTACGTTCTTTACGCTGGGCTGGGTGGCCAAGCGCAATCCTCGGATGATCCGCAGAATCGCTGATGCGGGGCATGAGTTGGCGAGCCATGGATATGATCACGCGCGGGTTTTTACCTTTGAACGTGCGCAATTCGGCGAAGATATCCGCATGGCTCGTGAGATCATCGAAGATGCGTCGGGCCAGAAGGTCACAGGCTATCGTGCCCCGAGCTTTTCGATCGACCAGCGCACGCCATGGGCGTTCATGGAACTGGCTGAGCAGGGTTACGCTTACTCATCCAGCGTCGCACCGATCGCGCATGATCACTATGGCTGGCCTGCGGCGCCGCGATTCGCCTTCCGCCCGATACCTTGGGCGGATCTTGTGGAGATGCCGGTCACGACTGCGATGCTCGGAGGGCGCCGCGTTGCTGCAGGCGGTGGCGGGTTCTTCCGCGTTTTGCCCTACGCATTTTCTCGCTGGGCGATCCGCCAGGTCAATCGTCGCGATCAACGTCCAGCCGTGTTCTATTTCCACCCCTGGGAGATAGATCCCAACCAGCCGAGGGTTCCCGGCGCGCCGATGCGATCACGGCTGCGGCATTACACCGGGCTCGAGCACATGGCTGGCAAACTGCGCGATCTGGTTCACGAATTCCGCTGGGGACGGATGGATATGGTCGCACACCGAGAGGTTGAAAGCGCAGTCGAATTGGGCGCCGATGACGGGTCGGAAGAGCTGGTTGCATGAACGCGCCGGTCGATATGGCCCAGCAGGTTACGCGCCTCGACTTCGACGATCCTGCTCAGATGGAGCGGACCGAAGCGTATGTCGCTGAGCGGCGTGCCAGTCTCTTCCATCGACCTATCTGGCTAAAGGCGGTCGAGGCGGGCACCGGTCAGCGGGCAGGCGGCTTCGTGGCCGAGCAACTGGGGGTCATCACCGGATGGCTACCGCTATCGGAAGTGCGTTCTGTGCTGTTCCCGCCTGCCCTGGTTTCGAGCGGGTTTGGTGTGGGCGGTGGTATCATAGCGGACAGTACGTCTGCTGCTTCGAGCCTCGCCGCTGCCGCAGAAGATTTCGCGACCCGAAATAGCTTTGCCAGCATCGATGTGCGTGGCGGCTCCATTCCTTCCGGCTGGGAGCAATGGGACGATAAGCACTGTGGCTTCAAACGCCCGCTCGCCGAAAACGACGAAGCCGAATTGATGACAATCCCGCGCAAGACGCGCGCCGAGGTGCGCAAGGGGCTGAAGAACGACTTGCCGTTCAAGATCGGGCGCAGTGATGCCGATATGATGGCACACTATGCAGTCTACGCCGAAAGCGTTCGCAATCTCGGCACACCGGTTTTTCCCCGGAGACTCTTCGCGGCAATGCTCGAAGCCTTTCCAGATAGCAGTGACATTCTGACAGTCTTCAAGGACGGCGCTCCAGTCGCGAGCGTGCTGTCGTTTTATCACGATGGTGCGGTGATGCCGTTCTGGGGGGGCGGCACCTACGCGGCCCGCGATGCCCGCGCAAATGAGCTGATGTATTACGAATTGATGTGCCATGCGCGCCGGAAAGGCATGGAGCGTTTCGATTTCGGGCGGTCGAAGACCAACAGTGGACCCTACAAGTTCAAGAAAAACTGGGGCTTCGAACCCGTCCCACTGACTTATGGTAAATGGACTGCACCGGGCGCAGAAGCGCGCGATGTCGATCCGACGAGTGAGACATACAGCAGCAAGATCGACCTTTGGAAAAAGCTGCCTTTGCCGATTGCGAACACGGTCGGGCCGTGGATCGCGCGTGGGCTCGCATGAGGGCCTGATGGGCGATATCCTGTTCGTCGCACACCGCGTACCGTTTCCGCCCAATCGCGGCGACAAGATTCGCGCGCATCATTTGCTCAAGAAGCTCGGAAAGCTTGGGAGCGTGCATGTCGGATGTTTTGCAGAAGGTGCAGAGGATCGAGCGGAAGAGGCGAAGCTTGCAGAGGCCGCAGCATCATACTGCATCGTCGATCGAAAAAAGCCGCTGATGCTCGCAGGAATCGAGGCGATGCTGACGGGCAAACCGGTGAGCTTGACTGCGTTTCACAGCGCGCGGCTCGAAAGCTGGGTAACGCAGACGCTGGCTCTGCATCCCATCGATACGATCGTGATCTTTTCCGGGCAGATGGGGCAGTACGTGCCGGATGATTTCGCGGGCCGCGTGGTGATCGATCTGTGTGACGTCGATAGCGCCAAGTTCGGCAACTACGCCGAGGCAGGTGAGAAGACATGGCTAAATGGCCGTGAAGAACGCCTTTTGGCGGCAGAAGAGGAACGGCTCGGTAAACGCGCCGATGCAACCATCCTGATCAGCGATGCCGAGGCAGCATTGTTCCAAGCTCGGCTTAAGGTTCCCCGAAAAGTGAACGTGCAGGTCATCGGAAACGGGATTGACGCCAAATTCTTTGATCCGGACACGGTTGAACCCGATCCTGCGTTGACCATCGAAACAGGCCCGCATTTTGTTTTCACCGGACAAATGGATTATCGACCTAACGAGCAGGCCGCTTTGTGGGCGATTGAGGAACTGCTGCCGGTCCTGCGCCGGTCTCATCCGACCGCGCAGTTCCATGTTGTTGGCCGCAATCCGACGGCTGCTTTGAAAGCGCATGAAAGCACGTCAGGCGCCCGGATATGGGGCGAGGTTCCCGATGTGCGTCCCTTCATCGCAGCATCGACCTGTGTTCTCGCTCCATTGCTGATTGCGCGCGGGGTGCAGAATAAGGTGCTCGAGGCGATGGCGATGGCTCGCCCGGTTCTCCTCACACCAGAAGCAGCCATGGGAATTGCGGCTGAGGATAGGGTACACTGGCTGGTCTCCAAGGCCGATCCGGAACTAATGGCAGCGCGGTTCGATGAAGTGCTTAGCGATGCCAATGTGGCCGCTCGCATTGGCACAGCTGCGCGCGAGTTTGTCCTCTCTCGCCACGCATGGGATGCGATGCTGGCACCTCTGGAGCAACTGATAACCGACAGCGATCAGAAGGCGCTCAATGCCGCCTGAAACGACCCTTCACGAATTCCGCCGAAGCAGTCTGATCGGGCGCTTGTCCGAAACGTGGCGTAAATCGCTCGGAATGGTGATGGCGGCGGTGCTTGGTCTGATGATTCTTGCAGCGCGGGAATGGAGTGAGATGGCCCATCAATGGTGGAACATCGACACATACAACCATATCCTGCTGGTGCCGTTCATTGTTGGTTGGCTGGTTGCGATGAAAACCGGAGAACTCTCAAAGGTCGACCCAAAGCCGTGGTTGCCGGGACTAGCGCTTTTCGCCGCGGGTTTGAGCCTATGGTTCACGGGACGGGCAACTGACATCAATCTGCTAGCTCACGCCGGCGCTGTTGGTGCAGTACAAGGCGCGGTTGTTTCTATCCTGGGGCTTCGAGTGTCTCTGCTGCTCGCATTACCGCTGTGCTTTTTGGCGTTCCTGGTCCCATTCGGCGACGAGATCATACCGCCGCTGCAAATGATTACTGCGGAGATTGCAATCGCGCTGACATTGTGGAGCGGAATCCCAGCTGTAGTCGACGGAATCTATATCGACACGCCAGTCGGGCTATTCGTCGTCGCCGAGGCTTGTTCCGGCGTCAAGTTTCTGATTGCGATGGTTACGCTTGCGGCGCTTGTATGTTTCACACGTTTCGAGAGCTGGATTAAGCGCGCTGTGTTCCTAGCAGCGGCGATCATCGTCCCCATCCTCGCCAATGGCGTACGAGCATGGGGCACGATCTACATAGCGCAGAGCCAGGGCGTCGAGTTCGCCGCCGGGTTCGATCACATTTTCTACGGATGGATATTCTTCGCGATTGTTGTTGCCTTGGTGCTGGCAGGTGCGTGGAGGTACTTTGAGCGCGAACCAGAGGAGTATGGATGGACTGCCGAAAGACTGTCAGAACTGGCGTCGCTTTCGCATTTCGAAAAGCGCACCGTTGCTTCAGTCACAAAGCTCTGTGCGATTGCATCGTTGATTGCGATTGCAGGCATCATAACTGCAATTGTCGCTCCTGCGGCGATCGACTAGTCGCCCATCAACTCTATGTGCGGGATTGCCGGAATATTTCATGCTGAAACGCCCAAACCGGTCGACCCGGCACGGGTGACGCGCATGTGCGATGCGCTGGTCCATCGCGGGCCGGATGGGTCAGGTGTGTGGACCGATCTTGGCGTGGGGTTGGGCCACCGTCGCCTTTCGGTGATCGATCTCGAAGGCTCCCCGCAGCCCATGCACTCACCGGATGGGCGGACAGTCATCGTCTTCAACGGCGAGATCTACAATTTCCGTGAATTGCGCCGCGAGTTGGAACGCGACGGCACTCAATTCCGGACGGAAGGTGACACCGAAGTTATCCTAGCCGCTTGGCAGCGTTGGGGGCCGGATTGCCTTGAACATCTGCACGGCATGTTCGCCTTCGCCCTGTACGATCTCGACAAAAGGCAATTACTGCTGGCGCGCGATCGCTTTGGCGTCAAACCGATGTTCTTGGCGCGGCTGTCCGATGGTGGGCTGGCGTTTGCGTCCGAGTTGAAAGGCCTGCTCGCGCATCCACAATTGCGTCGCCGTGTAGATCCGCAGGCGCTGGATGCGTATCTGACATGGGGCTATGTGCCTGACACTCACTCGATCCTAGTTGGGGTTAAGAAGCTTCCAGCGGCACATTTCATGCTTCTGGAACAAGGCAAACCAGTGAGCTCTCCAAAACGATGGTGGGATATCAGCTTTGCCGAGCATGAGCGGGGCAGCGAAGGTGACCTGTCGGCTCAACTCGTCCACCTGATGCGCGATGCGGTGCAGTCCCGCATGGTCTCCGATGTGCCGCTCGGGGCGTTTCTGTCGGGCGGCGTTGATTCTTCCAGCGTGGTCGCGCTGATGAGCGAAGCAAGCTCTGAGCCGGTGCGTACATGCTCGATCGGCTTCGATGTCGAGGCCCTTGATGAGACGAGTCATGCACAGCAAGTCGCCGAGATATTTGGCACTTCACATCAGTCGCGGATCGTCGGGCAAGACGATTTCGGTGTGACCGACAAGCTGGCTGCGATGTTTGACGAGCCTTTCGCAGATGCGTCCGCGCTACCGGCTTGGCGTGTGTGCCAACTGGCACGCGAGCAGGTCACTGTTGCTCTTTCGGGCGACGGCGCGGACGAGGCTTTCGCTGGATATCGTCGCCAGGTCTTTCATCACAATGAAGAGAGAGTGCGCTCGATATTGCCAGAAGGCTTTCGCAGTCCGCTGTTTGGTACGCTCGGGCGGCTTTGGCCCAAGGCTGATTGGGCGCCGCGCCCCTTGCGCGCGAAATCGACCTTCCTTGCGCTCGCCGAAAGCGGGGAGGAGGGCTACGCCCGCGGACTTTCGGTAACCACGCCTGAAGCGCGATCTGCTCTCTACTCAGATCAGTTCGCCCGCTCGCTGGGCGGGTATCGGGCCGAGGATGAACTCGTCGCTTTGATGCGGAACGCTCCGGCACAAAGTGGGCTGGATCGTGCGCAATATGCTGATCTTACCTTTTGGATGCCCGGCGACATCCTGACCAAGGTCGACCGCACCAGCATGGCCGTGAGCCTCGAGGTACGCGAGCCGTTACTTGACCATCGCTTGGTCGAATTCGCCGCTCGTTTGCCCGAAAAGATGCGGGTAAAGCGGATGACCGGGAAGTATCTGCTCAAGAAATGCATGGAGCGATATTTGCCACATGACATTCTATATCGGCCCAAGCAGGGTTTTGTGACCCCGATTGCCCAATGGCTGCGTGGTCCTCTCGCTGATGAGACGCGGGCGATCGCGAGCAATTCGACGCTGGCGCAAACCGAATTCTTCGATCCAACAATACTGTCTGACTTAGTGGCTTCGCACATTTCGGGTCGTTCGGACAATTCGCGTGTCTTGTGGCAATTGCTAATGCTTGGAAAGTCCCTCGGTCACCTTGAGGTCACGGGCTGACACGCAAATTGCACCTGCGATTAATTCGACACATTTGGCCCGAAATGGGACTCTGAGTGCGCAGTAACCCTAAATTAACGTTTGCCAATCCTCGCACCTGTCGCTTAGTTTCCATATCAAAGGGGCGCCAAGTGACCGCCGGGTCGTTTGAGCAAGCATTCCCTACAAGGTTCTGGGTCGCATCGGAGAACAGGGTATGGACAGTGGGGCAAGCAAAGCTATCCCTTTGACTACAGTTGACGAAATGCTTGCTGAAAGCGAGCTTCATGCCGCTGTTCCGCAAGATATTTTCTCGCTAAAAGAGCTTGATGTCCTCTACGAAGACCGGTCCGCAACGCTTTGGACTTTCATGAATCCCGATGGCCGTCCTAGCTTCACACCGACCATGCTCAACGACTTCGAGGCTTGGCAACGACTGATCGGCGCTGGTTTCGGTCCTGGCAAAGTGCCGTTGCGTTATCTGGTTCTGGGTAGCCGTTCGCCAGCTGTGTTCTGCTTCGGCGGCGATCTCGATCTCTTTCAGCGCATGATCCGTGAGCGCGATCGTGACGGGCTAGTCAGATACGGCCATCGATGCTGTGCAATTCTCGATCGCAACATACGCACTCTCGACATTCCGATGCTTACCGTTGGGCTGGTCCAAGGCGCAGCCCTTGGTGGTGGCTTTGAAGCGCTCTTGTCATTCGACTACGTCATCGCGGAAAAGCAGGCGACGTTCGGTCTGCCCGAGATCATGTTCGGACTTTACCCAGGCATGGGCGCGCATGCTCTCCTCGCTCGCAAGCTGGGTAGCGCGATGGCTGATCGGATTATCGTTTCAAACGAAACGTTTACCGCCCAGCAAATGTACGACATGGGCATTGTCCACCAGCTTGCCGAGCCCGGTGACGGGCTGAACGTGACGCGCGATTTCATCAAGAAGTCGGATCGTCGTCATGCGGGGCTCGTCGGTTCGCGCCGAGCGATCAAGCAGGTTTGGAAACTCGAACTCGCAGAACTCAACCGGATCACGGAAATGTGGGCAGATACTGCGCTGCAATTGCGTGAGCAGGATCTCAAGGTGATGAGTCGGCTTGTTGCTGCTCAGGCGCGCGTCGCTGAACGGATTGCTGCAGCCTAACCTTCTTCCCCATGGCCAAGCGCCATGTATTCATCGCTTTGCATTTCGTTGAGACGGCTTGCCGTGCGCTCGAATTCGAAGCTGCCATCTCCAGCCAGGTACAGCTCGCCCGGGTTTGCCGCAGCGGTCGCAAAAAGCTTAACCCGGTTCTCGTAGAGTGCGTCGATCAGCGTGATGAAGCGCGCTGCTTCGTTGCGCTGCTCAGGTCCCATCTGCGGTATGCCGACGATGATTACCGTATGGAATTGCTGCGCAATGGCGAGGTAGTCGGGCGCACCGCGTGCTTCTCCGCATAGCCGTTTGAAGCTGAAAACTCCGACGCCTTTCAGCGACTTGGGGACGTGCAGCGTCCGGTTGCCGCCTACGTCGAGTTCCTCTGAGGGCACGTTGGCAGCATCTTCAGGCGCGAAGTCGGTCAAACGGAAGAACGCCTCGCGCACTTTCTCGGTAGCCGCATCGCCCAAGGGCGTATGCCAAGTTGCAAGCCCACCGATCCGATCCAACCGGTAGTCTGTCGGTCCATTGAGTGAGACGACATCAAGCTCCGTCTGGACCAAATCAATAAAGGGTAGGAAGTGCTCGCGGTTGAGGCCGTCTTTGTAGAGATCGGTCGGCGGGCGGTTTGATGTCGTTACGACCGTGACGTTCTGCTCGCAGATCAGCTGTGTGAACAGGCGGCTCATGATCATCGCATCGGCGGAGTTGTTGACCACCATCTCGTCAAAGGCGAGGCAGCGGACATCCTGTGCGATATCGCGAGCCACGTTCGGTATGGGGTCGCCCGGATCGGCTTTGCGCCAGGCTCGCATCATTTGGTGCACCTGCTGCATGAAGGCATGAAAGTGCGCCCGGCGCTTTTCATCGACTTCCAGGGTGTCATGGAAAAGGTCCATCAGCATGGACTTTCCGCGCCCGACACCGCCCCACATATACACCCCCTGTGGTCTGGACGGTCCCTTGCCGAAGAACTGGGCAAGCAATCCGCCAGGGCGATCCGCCTGTAGTTCCTTTTGCAGGGCGTCGAGCCGTGCGGCAGCCTTGCGTTGATCGGGATCGGCACGCAGTTGGCCGGATTCGATCAGCTTTTCATAGCTCGCCAACATTCCGGTCACTGTATCATGCTCGCGGTTTCATCTTGCGAACGATGCCCGAATAACTTGCAACAACATCATCGCCTTGCACTGCCTGCCCGCGCAGGAAGAGCATGCGGCCGGTTTCCCGCACGATCTCAGTCACCGCATCCAGAGGCCGCTCCGGATCGCCGGCGCCGACAAACTGCGTCGACAGTTCGACAGTAACCGAAGGCCCAGCATTCCCGCTGCCGATCACATGCATCGTGGCGAAAAGGGCAATGTCGATCAGGCCCAGCGTGGTCGCACCATGAATGTTGTCGCCAAGATTGGTGTGTCGCCGCTCCGGAAACATCCGCAGACGACACAGATCCCCTTCGCCGCGCACCTGCATGTCGCCCAGGACCGCAGTGTTGTAGCGGCTCCGATCGGTCAGGTTCCAGCTGTACCAGCCTGCCTCTCCGCCGGTCTCGGCCTCGGGCAGGGCATGATAGTCGAACGGAACGTCGAGTTCGCTCATCAGAGCTGTCCCGCGCGGCCGATCAGATTTCGCGCTCAGCCATCATCTTCTTGGTTTCGGCAATCGCCTTGGCCGGGGAAAGGCCCTTGGGGCAGACATTTGCGCAGTTCATAATCGTGTGACAGCGATAAAGACGGAACGGATCTTCCAGATCATCCAACCGCTCGCCCGTCATCTCATCACGGCTATCGGCCAGCCAGCGATAGGCCTGAAGCAGGATCGCCGGCCCGAGGAACTTGTCCGAGTTCCACCAATAGCTCGGGCACGAGGTCGAGCAGCAAGCACACAGGATGCATTCATAAAGCCCGTCGAGCTGCTCGCGCTGTTCCGGAGTTTGCAGACGTTCTTTGCCCGAAGGCGTGGTCGAGACAGTTTGCAGCCAAGGCCGGATCGAGGCGTATTGGGCGTAAAAATGAGTGAAGTCCGGCACGAGGTCCTTGATCACCTCCATATGCGGCAGCGGGGTGATGCGGATTTCGCCCTTGAGATCCTCAATCGCAGTGGTGCATGCGAGGCCGTTTTTCCCGTTCATGTTCATCGCGCACGATCCGCAGATACCCTCTCGGCATGAGCGGCGGAACGTTAGCGTTGGATCGACCTCGTTTTTGATCTTGAACAGCGCGTCCAGAACCATTGGGCCGCACTGATCGAGATCGATTTCAAACTTGTCATATCGCGGGTTTTTTCCGCTGTCGGGATCGTAGCGATAGACCTTGAATTTCTTCACCCGCCCGCTCGACGCTTTGTGCACCTTGCCGTCATTACGGATCTTGGAATTTGCAGGGAGAGTGAAAGTCGCCATTGAATGAATAATCCCGTACTCGTTTGCGATCTATCTAACGCGTTGGCCACGCTAGGCAAGCAGAGTGGTGTTGCGTGTTTTCGGACCTTTGTTGCCTCTGGAAAAACGAAGGTGCCGCCACCTGTAACGTCAGCGCGTCTTTCGAAGTTGACAAAGTTGACACCGTGTCATGCACCAAAACACCGTTTTTCCATAGGGTTATATGTGTCCACGAAGTTGACACTATACCGGCGAAACAGTCTTGGAACTCAATGGTCATACCGATGCTTTAGGCAGTATGAGTGAATTAGGAAAATGGCCCCGATCAGCCGCGATATTTGGGAGTTCGGGCGGGATTGGAAAAGCCTTGTGCGTCGCTCTTGCTCAGGGTGGATGCGAAACGGTTTACGCTGGCTCGCGACTCGGAACAGAACCAGATGGCACAATATATCGTCCTTTCGCATTCGATCTGACCGATGAGAGAACGATCGCAGCCGCTGCCGAGATGATGCGCGACGATCCGCCTCAATGGGTCATAATTGCGACCGGGGTTCTGACTCTCGCCGACGGCACCGGGCCGGAGCGGACATACAAACGGCTCGATCCGGGGGCGATGGCAGAAGTTCTGTTGCTCAACACGATCGGTCCGGCGATCATTGCCAAGCACATGCTACCGCTGATGCCGCGCGAGGATCGGTTTGTTTTCGCAGCATTGAGTGCGCGGGTTGGATCGATTTCCGACAATGGCCTGGGTGGTTGGCACTCGTACCGGGCGTCAAAGGCTGCGCTCAACATGCTTCTGAAGAACTTCGCTCTTGAGATGGGTCGAACCCACAAGGAAGGGGTGATTGTCGGCCTGCATCCGGGGACTGTCGACAGCGCGCTGTCTGAGCCGTTTCAGTCGAACTTGCCTGATGGTCAGCTGACTGCGCCAGACGTAGCAGCTGCAAATCTGCTCGGCGTGCTTGCGCAGCTTGGCTCGAAACAGAGCGGGCGTGTATTCGATTTCAAGGGTGAGGAAGTGCCAGCGTAGCAGGATGTCCGCTTGCGACCTTAATTGCAGCCGTCTACCCCATGCATCGTGCACGCCAAAAGCGGACGCAGCTTGCGCTGGCTTTTTATGTCCAAAATTGGTCGCGGGCGTGAGCCGTTAGGATCTTCTCCTAAATTCGAACCGGCAGGTCCGGCCACCATGCGCTTGTGTGGGAGGGCGGTGAAAGCTTACACTGCTGGAGAGCGCATCAATCCAAATCCGGTCCCATTCACAAAACAAATCTAGCAAGAGTGTTGCATCGTGCCGCCTGAGGAAACTACTGTATCCGCACGTATGCACTTCTGAGACGAAGCCTTCTTCGATTTCGACGTACTCTATCTCGAAGCTCGGACCGAAAGCGCTAGCCCCACGCTCTTTGGTGTATCGCCGAAGCGCTTCAAACTCATCTCTCGAGAAGAATGAGAGCAAGTGCATCATGATCCTCAGGCTCCTTTTCCAGAGCGAGCTCATTGGGACCGCAACCTTTGCTTTGGCCGCCTCTGGATCAAATTGTTGCCGCATCCAAACCCGCTGCGCACTCACTACACAAGCGCCAATTATCAAATGACCTTGAGTGACTTTGTCAGTGGAGAAAGGTCGCTCGGACGTCATGATAGCCTCTACTGACTCATCGAAATCCGCTCGAAGGGGTTTGGGGAGACTCTTGCGAAAATGGCTAACGGTCAGCCGGTCGGCTGATGTGACTGGATAAGGCAGGAAATCCACGCTGGCTCTCCGCGGACATGAGGATGCACTTATGCGGGTGTCCGATCCACAAAGTGAACCACATCGCCCGAACGGCGACGCGGCCTCCTCCTCCATCCTCGGCCTTTTCAATCAGCGTCGGCATCAAGAACGTTAGGTGAGCCTCGGTCACTGTTCAAGAGGGATCGGAGGCGTTCACCTACGCTGACTAGTTTACGAAGCAAGCACCTGCATTCGATTAGAACAATGATACGCTAATGTCCGCAATTGGTTTGTGAGCTGCCAGAATGGCTGCGACGAATGAGCGTCAGCTTTCGCTGTCTTCAGTCTTAGAAGCAGACGTTCCGCTTTCCACCCAATCTCAGCCCTTCTTCGCGCGTGGATGCGCGTCGCGATAGTTGTCTAGTAGGCTCGCTGCGTCGACCTTCGTGTAGATCTGCGTGGACCCTAGCGAGGCATGGCCTAGTAAC
>JBCCVO010000029.1:0-24168 GCA_039195235.1 Pseudomonadota bacterium
CAGATCCGCTTCCAGTGCCCGCGGCTTGACCCCGGGAAAGTTTCCGCGTGCCTGCCTGCGCAAAGAAGGTGGTGTGGAATTCATCGCGCCTCCCCTAGCCCCATTTTCACCCAAATCCCGCCAGAATTGCAATCCGACCGAAATTGGAACATCAGGATAAGTCAATAGGGTAGACGCATAGGCTTACCCGCGGTGCGGAGGGGAAGTTTGGCCACTGAAAGCGCATTCGAGCGTGTTGCATTGCTCGCCTCCGATGCTGAACGCGCGCGGGAAGCCTATGCAGCTCTCGCCGATCAGCACGATTGGGTACCCGTTGAAGAGGCAGAAGTCGCCATTGTCCTGGGTGGCGACGGTTTCATGCTGCAAACACTTCATGCGATGATCGATTCCGGCCGGATCATCCCCGCATACGGGATGAACCTCGGCACGGTCGGGTTCATGATGAACCGCTATCGCAGCGGCTCAAATGTAGTTCGCCAGGCGAACAAGGCGCGGCCTTTCAAGATCGCCCCCCTGAGGATGGAAGCCGTCACTCAGAGCGGTGAGAAACACACCTTTCTTGCGATTAACGAAGTCTCGCTGCTGCGCGAGATGCGGCAAACCGCGAAGATCGAGGTGAGCGTGAACGGAAGAGTGCGGATCAAGCAACTGGTTTGCGACGGCGTGCTGCTATCCACGCCCGCCGGTTCGACCGCATACAACCTATCGGCAAACGGTCCGATCCTGCCGCTCGATTCCCAGTTGCTGGCGCTGACGCCAATCAGCCCTTTTCGACCGCGTCGGTGGAACGGGGCCATCCTGCCCGATCGTTTGCCGGTTAGGTTCCGCATTCTTGAAGCGCACAAACGCCCGGTCTCGGCCGTTGCCGATCAGCGCGAGTTGCGCGATATTGCCGAGGTGACGCTGACGATCGAGCGTAACACCGAGCTGACACTGCTGTTCGACCCTGGCCACTCGCTCGATGAACGGATTGTCGCCGAACAGTTTGAGTGGGATTAGAGCAGGCGTTTCGCACCCGTGCTGGCGCAGGCGCGGAAAAGAGAAAACCCCTCTTGCAATGCACGGCAAGCGCCAATATACGCGCGCTTCGCCTTGGGGAAACAACCCAGGGCTGCTCCCCGATAGCTCAGCGGTAGAGTAGGTGACTGTTAATCACTTGGTCGTTGGTTCGAATCCAACTCGGGGAGCCAGATTTTTCAGCTGATGGCGCGAGTGAACGTCAAGCTCCGACCAATAGCCGCATTCCCACGACAAAAACCAGCAACGCCGTCAGCCAGCGTATCCAGAGCCTGGGCAGCATTTTTACGGCCATCAGGCTGCCAATTTGCCCGCCGATTGCAACAGCCAGCAGTAGCGGCAGGGCTGCCCCGATTGCGCCTCCAAACGCGCCGGGACCGTGCTTCAACAACTGGCCTGCGAGCCCGAATAGGGAGTTCACAAGGATGAAGAAGCTGGCAGTCGCTGCAATTGCGCGCGCGTTATTCCAGCGGGTTAAGTGCAACAGCGGGGCGAGAAATATGCCGCCGCCGATTCCGACCAGGCCTGCAAGATAGCCGAGGGGCGCGGCAAACACCGGCATGAAACGAACGATCGGGTTTGCCTCGTCGGCAGTCTCTTCACTCACCGGCACCAGCATCATGATACCGGTTAGGATGAGACTTGCGCCGAGTAGAACCATGAAGGTCGCTTGGTCGATTGGAGTCAGACCGCCGAGCAGTGCCGCTGGGGCCGCTAGCGCCGTCATCACGATCGCTCCACGCCACGGTGTCACGCCAGCACGGGCAAAGCGCACGGTTGAACCTGCAACAACCACTATGTTGCAGGCCAGCGCGACCATTGGCAGGAGCCTGTAGTCGAGCCCGGACAATGCGAGCAGCGCGGCATAGGTTGACCCTCCCCCGAACCCGACCGCTGCATAGAGCAGCGCGGTAAGAAAAAAGGCGAAGGCCAGCGCGAGCGGTACTGCGCCGATCATCGCGCGCGCCCTTCAGTCATTTTTCAGACAGGCGCAGCCACCGGGGGTATACCAACCGCGCCATGGCAATGCTTGTACTTCTTGCCCGATCCGCACGGGCACGGTGCGTTGCGATTGACGTTCAGATTCGCATAGGGATTCTCTCGGATCGCCCCACCTGATGACGCTTCAGCCGCGGGAGAACCCGCGAGCGAACCGAACAGGTCTGGGCGTTTCTCCGAACCATCGCCATCGTCCGAGTTATCGAGCCCGGTAAGCGGATCGATATGGCCGGTGAGAAAATCGGGCAGGTCTGGAAGCGCTTCTGTCTCAGGCTCGGCAAATTGTAACTCGGCCCGGAACAGCCGGCCCGTCACATTTTCTCGCAGGGTATCGAGCATCGTTTCGAAGAGGCCGAATGCCTCCTGCTTATATTCGTTAATCGGCTGTTTCTGTGCGATGCCGCGCATCCAGATCACCTGACGCAGCGCATCGAGCGTCGCGAGGTGCTCCTTCCAGTGAAAGTCGAGCCGTTCAAGCAGCACCTGCTTTTCCACCGAGCGCCAGATGGTGGAATCGTATCTTTCGATCTTGGCGTCCATCATCTCGTCGGTCTGCAAACGCACCCGTTCTTCGATAATTTCCGGCTCGACCTGGTCTTCCTCCAGCCATTGTTCCAACGGCGGTTCGATGCCGAAGACCTCAGCGAGCTTTTCCTGAAGACCGGCAATGTCCCACTGTTCGGGATAGGAGCCTGGTGGGCAGGCATTGGCGACGAGTGCGTTGATCGTATCGTGGCGCATATCGACGACCACATCGTCGACCGTTTCGGACTCCATGATCTCGCCGCGCTGCTCATAGATGACCTTGCGCTGGTCGTTCATTACATCGTCGTATTCAACGACCTGTTTACGCGCATCGTAGTTGCGTGCCTCGACCTTCTTCTGAGCGGTCTCGATCGCTTTCGACAACCACTTCGATCCGATCGCCTCGCCGTCTTCGAGATTCGAATTCATCATCTTCGAGAATAGGGTATCGGGGCCGAAAATCCGCAGCAGATCATCTTCAAGGCACAGATAGAAGCGCGACAAGCCAGGGTCACCCTGACGCCCCGAGCGACCACGCAATTGGTTGTCAATTCGGCGAGATTCATGCCGCTCGGTGCCGAGCACGAACAGGCCGCCGGCTTCGAGTACCTTGCGCTTTTCCTCAGCAACTTCCTCCGTCAGCTTTGCAATAGCCGCGTCCTTCTCTGGACCCTCTCCCATGTCGCCAAGCTCGTCGCCGATCCGGAAATCAAGGTTACCACCCAGCTGAATATCGGTCCCGCGACCGGCCATATTGGTGGCGATAGTCACAGCGCCGAGACGGCCCGCCTGCGCAACGATATGCGCCTCACGCTCGTGTTGGCGCGCGTTCAAGACCTCGTGCTTGACGTTTTCCTTGTCGAGGAACTGGCTGAGCAATTCCGACTTTTCGATCGAGACCGTGCCGACCAGGATCGGCTGGCCGATCTCGTACTTTTCCTTGATGGCTTTTGCGATGGCCTGAAACTTGTCCATCGTGTTCTTGTAGAATTCGTCTTCCTCGTCGATCCGCTGGACCGGCAGGTTGGTCGGGATTTCGACCACGTTGACCTTGTAGACATCCCAGAACTCGGCCGCTTCGGTCGCCGCAGTACCGGTCATCCCGGCAAGCTTTGGATACATGCGGAAATAGTTCTGGAAGGTGATCGAAGCCATCGTCTGGTTCTCAGGTTCGATCCTGACGCCTTCCTTGGCCTCAACCGCCTGGTGCAGACCGTTCGACCAGCGTCGCCCGTCCATCATGCGTCCGGTGAACTCGTCGATAATGACGACCTTGTCATCCTTTACAATGTAATGATCATCGCGGCGGAACATGTGCACGGCCTTGAGCGCCTGATCCAGGTGGTGGACCACCTGCGTGTTCTCAACGTCGTAGAGATTCTCGGTTTCGAGCAGACCCTTTTCGATCAGCAGCGCTTCGACCTTGTCGAGCCCGTCCTCGTTGAGCTGGATGTTCTTGTTCTTCTCATCCTTCTCGTACCAGTCTTCGGGAATTTCCTTCGCGACCTCGTCAAGCTTTACGTAGAGATCGGACTTGTCCTCGGTCGGGCCGGAGATGATCAGCGGTGTGCGCGCTTCATCGATCAGGATGGAGTCCACTTCATCAACGATCGCGTAATTGAACGGGCGCTGCACCATCTGGCTACGCTCGTGCTTCATATTGTCGCGCAGATAATCGAAGCCGAACTCGTTGTTGGTGCCGTAAGTGATGTCCGCATTGTAAGCATCGCGTTTCTCGTATTCGTCCATCTTCGGGATGATCACGCCGACAGTGAGACCCAGCCAGCTGTAAAGCTGCCCCATCCATTCGGCATCGCGCGTGGCGAGGTAATCGTTAACGGTTACGACGTGGACGCCTTTGCCCTCAATCGCGTTTAGATAAACCGCTAGCGTCGCCATAAGGGTCTTACCCTCACCGGTGCGCATTTCGGCGATCTCACCGCGATGCAGCACGATGCCGCCGATCATTTGCACATCAAAGTGGCGCATCCCGAAGACGCGTTTCGACGCTTCACGGACGGTAGCGAAGGCTTCGGGAAGGATATCATCGAGCTCCGCACCACCATCCAGCATGCTGCGAAACTTGTCCGTCTGCGCCTTCAACTCTTCATCGGACATTGCCGTGATCTGGTCTTCGAGCGTGTTGATATCGCTCACAGTCTTGCCGATCTTCTTGACGTAACGATCGTTGGACGAACCGAAGATCGACTTGGCTAGGGCGTTGAACATGGGACGAGTCCTGAAATAGATATGGCCCGCAGTGAGCCTGCCTTGGGCCGAAACTGTATGAGATTTCGCGCCGTGACAGGCGCGCATTACGATAGGATTTCCTTAGCGCGACCTATTCGAAAGCGCGCTCAATCCCCATCACGATCGGAACTTGCAGCGATTGCGGCAACGGAAAGCGCTTTGGCGCCTTGAGCTTGCGGCACCGCACAGGACGTTTCTTGGTCGCTTCACGAATCTCGGCAGGCGTACCAGCCTTGTCCGCAGCAACCTCTGCAGAAACGCCAATGTCGCAGGCAATTGCATTGACAGCCGACGCTTGCGCGGGGCTGCCCAAAGCAGCAAGACCCGATAAAAGGGCCAGAAAGGCGATCAGACTGCGCTTCATAGCTGATATAGATAAGGACTATCGCCGCGCACGTCCACTCGCAAAGCCTGCATAATTGTGTGTTCGTACAAAAATGCGACCAGTTACTCAGGCAAATCTTCTGCATTGAAATCGAATGTTATCGTCACACCCTTGGCCACGGAGTCCCGTCTTCGTCGATAGTGAACTGCACAGCGACTTCAACCGCAGCTTGCTCAGCAGCGGCATCGCTGGCGTCTTGAGCACCACCTTGCGCCGCTGCGGGAGTAACCGCAAGCGAGCCCATGATGAGGATCGCCAGATGCGTTTTTCCATTGCGCATCCGTTGGCCGCTTGATGCTGAACGACAAAGAGTCAACCGACCCGATTGCAGCAATCCACATAGCGCTCTACGGCGCCTCTCATGGATCTAGAGACCTCTCCGCTGGCCCTGCCCTTTCCCAATATGCCTGCAATTAGGGGCGTGACTTTGCGCGCCGTTCGCGCGGGGTACAAGGACTGGGACCGCTCAGACCTTACACTGGTTGAGGTCGATGCAGGCACATCGGTTGCGGGCGTCTTCACCCAAAGCGCATGCGCCTCAAGCGAAGTTGAGATGGGCCGCGAGCAGGTCAAATCCGGAACGGCCCGCGCGCTGGTGGTTAATGCCGGGAACGCCAACGCTTTCACCGGCTATCGCGGACGCGAAGCGGTAGAGGCGATTATGGCGCAGGTTGGCGAGGCGCTGGATTGCCCGCCTGAACAGGTGTTCGTTTGCTCGACCGGCGTAATTGGCGTGCCGCTGCCCAAGGAAACCGCTCGCACAGGCGTGGCATCCGCGCTCGCAGCCGAGCCATGCGGTTGGGAAGAGGCGGCCAACGCCATTGCCACAACCGACACCTTCGCCAAGGGTGCCCGCACTTCGGCAATGATCGGCGACACGCGGGTCGAACTTGTCGGAATCATTAAAGGCTCCGGCATGATCGCTCCCGATATGGCGACGATGCTCGGCTACATCTTTACGGACGCTCATGTCGCACCGGCGTTTCTGCAAGAGGTGCTGTCAAGCGCCAATGCACAAACCTACAGCTGCATCACCGTGGATGGCGACACCTCAACCAGCGATACAGTGCTGGCATTTGCAACTCGCAAAGCGTGACATGCGCGGATCGAGAATTGGGACAGTCCGGGCGCGGATGCCTTTGCAGCAGCCCTCACCGATCTGTGTCGCGAGCTGGCGCAACTGGTAGTCCGCGATGGCGAAGGTGCTTCGAAGTTTATAACCGTGCGTGTGTCGGGCGCAGTCGACGATGACAGCGCGCGACGCATTGGCCTTGCAATTGCAAATTCGCCCCTGGTCAAGACGGCGATTGCAGGAGAGGACGCCAATTGGGGCCGGGTCGTGATGGCTGTCGGCAAGGCGGGTGAACCGGCCGATCGGGACACCCTATCAATTGCATTCGGCGGAGTCTGGGCTGCGCGCGATGGTCTGCCGGTCGACGATTATGACGAAGCTCCGGTGGCCGAACACTTGAAGGGCCAGGACATCGACCTTGCGGTGGAGCTGGGCCTTGGCGATGGCCGCTCTACCGTTTGGACTTGCGACCTCACCCATGGATACATCTCGATCAACGCGGATTACAGGAGCTGAGATGAGCGCCCTTGATGATGAAATCCACGACCTGATGAGGTTCGCAGCAGAACGCTCGATTTTGCCACGTTTCCGGGCGCTTGCAGACAGTGAGATCGAAATGAAGGGCGAGGATGACCCAGTCACCGTGGTCGATCGCGAAGTGGAGGGCTTTCTGACAGACGCGCTGACCAAGCTGGCTCCGGGTGTCGCCGTCGTTGGTGAAGAGGCGGTGCATGCCGATGAAAGCGTGCTCACTCACCTTTCCGGCCAATGCTGGATCATTGATCCACTGGATGGGACCGCGAACTTTACAGAAGGCAAGGAACCGTTCGGGATTATCGTCGCGCTCGCAGATGCCGGCAAAGCGGTCGCCGGATGGATCTACGATCCGAACAAGGGTCGATTTTGTTCAACTAAGACCGGCGAAGGCGCGTTCGTGAATGGGGAGCGTGTGGAAGCGCAGACCACCGGCAATCATACGCCCGTTGCGGCGATCTCACGCATCTTCCTGACGTCGGAACAGCGCGCGCAGGTCGATGCCAAGCTAGCGCCGCACTATGCTCTGGTCGATATTCCACGCTGCGCTGCCGAGCAATATCCGCGCCTAGCGCTGGGCGAGAACGACGTCTCAAGCTTCAAGCGCACCTATGCCTGGGACCATGCAGCCGGAGTGCTGTGGCTCAACGAAGCAGGCGGCAAGGCAGCGCGACTTGATGGTAGCGAGTACCGCGTCGATGAGCATGAAAAGCCGGGTCTGGTCGGGGCCTCGAGCCCGGCGATCTGGGACGAGTTCGTGGGGCGAGTGCTGGCACCCGCCCCAGAAGCCTAGGAAGCAAGCTCGCCTTCAAGCCACTCCTTGAGTTGGTTCTTCGGTGCTGCGCCCACCTTGCGCGCAATCGCTTCGCCGTTTTTGAACAGCACCATCAGCGGGATCGACTGAACGCCCATGTCCGCTGGAATGCCGGTGTTTTCCATGATATCCATTTTGGCGATCGTGACGCTTTCGCCAAGCTCCTCGCTGATTTCTTCAAGCGCCGGTGCGATCATCTTGCAAGGTCCGCACCACTCGGCCCAGAAATCGACCAGAACGGGCTTATCGCTTTCGAGCACGTCCGTTTTGAAATTATCATCGGTGACGTTGACGGTGGCCATGATGGCTTCTCCTGATTTTGCCTTGGTGATGATTTAGGATGGGTGCGGGTTTCACTCAATATCAAGCGGTGCATAGGAATCCTGCGCACTACCCAAACGATCCTTGTGCAACTTGATGGTTGGCGATGGTATCTCGCACAGCTGCGGTGTCTGCGTGTAAAGCACTGCTGCACGGACGAAGCGATCCGGATAGATCGCTTCGAGCGCGGCGACATAGGCTGCCATCTGCTTGATCGTGTCCGTTGGAATTGCCTCGGCGCTTTCCGGAGGGCGGCGACTGGTCTTGAAATCGACAACCGTCACGCTGTCATCTGTAACCAGCAGGCGATCAGCAGTGCCAGAGACCACGATGCCTCCAATCGTCGCAGCCAACGGCACCTCTGCCAGCGCGGCCGGTGAGAATACTGCGCGGAAATCGGGATGGTCGAGCACGCGGCAAGCGCTTTCGAGCATCTCTTTGCGAGTAGCATCATTCAAATCACTGCCCTGCCGTTCGAGCCACGCCGCGCCCTTAACTATACGCTCATCTGGAGACAGCTCAGGCAGCCTTTCCAGCAATCGGTGGATCAGAACCCCGCGCCGGGCGGCACTCTTAACCAGATCCGGCGGCAAGGGCGGATCGGCACCTAGCATCTCCCCCGCAGCGCTCGGCGCGAGTGGACGCGGCGGACGCGGTTCGGGGCCGATGGCGGTGGTGGCCCAGGCCGGAAGGTCTGGAATGGCATCATCGGCAGCCGCGATATTGTCGCCAACCACCGGCCCAGCACGCTCACCCCATTCCCGACGCGCACCCCAAAGCAAATCCTCTACCTCGGGCCTATCAAACACCGGCTCAAGCCGCGCATACCAGCTGTCTTCCTGAGGCCCTTTGTTCGCGTCCTTCTTACCCAGCGATCCACCTACAAACAGCGCTTCTTCTGCCCGCGTCATCGCGACATAGAGCAGCCGCCAGTGTTCCTGCATCTCAGAGGCCGAGGCGGCCTCATCAGCCTCTTTCACAGGACCAACTTTTTCGGCGCTGGCCAGCGAAGGGAGCGGTACCTTGCGCTCAGCATCCTGACCCAAGGGTGCATCTTCAAGCGCCAGATCGCCGCCTTTCCCCGGCGTGCCGGTCGCGTCGGCAAGGATCACTATCGGGGCTTGCAAACCCTTCGAACCGTGCACGGTAAGCACCCGTACTTGTCCACCTGCGTCGTCCGCGTCGCGTTTCAGCTCACCCTTACCTGCATCGAACCACTCGATAAACCCGGCGAGGCTCGGCACATGCGCGGCCTCGTAAGCAAAGGCGGCGTTTACCAGCTCGTCGATGGGATCATTGGCTTCGCGCCCCAACCGAGCAACGAGCTTTGCACGCGCACTCCACGGCCCGATCAGAAGCCACGCGAGAAGGGCTTGCGGTGTCTCGAAATCAGCGCGCGCCAGAAGGGGCCTAAGCTGTTCGCATGTCTCTTGCACGAACGGTGCCTTAGACCCGCGCAGATGCTCCCAAAGACGGATTTTGCGTCCTCGCGGGACGTGTTCGAGCAAGTCATCCTGCGTCCACCCGAGCAATGGCGATACCAACAGGTTTGCCAGCGACAAATCGTCGAGCGGCTGCGCCGCAAATCGCAACGCCGCCATCAAGTCCTTTACCGCCAGCGGCGCACCTAGCCTCAGCCGATCGACGCCAGCAACCCGCACTCCCTTCGCATGCAGTTGCGCGACGATCTGGGCGGCAAGTTCGCGACGCTTTCGCACCAGCACCATCACATCGCCCGCCTTTGCGTTGCGATGCACCGCTCCCTTGGCAAGCACGAACGGTTCTTCCTCGCTCACCCAGCGCCGTACCTGTTCGGCGATCCGATCGGCCAGCAGTGTGTCATGCCGAGGCAACCAATCGCGCTCGTCATCATCGGCTTTCTCTTCATCAGCCGGACCATGGATCGGACGCCACAAAGTCACCAGCCCCGGTCGTTCCGCACCGATATGCGGTTCCGGCGGTTTATCGAGTCCGAAGGCCTCGTGCCCGAGCGCGTCAATCGCGCGATTGACGAATTGCAGAACCGGGTTCGACGTACGGAAGGATTGCCCGAGATCAAGCGACCGCCATGTCGGGATCAAACGCCGGTCGCGCATCGCAGCCGCATTCTCGCTCGCCGCTTCGATCTGGCGGCGGACTTTCTCGCGCGCCTTGGCGAAGTTTTCCGGACTGGTGCCCTGAAATCCGAAGATCGCCTGCTTGTAATCTCCAACGGTAAAGATGGTGCGCAGCTTATCGCCTGCTGCACCTTCGCCAGTGAAGAAATCGTCGATCAGCGCAAAGACGATGTCCCACTGCGCCTCGTTGGTGTCCTGCGCCTCGTCAATCAGGATGTGATCGAACCGCCGGTCCAGTTTGTATCGGATCCAATCGGCGGAGACGCTGCTTTTGAGAAGGTTCGCAGCCTTCCGGATAAGGTCGTCGAAATCGAGCAAGCCTTCACGACGTTTGGCCTCCTCCCATCGCAGGGCAAAGGATCGGCCAAGCTCAAGCGCGGGCGTCAACAGTTCGGCCAGGTCGATCAGAGCGCGGCGTTCAGCCAGCAGTGCCATTGCTTCGGCGATCTCGTTTTGACGGTCGGGGAATTGTGGGTCGACCTTGGTAGGCGTTGCCATGCTACGTGGCGTGCCCTTCCTGGTCAGCAGCGTATCGTGAAAACCAGACGCCGCCTCAGCCCGATCTTCGAGCCCAAGCGTCAGCCAGCGCTCAATAAACGCGCTGCTTTCTCGCCCGCCCTTGGTATTCCAGTCCTGAAGCGTCGGCAGCATCGCACGCAGCTGGTGATCAGGGAACGTCGCGGGGTCGAGGACTTCGGCCACCCACTCCTCGCCCGCATCCGCTGGAACGCCCAGTAGCCCCATGACACGCGGCCGCATTGGTAATTGCCAGCTGCCCGGCCCTTCCCACATCTCGGCATGACCAGCACATCGCATCAGCCAGCTGCGCAGGGCTGCGGGATCCTTGCGCGTAGCGAACAGGCTTACGCCATCCAGCGTCATTCTGTCGCCGACCCGCTCGGCCTCGCTGAGCAACTCAGCCAAGACGTCGCGCGCCAGCAATTCGCGCTCGCGATCCTCCATTGGGCGCGCGCCTGGCGGCAGGTCGGCCTCGTTCGGGAAGTTCGCCAGCAGCCACTGCGAGAAGGCGTGGATCGTATCAATCCTGAGGCCTCCGCCGGGGCAATCAAGCACGCTCGCGAATAGCGTCCGCGCTCGCGCTTGTGTATCGGGGTCGATGTCCGCGCCGAGGTGATTGAGCTCCTGCGCGAGCTTGCCAGGCTCTAGCCGCACCCAACGCGCCAGCACGGCATTGATGCGGTTGGCCATCTCCGCAGCTCCGGCCTTGGTAAAGGTCAGGCACAGGATCTGCGAAGGATCGACATCCTTGCGCAGCAAGAGCCGCAGGACCCGCGCAGAAAGCACCTGCGTCTTGCCCGTACCCGCCGAGGCCGACAGCCAGACATTATCGCGAGGGTCCACCGCATCGCGCTGATTGCCCGAGAGCGGAAAGACCTTGCCGCCGCCACCGCTCATGCATCATCCTCCGCAAGCGGAGCACCCAGCCCGATGGCCCATTCCTCAAGCCGCATCAGCTGGTCGTAGTCAGTGTAGCCGGGGTAGTCAGGGTTTTCCTTGGCGCTGAACGGCGCGTCGCCTTTTATGAAGCGGCGGATTGCCTCGCCCAGCTTAGCCTCGTGATGCGGCAGGAATTCTTCGGGTGTCAGGCCAGCGCGCTTTTTACCGACCTTCATCGGCACATCGACATAGCCAAACTCGCCCGCTTTCTTGGCGAGCGACCAGTATTCGAAACCCCTTGCCGAGCCAGACAGTCCTTCGAAATCACCTTGCTCGGCGATCAAACCCAATAGACCCAGTTGCAGAGCGTAGCCCGCCTCAACCTGCAACGCGCTGGGAGGTCCGCCGGTCTTGTAGTCGACGATTGCAAGCGAGCCGTCAGGCAACCGGTCGAGCCGGTCTGCCCTCCCTTGCACTTTCACGCCGTCGAAGGTCATGCTCCCCTTCGCCTCGGTCGTAATGACCTGACGGCCTTCAGCCTGAGCCTTGTCAACCCACTGCTCGAACCGTTCGAGCGCTGCCATGATCCGAGGCCGCCAAAGGCCCCAGAGCAGCGGGTGCGGATTGGTATCACGCAGCTGCTTTTCCGCGAACGGCACGATAGGAAGATCGGGTTGGTCCGCACGCGCCTTGTGCCACGCATCGAGGATGTCGTGCACCAGTGTTCCGCGCAAGGCCGCATCGCTGAACGGATCGGCAGCCAATGGATCGAGCGCACGCAGGAAGAGGATTTCTTGCGCGTAGAATTGATACGGATCGCCGAGCAACCGATCGAGTGCGGTGACCTTGATATCAACCTTGCGCTGCTCTGCAGTGGGTCGCGGTGCGGGGCGTGGATGGGCGTCTGCGGGAGGAGGCGCACGGTCGACTAGCGGCAGCATCGCCGGGATTGTTTCTTCGCGATGATCCTTGGCGAGATCGCCTAGTAAAGCCTCAACGCGCAACAGAAAGCGCGAAGGGATCGTCGGCCCGTCGGCATCGCGCTGCGCACGGCTGAGCACAACTTCAGGCGCGCCCATGGCACCGGCAAGATCATGCGCGGAAAGACCTATGCGAAACTCCGCTCCTGGCACACCAAGCGCACGCAATACGCCAGGAGCGAGCAGCGAGTCGGAACCTGACGATTGCGGCCAGCTACCTTCGTTGAGGCCTGCGCAGATCACGAGGTCAGCGCGCGCCATGCGGGATTCGAGCAGCCCGTAAATTGCGACGCGAGGATGGCCTCCATAGGGCGGGCGTACCGCAATCTCGTCCATCGAATCGCGCAAAACACCTGCCAGGTCCGTTGGTGACAGGGTGCTGCCTGTTTCACGCGCATGCAGGCGAATGTCCTCGACCAGACCTGCCAGCGCGCGCCCATCTTCGCGACTCCAGATCGCGTCACCAGCCAGCGCCTCTGAGGCGATGACAAGCCTGTCAAGAGCCTCCGCAATAACGATCTCGGACTTGTCAAGGACCAGCGGCGCAAGCACCGGCTCAACCCCGTCCCACCATTCGTAGACGCCAGCGTCTCGTGCCACTTCGCGAAGAGGCTCAAGACCCGGTGCAGGTGATGGGCCACGCAAGGCTCGCTCGAACAGTCGCAAACTGGACAGCCACGCTCGACGCTCATCCCGATCCTGCGACCGGATCAGAGGATGCGCCAGCATGCCGACAAGTGCTGCGGGGCCGAACCCGTTCGAAACCAAGTCAGCAAGCAGCGCGAACAACCGGCCAGCAGGGGTCAGTGATAGCGGGCGACCGGCGGAATCATCGGCGGCGATATTCCAGCGCTCCAGATGCTGCGTCACCCGGCGCGCGAGTGAGCGGTCTGCCGAAATCACGGCTATGCGTCTTGCAGGTTCCTCCAACGCCTCGCGCACCAGGAGTGCAATTGCCTGCGCCTCTTCTTCGGCGGTCGCGCTGGTCATTAACCGGACGCCTGCAAGCCTGCGCTTGTCGGAATCCAAACCGATCCATGACTTGCTCGCCTCAGGCGGCAGGAACACAGAGCTGATCGCATGGCTTCGTTCAGGCGCCGCTGCAGAGGTCCCGCGTCGGTGCCAGGGGCGGACCTCTTCGCGCCCGATCCCCATGCGCTGAAGCAGCAATTTGAGGTGGTATTGCGGATGCGTGACCGCGTCCGATTGGCCGAATGCATGATCGTCCGGTTCAGGCTGCGCTCCGGCGCGACCCAGCTCAGTCCAAGCATCGTCGCTCATCGAAAGATCGAAGTCAGGCAGGATAACCGCGCCATTGGGCAAGTGAGCTATTGCTCGCAGCATCCGTGCGAGTGAGGGCGCGGCGCTCGTGATTCCGACGGCGACAATCGGATTGACAGGTGGCTCCGCCCGCCAGCGCTTCGCCGCACGCTCGAACAGCATGTTGCGCCGTGTCGCCGCATCGACCTCACCGCGCTCCTGCAAGCGAAAACGCCAACGCATCTGCACCCGTGCAAACAGGCGGATCGAATCCTGCCAATGTTCCGCAAGGCTCGGCTCGAGATCGAGCACATCGTCGTCAAGCAACGCCTCAGGAGGAACTCCCTCAACCAGCAACCGATCCATTGTCTGTGCCAGATCGCGCGCCATGCGCAACTTTGCCGCTCCCGAGAGAGGGGGCTTGCCTTGCGCAGTCATCTCCTCGGCAAGTAGCTCCGCCAGCTCCAGCCAACGGCGCGTTGGCTCCACAGCGGGCGGAATGTCACTCGCTCCAAGCGGATCGAGCTGGCTGCCCAGCGCTTCATCCAAGTCAAGATCGCCGACCGTAACCATGCGCGGCATCAAAAGGCCTGCGCTGCCCGTCTCACCCGAATGGCGGATGAAAGCCTCGGAAATCGTGCGTGCTGCACGGGTGCTGGGCACCAGCAGAGTCAAGCGCGCAAGACCCAGCTCGGGATCGCCGTAACGCGGCACCAATCCTGCCACCAGCGCATCAGCAAAGCCACGATGCGCAGCGATCGAGTAGACGTTTGGCGCTTGCCGTTCAGCCACGCCTGAGCGCGTCTTCGGTGGGAGCGATTGCCTGCGGTGTGCCAACCTCGAACCACTGGCCGGTGAAGGACAAGCCGAACAGTCGCTCTTCCTCGATCGCGCGGTTCCACAGGATGTTGGTGGAGAACTTGCCTTCGGGAGCATCCCGCAAGAGGCGCTGCGCAATCAGCTGGATACCGGTGTAGATGAACGGTGCAACACGTCCGGGTTTACGGCGGCTAAGCTTGCCCTGCGGATCCATGTAGAAGTCGCCCGGTCCGGTGAAATTGCTAGCCCGAACATGAGGCACAACGAGCAAAAGCGCGTCCATCTCATCAGCGTCCCAGTGCGCCGACAGATCGTGAAACGCATCGCGCGGCCCATCAAGCCAGATGTTGTCTGCGTTGAGACAGAAAAACGGATCGGGCAGGTGCTCCTGCGCCTTGACCAAACCACCCCCTGTTTCCAGGAGCGCGTCACGCTCGTCAGAGATAATGATCTGGGGGTGACGGCGTTCGAGCAAATGCGCTTCGAGCGCATCAGCGAGGTAATGCACATTGACCACTGCGCGAGCGACGCCTGCATCAGCGAGATGATCGAGTGCACGATCGACCAGCGGCTTTCCAGCGACACGCACCAATGGTTTGGGCTGGGAGGCGGTAAGCGGTCGCATGCGCTTGCCCAGCCCCGCAGCCATAATCATCGCAGTGTCGCTGGCGAGATGCGATCCGGGCTCGCTCATGCGATTGTGCCTCCACCTGATTTTCGCAATTCATCGGGGATGTTTGCGGCGAACCAGTCCGCCACAGGCTCCAGCACGGGATGCGCAAGGTCGCGCTCCATTGCCGCCCAGACCCGCGGGATAAAATCGAGATAGCGCGGCTTCCCATCGCGTTTGTATAGCCGTGTGAAGATGCCGACGATCTTGGCGTTGCGCTGGGCCCCGAGCCGGGCATAATCCGCCGCGAAGTCCGCATCTGGTGCCATGCGTTCATGATACCGGGCGAGCATCGCCGCCTCCAGCTCTTCGGAAACATCGCGCCGCGCATCCTGCAACAGGGACACGAGATCGTAGGCTGGATGGCCAACCAGCGCGTCCTGAAAATCGATGAGACCCTGCGGCGCACGGGTAGCCGGGTCGCCCAGCAGCATGATGTTTTCCGCATGATAGTCGCGCAGCACCGTTACGCCGGTTTGCTGGCGTGGCATCATCGGCGCGAGCGCTGCATCCCATGCAGCGACGTAGCCGTCAGTATCGACCTCAAGTCCTTGCGCGGGACAATACCATTCAGTCAGGACGCCCGCCTCGCGCTGATAGGTTGGCATGTCGTAGGGATCGAACGGCCCCGCCGGGTGCTTGTGCAATTCAACCAGCGCGTCGATTGCACCCTCATATGCGGCCCGCTCGCCCTGCGGGTTCACGTCCAGCCAGTCGCGCATGCGATCATCGCCAAAGTCTTCGAGCAGCACCCATCCCGCAGGAGAATCTGCTGCGTATATCTCCGGAGCGCGCATGTGATGTTGGCCGAGCCACTGCGCGACCTTCAAAAACGGCTCAGGATCTTCATGCGGAGGCGGGGCATGCATCAACATCGCCTTGCTGCCATCGGTTCGGCGCAGTCGGAAATAGCGACGGAACGAGGCGTCGCCGGGGACCGGGTCGATCGCCGCATCACTCCAGCCCGCGCTGGCGAGAAATTCGTAGAGGCCTTCGGGCAAGTCATTCATGACATGCGCCCTACCCAATCGGCCCCGCCTTCCGCAATCGCCACACGCCCTTGATCCGCAGTTTCGCCGAGGTTTTCGAGAGATATCGAAAGGCACGTCGCCTCATGAGCAAATCCGCCCACATGGTCGGGCCATTCGGCTATCAGAGCCGCACCTTCGCGATATTCATCGAGACCGAGTTCTGTCAGTTCTGATGGGTCTTCCAAACGATAAAAGTCGGCATGGACGATCGGCAACGAAAGTGGCGGCGCGTCGTAGGTTTCGATAATTGTAAAGGTGGGCGAAGGCACTTCGCCGATATGCCCAAGCGCCGCAATGATCGCGCGTGCAAGCGTGGTCTTGCCCGCTCCCAAACCACCGGTCAGCGCCACGACGTCGCCAGCGCGCAGTTCGCCAGCAATCGCTGCGCCATACTGCTGCATCGCTGCCAGATCGGGCAATTCGATACGCATTAGGCCCTCATTTTCAAGGAAGCCGGATAATGGCGGCGGTGCCTACGCCTTGCTCGCTCGTCACTTCAAGCACACCGCCATGGGCCTCGACCAATTGGCGCGCGAGCGGAATGCCCAGCCCCTGTCTGCGCTCAAGCGTTCCGTCGTCACCTTTGCGTAAGCCATCGAGCGCGCGCGAAAGCTCCTCCTCGCTCATTCCCTTGCCATTGTCCGAGATCACAAAGGCCGAACTCCATGGGCTGCCTTTTTCGGGCACCAATATCTCCATCAGTATCTTGCCACCTTCCGGCGTGCCGGAGATCGCATTGTCAAGCAGATTGCCCACCGCGCGGCCCAGCTGGCGAGGGTCGGCCTGTGCCTTGCGCCCGACCTTGCCTTTCAGATCAAGACCCAGACCAGCTGAGACGATCGCCTGTTCGCGCTCGCGCACCAGCTTGGCGAGGAAGTTGAGCAGATCGATTTCTTCCTTGGTGATCGGCAGAAGCCCAGCCTCGCTCTGCGAAAGGTCGAGCACGTTTTCGACCTGTTCGGTCAGGCGCTCGACCGATGACAGGATCGCATCGACATATTCGGTGCCCTGCTCACCCATATCGCCTGCGGCACCGCTCTTGAGCAATTCGGCGTAGCCGCCGATAGTCGTCAGCGGGGTGCGGAACTCGTAGCTCATATTGGCGAGGAAACTCGCCTTGACCGCATCGGCCTCTTCCAGCGCGGCAGCACGTTCGAGCAGCGCTTTCTCCGCCTTTTGGGAGTCGGTAATGTCGAGCACGGTGAGAAGCCCGTTGCCATCAGGCAATGGGACGCCAGCGAACTCCAGCGTACGGCCATCCGACAGCTCTACCCGGCCAGCCTTTTCGGACCGGTCGAGCGTCGCCGCTCGCACCACCGCGCCGATGTCCTGCGCTTCCTTAGGCCGTTTAAGGTTCTCGCCGATCGCTTCAAGCAAATCATCCGCGTTCGGGTGCGTGTCGAGGAACTCGGACGATAGACCCCAGGTTCCGGCAAAGCTGCGGTTCCACAATTGCACCGATCCATCGGGCGCGAAGATCGCGAGCGCTTCGAACAGGCTGTCCAGTGTAGCCGTACGAGTGCGCAGCAATGTGTCGCGCGTGGCGGATAGCGCAAGCTGCTCCGTGCGATCTTCGGCGATCAGTACAAGTCCGCCATCGGGCATTGGCTGCGCCACGATCCTCAGGTGAGTCCCGCCAGGTAGCGGCCAAGCCTCTTCTTGGGTGTCGGGCTGCCCGAACCAGTCAAGATGTTCGCGCCGCCATTCGGGGAAATCGCGCACTTCAGGAGTCTTCCCACGCTCTCGCGCATCGGCAAGGAAGCGTTCGAACGGCAATTGCTGATCGATCATCTCGCTCGTGGCTTCAAACACGCGACGGAAGGGTCGATTTGCGAACGTCAGCCGTTCCTCCGCATCGAACAGCGCGACGCCAACTGAAAGCTGATCAAGCATGGCGCGCTGGGCGTCGCGAAAGGCACGAAAATCTCGCGCCTGCTGACGCTGCTCTTCGATGTCGATCGCATATCCCGCCACGCCTTCCCGACCCAGTGGTAGATCGCTTACTCGCAGGCTGCGCCGCTCGCCGTGTATAGTCGCCGCAACGGTGCGTTCGGTCTTTTTCTGGTTTTCTAGCGCGGCAAGCGCAATCTCGACCGGTGTGCGTCCATCTTCGTCTTCGAGCAGTTCGATCTGTTCGCGCACGATCGCTTCGGCACTGTCGGCTTCGACCGCATCGACATAGGCCTGGTTGACCAGTTGCAGCCGCATATCGCTGCCGCGGAACCACATCGGCACGGGGGCTGCCTCGATCAGGCCGACCAAAGCAGCAAAGTCGCCCTCCGCCCTTGAGGCTTTGGAGCGCAGGCGAGAAAGCTCGTCCTCGCTTTCGGAAAAGTCGAACACCCATACCAGCGCCGCACCGCCGGGCGATACCTGCGGGTCGGCAAGGACTCCCTGCATGGCAAGACTGCGTTCTGATCCGGGGGGAGTCAGTGCCATCTGAAAGGGGGCTGCGCTCCTCTGCGTCAGCCGCACCTTCTCGGACAACGCTTCAAGCTGTTGCACCGACAGGCCTACGCCTTCGCCGCCATGCAGCTCGCTCAGATAGGTCGGAGTGTCTTCAAGCCCGAGCCACCGCGCGAGCCGTTCGGGCGTCTCGATCCGGCCATCGACCCGCACCAGCATCGGTATCGCCGGGGCCGCATCGAGCATCGTCTGCATCCGCTTCAGCGACGTTTGCAACGCCTTCATGCGGCGCGCTTTCAGGTTTGCTCGCAGCATCACCAACGCAGCCGCCACCGTCCAAGCAGCAAGGACGAGGCCAATCAGGGCCAGCGCGATGGGCGAAAACTCCATGATCACTCAGCTATGCGGCGCAAGAGCGCGATGCAACGGGCTGAAACAAAAAGCCCCCGCCGAAGCGAGGGCTTTCCCTAGTTATCTGGTGAAACGTCGCATTTAATAGCGGTAGTGATCCGGCTTGAATGGACCGTCCGCCGGGACACCGATGTAGTCAGCCTGCTTCTGGCTCAGCTTGCTTAGCTCCACGCCCAGTTTTTCGAGATGCAGCGCAGCGACCTTCTCATCAAGGTGCTTCGGCAGGACGTAGACGTCGTTCTCATACTCGTCCGACTTTGTGAACAGCTCGATCTGAGCTAGCGTCTGGTTGGTGAAGCTGGCGCTCATCACGAAGCTCGGGTGCCCGGTGGCGCAGCCTAGATTCACGAGGCGCCCCTTGGCCAGCACGAGGATCGACTTCCCATCAGGGAAGGTGACCATGTCCGTTCCGTCCTTGATTTCCTTCCACTCGTAATTGTCGAGTGCAGAAATCTGAATCTCGCTGTCGAAGTGGCCGATGTTCGAGACAATCGCCATGTTCTTCATGGCTTTCATGTGCTCACCGGTGATCACGTCTTCGTTGCCAGTCGCGGTCACGAAGATGTCGGCACGCTTCACAGCTTCGTCCATCGAGACGACTTCGTAACCGTCCATCGCTGCCTGTAGTGCACAGATCGGGTCGATTTCGGTGACCATGACGCGGGCGCCGCCGTCACGCAGCGAAGCTGCCGAGCCCTTGCCGACATCGCCATAACCGGCGACGCAAGCGACCTTGCCGGCCAGCATCACGTCGGTCGCGCGGCGGATCGCGTCGACCAGCGATTCCTTACAGCCATAAAGATTGTCGAACTTCGACTTGGTCACGGAATCGTTCACGTTGATCGCCGGGAAAGGCAGCTTGCCCTGCTTGGCGATCTGGTAAAGGCGCATCACGCCGGTGGTGGTCTCTTCTGATACACCCTTGATGTTCTGCACCGACTTCGTGAGGTAGCCCGGCTTCGCCGCGACATAGGCCTTGAGCGCGCGCTGAAATTCGATTTCTTCGGCGTTGGCCGGGGCAGGCATTTCCTCGCCCGCTTCGATGCGTGCGCCCCACAGCGCGAACATGGTTGCATCGCCGCCATCGTCGAGGATGATGTTGGCGGTGAGATCTGGGTTTGCTTCCGTCGACCAATCGAAGATGCGGCCAACATAGTCCCAGTAATCGGCGAGCGTTTCGCCCTTGATCGCGAACACTGGGATGCCCTGATCGGCGATTGCAGCGGCGGCGTGATCCTGGGTCGAGAAGATGTTGCAGGTGGCCCAACGGACTTCCGCACCCAGAGCCACAAGCGTCTCGATAAGAACAGCGGTCTGGATCGTCATGTGGAGCGATCCGGTAATGCGTGCGCCCTTCAACGGCTGCGAGGCACCATATTCCTCCCGCAGTGCCATCAGACCGGGCATTTCGGTCTCGGCGATGTGAATCTCGTCACGGCCATACTGGGCGAGCGAAATATCCTTGATGATATATTCGTGTTCGAGTGCTGCGGTCGCCACGGGGTTGTTCTCCTGAATGGGAATGGCCAGCGGAAAAAGGTCCCGCCGTTATGACGGGAGCCCATAGCGGCCCGACTCGCCAAGTGTAAATAGAATATAAAGCAATCTTTATATGCTATTCAGAGGAGTTCTAAAAGCTCATTTGGATTGCGACCGCGATACCACGCTGTAGTTGGGCAGATCATGAGGGATGCGCGCCTCACACGGATTTACTGCCAGGATAGCAGGTTCGGCCTGAGCCATGGTCAAGCATAGCGGATCAAGATGCACAGCGGTGGTGATGGATCTGAAAAACGTCATTGTCTCGATCTCTGGACAGAATGAGAGCATTTCCAACTGGCGTGAGACAAAATCGGTGCTGGCGCCTGTTGAACAGCCACAGTCAGGCGATCTTAACCAGCCGCTTTCTAACCCTTTCGAGTGCTAACGATATTGGCCCACCACTTCGGCTAGAAAGGTATTGCCCGATGGGCTTTGGCATGACGAAGCGATCTCATTACCGATACCGCCGGACCACAGGCATACTTGCCACGACCCTTGCTCTCTCCACAGGTTGGTTTTGTGCCCCGGTCAGCGCGCAATCATTCGCCGACTATCCCGACACCGAAATCCGGTATTATTGGGTCGAAGGAATGACAGGCGCAGAATTGCGCGCCGAACTTGAAGAGCGTGGACCGCTGGGCAATGATGGAGCAACGGTTGACGCAACAGCGTCCTATTATCTGGAATGGCAATTGTCGTCCGCTGGGCCCCGGCTCTGCAATGCCGACATTACCATTACCACTTGGGTGATCTTTCCGCGCCACCGAAATCCCGACGCCCTGCCACCCGAAACGCGAGCCAGATGGCTCGCCAATATCGCCGCACTTGAAGCGCACGAAATGGGTCATATCGAAATGGCCTATGACGCGCTGCCTGATTTGCGGCGAGCTCTGGAAAACGGGTCTTGTGAGGGCGCCAACCGCCGCGCTGACGCAGTGATGAGCCGCCTGCGCAGAGCACAGGAAGCCTACGACCAACAAACCGATCATGGCCGCAAGACGGGCGCGCACTTTCCCTGACGGGCGAGGCTGCGTTTTCGTCGATTGCGGATGCCCGGCGATTGCCTATATCCACTCGCGAGTTCCAATCAACGCGTAAGGAGACAGACGCCATGACGATCTCGGTAGGAGACAAACTTCCTGATGTAGCGCTGGTAAAAGCGACCGCCGAAGGCCCGCAGCAGGTTCAGGCCAGTGATTACTTCGCGGGCAAAAAGGTGGCACTGTTTTCCGTACCCGGCGCGTTCACACCGACCTGCTCAGCCAAGCACCTTCCGGGTTTTGTCGAAAAAGCCAACGATCTGAAAGCCAAAGGCGTCGATGAGATCGTCGGCACAGCAGTCAACGACGCCTTCGTGATGGGCGCCTGGAATCAGGCAGCGGGCAGCGACGACATCACCATGCTGGCCGACGGCAACGCCGATTTCGCCGAAGCGATCGGCTTGACCATGGATGGCTCAGGTTTCGGAATGGGCAAGCGCGGTCAGCGTTTCTCTATGGTGGTCAACGATGGCGTCGTCGAACAGCTCAACGTCGAAGCACCTGGCGATTTCAAGGTTTCGAGCGCGGAGCATATGCTCAATCAGCTGTGAAACCGGGCCAGGACAGATATTAAAAGGGCACCCGATCCGGGTGCCCTTTCTCTTTTGGAATGGAATGGCAGGTCAGCCATCCTGGCTTTGCATGCGAGCACTCTCGGCCTCTGCCAGCAACACGTCGCGGTCTTGGCCAACAAGCGCCATCAGAGCGGCCTGCAAGTCTTCCCGGCGTGCGTAGACCAGTTTGCTGATGTGGCCTTCCCGGGCCGAGCATCGCCCGGGCACCGATCCGGTAATCACGTCATCGCTTATCATTGATCGTCTTGCTTGAAACGCCGAGCCAAGCAATGCTGTCCGATCAACTACGACAGACGCAGAGTAATTGCAGCGCTGCGGGGTTCCGCGACCGGGGATGCGGACGGGGCCGATCTGCTTGGTTTCGATCTTGATCTCTCCATCATAATCGGCTGCGATCGGGCCTAAGGGATGGTCGATGATCGTTTCATGATCAAGCGCGAGCGCCGGACTGCCCATGAGCAATCCAAGCGCCATGGCCATACAGGACAACTTATTCACTTTCTTCTCTCCTGGCTTATACCCGTCCAGGATGATCCTCTATTAGTGCCGTATACCGTCAGCCTGACCCGTGACCAAGGCCTAAATGTGATATAGTTTCATTGACATGGAGCGAGGATCGCAAGCGCTCAGTAACCCATCAGGCTCATCACTTCCTTGCGGCTGCGATGGTCTTCAAGAAAGCAGCCCATCATGCGGCTGGTCATCATTCCTACCCCGTGGACCTTAACGCCGCGCCCGGTCATGCAACCATGCTCGGCTTCGATAACGACCGCGACGCCGCGTGGTTCGAGATTGTCCCAGATGCATTCGGCAACCTCAGCAGTCAGGCGTTCCTGCACCTGAAGCCGATGGGCAAAACCGTGCAGCACACGCGCGAGCTTCGAAATGCCCACAACCTTTTTGTCCGGCAGGTAGGCAATATGCGCCTTCCCGGTGATCGGGGCCATGTGGTGTTCGCAGTGCGACTGGAAAGGAATGTCCTTCAACAGAACAATCTCGTCGTACCCGCCAACTTCCTCAAAGATGCGGCTGAGGTGGATCGAGGGATCTTCCTGATTGCCACTGCAGTACTCAAGCCAAGCCCGGCCGACGCGCTTGGGCGTATCAATCAACCCCTCACGTGTTGGATCATCACCAGCCCATTTCAGCAATGTGCGGATCGCATCCTGCACATCTTCGGGCACATCAGGCTTGTTCAAGGGGTTCTCCGGATCGAATTCGTCGTGATCATGCACATGCATGTAGTTCATAGCTACGGTCTTTCTTCAGCAAACGGATGGACCTTGGTGCACGGCCCTCCGATGTGTTCAACATGATCCCAATGGTAAAAATCGACAAGCAATCATAGGGTTCCGCGATCTCGTCGATTTATCTGAAACCCTGCACGATTGCGCTGGCTGGATGCGGCCCCATATTCCCTAGATAGGAATGAACAGGAAAATTGCATCCCTGGACGGCCCCAGCCCGACCGACTTTGAGCGAACAGCGCATGCGGTGCTCGCTCGGTTGCCTGCTGAGTTCCGCGAAAGGCTGGGTGACGTTGTCTTGCGGATCGAAGAGTTTGCGACTGCGGAGCAGCTTGATTCGGTCGGTATCGACAATCACTGGAACCTGAGCGGTCTTTACGAAGGAACACCCCTGCCCGAACAATCCGTATGGCAGACCGGCCCGATGCCACCCGTGATAAGCCTGTTTCGTCAGCCGCTCCTGCTGGAGATGCGAGATACCGGAGTGAACTTCGAAGAATTGGTGCGACATGTTGTCATCCACGAGGCCGGGCATCATTTCGGATTCTCGGATGACGATATGCACGCGCTCGAAGACAGCGTGAAAGACTGAGCTCCCTCCGAAGCACCGAGACTAGTACCAGCCCAGAAACCAAAAAAGGGACCGACCCTTGCAGGTCGGTCCCTTTTTTGGCGCGCCAGGAAGGATTCGAACCTCCGGCCGCCTGATTCGTAGTCAGGTACTCTATCCAGCTGAGCTACTGGCGCGCGTGAGG
>JBCCVO010000030.1:0-22529 GCA_039195235.1 Pseudomonadota bacterium
CGAAGGGCTCGACCCGATGGAAGAAGTCATCTGGCGCGATAGCAAGCAGGGGCCTTGGTCGCTGTTCCGTGTGCTCGACCGCTCACGCACGACCAACATTTCCGAAACCAAGATCGAGGCCACCTTCAATCCCGGTCCCGGGCTAGCGCGGTTCGCGATCACCTTTCCCGAGGATCAAAACCCCTTCAGTGGAGGCGGCCTATGGTCGGTTCAGTGTCCGCAGACTCTGTGATCCGAGGCGCGATCGACTGTCCGGCGATAATCGGAAAACTGCCGGCTCATGGCGACTTCATCGCGCGTGGGATCGACTATTCCGCGCGCGAACCGCTTGATCGCTGGATGAGTAGCTGGGTTGAGTTGGCACGCGAGCAGCTTGGTAATGGCTTTGATGAAGCTTACGAAACTGCTGCGCCATGGCTCATCGAAGGGCCACGTTGCAATGCGGTTCTGATGCCGAGCGTCGATGCGGTTGGGAGGGTTTTTCCAGTGCTGGCGGTGAGTGATGCGACGTGCCACATTCAGGCAATCTACGATGCGCTGATTGAGGCGCTGGGGCAGGGCGTAACGGTTGACGTCTTGCGCGAGGCTTTGGGTCGGGCAGGCGACGATGGCGAAGTGTCCGAGCAACCGGAGTCGTTGGGTGACTGGTTCCTTCCGGACGGCGCTGAGAAAGCTCTCCCATCACCCTCCGAAGCACCGGGCTGGGCTCAAATCCGGGTGCATTTGGCGTGATCGATTACGCCTTTCGGGCCGTCGGCAAGACCGATGCAGGGTTGGTGCGCGACCACAATGAAGATTCGATGCTGCTCAATGACAGTGCGGCCTTGTGGTTCGTGTTCGATGGCATGGGCGGGCACGAGAATGGCGCGCTCGCTTCGCAAACTGCGGTATCCGCCTTCGAGCCCTTCGATGTACCGCCGGACTTCGATACCGCGGTCACCGCAATTGCTGACCGGATTCACAAGGTCAACGCAGTGCTCGCGCAGGTGGCTGAGCAGCAATCGATCTCACGTATGGGTACGACGGCTGTCGGTCTGACATTGCGCGATCGCCGGTTCGCCGCCATCTGGGTTGGTGACAGCCGTGCCTATATCGTTCGCCAGGGGGGGCTGTTCCAGCTCACGGTCGATCATACCCATGTGCAGGATTTGCTCGATCAGGGCCTGCTCACCGCGGCCGATGCGAAGGGCCATCCGATGGGGCACGTTCTCACCCGCGCTCTTGGCGTCGAGCCTGAAGTGCAGGTCGATATCGTGCAGGACGAGGCAGAGCCCGGTGACCGGTTCCTGCTCTGTAGCGATGGGTTAAGCGGCCCGTTGTCGGAGGACGAGATTCGTCGGCTGATGACCTTGCCGGACCCGCAGCAGGCCGTGGATGAACTGATAGCGCAGGCCCATGCCAATGGTGCGCCAGACAATGTGACCGCGATCGTGATCGAGATCGGACATAGCGAGATATGAGCAACGATCCCGGCGACGACGATCGCACAGTCTATCAGCCAAAGCGGGACGGCGGCGCGCCAGGCGATAAGTCGACGCCTGCGCCAACTCCGCCGCCCGCGGAAGAAGACGACCGCACGCGCTTCGAAGCGCCATCAGCCAAATCCAGTCATCCGCCGGAGCCTTTGCCAACACCGCCAGTCAGCGAGACAAAGCGCAAGGATCGCCAGTTCGAAGACGGCGAAGTGCTCAACGGTATCTACAAGATCACCCGCTTCCTGGCGCGTGGCGGGATGGGCGAGGTTTACGAAGCCACCAACATCCACCAGCAGCAGGAACGCGTGGCGATCAAAGTCATGCTCCCGCATTTGGCACAGGACGAGCTGGTCGCAGCGATGTTCGCCAAGGAAGCGGAGATGCTCACGCGGCTGCATCACGAGGCGATTGTGCCGTACCGCATGGCAGCGCGCGATGCCGAGGGTAAACCCTACATCGTCACCGAGTTCATCGACGGGCCGAGCCTTGAGGAGGAACTCGGCAAGATCGAGCTGACCGATGAGGAATTTGCAGAGCTTGCGCAGAAACTTGCAGCCGGCCTTGGGACAGCGCACAGCCTTGGCGCGGTGCACCGAGACATCGCGCCTGACAACATCCTGCTCGCCGATGGTGACCCTGCGCGGCCCAAGATCATCGACTTTGGGATCGCAAAAGATGCTCGCGAGAACACCGCGACGATCGTGGGTGACGGGTTTGCGGGAAAGCTCAAATATGTCGCGCCCGAGCAATTGGGCGAATATGATCGTAATGTAGGCCCATGGTCAGATGTTTACAGCCTCGCTCTGACCCTTCGCGCACTTGCTGCGGGCAAGGCGTCGGACATGGGCGGATCGCTGTCCGATGCGGTGCGCAAGCGGATGCAGGTGCCTGACCTTTCCGACCTGCCGCCCCGGTTCCACTCTTCCTTTACGCTTGCCTTGCAGCCTAACCCGGCTGACCGCCCGCAGTCTATGGCCGAGTTTATCCTGCGCCTCGCGGAGCCGTTTGGCGGCAATGGCGCGACAGGGTTCGCACCGATTTCCCAGTCAGAGGCGACCGGACTGAAGCCTGGCACGGAGGCAGAGGTTTCAAGGAAAGGGAGCGGTGGGGGCATACTTGGTATGCTTCCGGAAGGGCTGGCGCAGAACAAACCCATATTGATTGGCGGCGGCGCTGCCTTGGCGTTGTTGTTGCTCGTTGGTGTGGTCGTGATCGCCAATCTGGGCGGCGGCGCGGAAACTCCTGCCAGTGATCGGTCCGCGCAGGAGCAACGTCCGGAGGATGCACTGCCGTCACGCTCTACTCAAGCAGCTACACCTCAACGCATTGCGCTCGGCTCTGCGCAATTCGAACAATTGGCGCAGGCGGCGACCGCGAACGTCGATTGCTCTTGGCTGACCTACGCCGGGGACAGCGATGCCACGGCGCGTTTCATTGGCGGAGCGGCCAATCCCGCAGCCGCACAAACGACGTTGCTGAGCACGATCGAACGTGCGGGTGCGGCGTCGTTCTCGATTGATATGAGCGATGTGATCCGCTTCACTCCGCAAAGCTGCGCAGTGCTAAATGCATTGCGTGAAGTGCGCAGCGAACGGTCTCTGATTTCGACACCGCAGGAGGTGTACGAGGCAAAGCGTCAGACGATCACCCTTGGCGATGGCGGCACTTTGCCAGAGAACAACTATGCGCGAGCGCTGGTGCGGATCGACAATCTCGCACCCGGCGAGGAAGTCGCATTGTTTCAACTCGACGCGACTGAAGGCGTTGGCATGCTCACGCCCAACCGTCAGACTTCTGAGCAGTTTGCTGGTCGAATGCTCGGTAACACCACCTCAAACGGTTTTGTGCTGACTTTCCCAGTGACTTTCGAAGGCGAGGGCAAACAGAGCTATGGCGTGATCGCGATCACCGGCCCCTCTGCGCTGCCGAGCAACATGATCGGCGCAGATACGACGTTCGACGAAGGTTGGGCGACGCGCTTCCGTCAGCGAGCACAAGCCAATGGCTGGGAGGCTGATACGGTGTGGTTCTCGGTCGAAGATCGACAACGCGACTGACTGGCGAGAACTCCGATCTATTGGTTGACCGCATCCTCGTAAGCCTGACGAAATTCCTTGGAGAAGACTTCGAGGAATGCCTCGGCCGACCCTTCGGCAACGCCGCTGAACTGCTTCTCGTAAGCCTTCCAGAGTGCTGCCTCGCGTTGGCCGGGCATGACCTTCGACAGCAGGCCACTGCTTTCGGTGCGTTCCTTGATTGATTCCGGAGAGAAGCGATTGATCGTTTCGCGCAGCGCCCCCTGCATTGCCTTTAGCGTCGCGATCTGGTGGGCTTGCAGATCGCGATACGAGTCTTCGATCGCCTGCTCGGCCTCCATGTATCCACGCATCGGTGGGTTTAGCATCATTTGCAGCGCCTGATCGACGTTGCGCGCGAACTTTAGCGGGTTGTTTCCATCGAAGCGGAGCTGAGTCGCGCTTGCTCCCATCTCATCCTTTGCCCGAGCGCGTGCTTCGAGCAGGATCATCAGACCAGCCAGCAGGTGCCGCAACATCCGTCCCGCTTTGGCCGCAGCCTCTTCCTCGCCGATGTTGACCATGCTCGATGCGACTCCGAGCTCTGCCAGCAGAGCCGCGTAGGCGGCATCGGGTGCAGCGGGCGCGGGAGCGACTGGCAGCGTTGGGACCGGTGCCGGCGCGGGAGCAGCGCTAGACGGAATGTTGCCGCTCTGCGGCGGAAGCGTACGGTCCTGATCAGGCGCGCTAACTGTTCCCTGTTCGAGCGGCCCACCAAAAGGATCACTGTTCGGCGGTGCTGGAGCTGGAGCAGGAGTGCCATCGAGCGGCCCGCCAAACGGATCGCTCGATGGCGGGCTTGGTGCGGGACTTGATGTGTTTCCACCATCAAGCGGACCTCCGAACGGGTCGCTTGCAGGAGCGCTGGCATTCCCACCATCCAGCGGTCCGCCAAACGGATCGCTTCGCGCTTCAGGCAAAGGCGCGGAGATATCCTCCCCACGCTGGCCGGGTTTAATCGGATCGAACCCGTCGCTGGGTTCCTGCTTTTCGCCTCCGAGTGGAGCGAAACCACCGCCATCGGTCGCAGGTCCGGTGGCGAAGGGATCGAACTCCGGGTCCACCGTCCACGCCGCGTTTGCCCAGTCGACATTGTTCGATCCTGCAAAAGTATCGAAGATGTCGTCGGCGCTGCGTTCATTTGAGGCGCGGTTACGATCTTCGGAATAGACCGAGGCGCGTTCGGGTGAGGCTCCGGGTAGGTCCCATCCGCCATCATCGGCAAAATCGGGAGTTGCTGGTCCGCCTGAGGCTGGTTGTCCGCCAGCATCCCAACCCAGGAATTCGGGCCCCTTGCGGGAGGCCTCGTCAGCGGCCTGAGCGGCGCTGTGACGGTCCAGCGCAGCGCCCGAGAGCTTTGCCTCGACTATGTAGGGACCGAGGCGGAACCGGTCGCCCGGTTCGATCTTGTGTGATCCGCCGATCCGTTCGGTGGAATCGCCGAGATATGTACCGTTGGTGCTGTCATCGATAAGGAAGTAGTCGTCCTGACGATACTGGATTTCGCAATGGCGGCCCGAAAGCGTACGCGTGTCGTCAGGCAGAGGCCATTCGCAGGTCGCTGCGCGTCCGATGATCGCACCACGATTGCGCAGGACAAGCTCTGTGGGGCTGCCATTGTCCAGACTTGTACGATTTACGATTCGGAGAGTGAGCGTCATGTCTTGGCGAGGGCCTCTCGACCGTGTGTCGCCACTTTCTCCGCCAGATCAAGCGCCTGCGAAGCAAGCTCGGGCTTCGTCTTGATGTTTGCTGCTACAGCAGTTTGCATCGCGCCGCTGATAACCGTCCCGCAGACGCTGGGGTCGACGGTGATCGGGGCGACTTCATCCGGACCGATCGTTCCACCGGAAAAGAAAATCGCGAGACCCACCAGCGTTTCCGGCCAGGCGCTGTCTGATGTCTCGGTCAGCTTATACATTGCCTGACGATTCTCCTCGTCCGGCTCCCCGACCCATCGGAATGCGGCATCGCGGAGCAGCATCCGCTGCGCATAGTCCGGGTCGTCCTGTTCTGGTTCGGGCAAAGCGTGGAGCGCCCATTCGATCGCTTCGAGTTTGGGCAGTGCTGTTGCCATGTAGGACAAAGCCGGGATCGGATCTTCTTTCTCGCGCAGACTTTGGAAGAAAACCTGCGGTGGCATTTCATCTTCGGGCCAGATATCGCGAGGCAGCTTGGCTTCCTCGGCGATCTGGCGCGCGGCGCTCCACAAGACGATGGTCCAGTCGGTCATAATTCCCTGAGTCGCGCCCCCGATCGCGTGCACTGTCGATCAGTTGATCTTAATCAGCGCGCCCTTTTCGGTCAAAATCGCTCCCGCGGAGACCTCACCCATTAAATCGGCTTTGATATTGGTCATCAGCGATTTGAGAGTCGCTTCAGTTGGTTTGAGTGTCAGTGTGGTCAAGCCGACTTTCAACTGAATTTCCTGCATCGCTTCGATCTTGATCTTGCCGAGGCTCGCTTCGACCGTAATGTCGCCCTGCTTCACAGTGAGATCGTCATTGCCCATGCTGATCGTAGTTTCGCGGTTGCCTTCGGTAATCGTGTTTATTTCGTTCTTCTTCAGTTCATATTCGCGATTACCGTCGATTTTCACCTTCTCGTCATTCTTGACGAAGCGCTCTCGATCCCAGCCGACTTTCAGCTCTTCATTATGGCCGACATGGGTGCTGGTGTCGAAACGCACGCGGACATTCATGTCCTTTTCGGCGTGAACGAAGATTTCCTCTTTGTCCGCCTTGTCCTCAAACCGGATTTCGTTGGCGAGCGGCGCGCCGGTATCCAGCTCCTCTGCACCGGCATAGCTCATGGCCTTTTCTCCATAGCTGAGCGTACGCCACAATGCGCGGGTCTTATTGGCGGGAAGCGCGTAGGTCGGCATGTGCTCCTGGTTGAACACACGGCCGGTGACGACCGGCTGGTCAGGGTCACCGTGGAGGAAATCTACCAGCACCTCGTGTCCGACACGCGGCAGAATGACATTCCCGAGCCCGCCGGTCTGCGAAACACGGATCCAACATGTCGACTTATCGTCGTCTGAACCAGAGCGGTCCCAGTGAAAGCGAACTTTGATCCGACCGTATTCATCCGTGTAGATTGTTTCATTGTTGGGGCCGGTGACGATCGCGGATTCCACCCCCATGATGCGCGGTTTTGGTGTGCTCCGCGAGGCGCGGAACTGTGTCTTCGCCGGGATCGCGACGAAGTTGACGATATCTGTATCGCGGCTGCCAGTGCCCGAATGGTAGCTTTGCGAGCGCATGATATGGCTCGTCGAGATGACCATATACTCGATGTTCATCCGGTCGGTTGGATGGTTGTCGAGCTTGAAAGTTGCGCCTGTGGTCATGCCTTTCGCCGATGTCACTCCGGCATAGGTCTGACGCAGCGCACGCAATTCCTCAAGCCGTACTTCGCTCAGCCGATCCGCGCGACCCTTGTCGATGAACTGGCCGGGATATTCGTAGTGCTCCTTCTTGTCGTCGGGATGCTGCGACTTGTCGGTCGCGGTCCCGTCGACCGCCTTGGTCGGCTTTTTGAAGTCGTAGTCACGCAGCGAAACGCGCATTTGCCCGGTACTGGCGACGCGTTCGGTCCATTCGTCGAGCACATGTTTGCTGCCAAGGGCATCGCCCGCGCGATAGGACTGCGCAGAACCGGCGGCAGCGTTGAAGGCGAGTTCGCTGACTGATCCAGCCTGGTGTTTGCTGGCTTTGTCGCTGATCACCATCAGGTGCTTTTGCTCGGTGTGCTCGAACCAGTAATAGAGTCCTTCCTGTTCCATCAGGCGTGAGATGAAATTGAAATCGCTCTCGGCATATTGCACGCAATACTCGAAGGTCTCGTAACTCGCAGCCGTGCGCAGCTCGTAGTCGCTCACTTTCGCCCGTTCGAACACCTCCTTGATGATGTCGATGACAGTCTTTTCCTGATAGATCGCATAGCCGTGCTCTCCATCCATGAAGTGTGTGAATGGCTTGAGTTTCAGGTTGTAGTGGAACCCGTCTCCATCTTCGGTGAGATAGGTGCCTTCGGTCAGGATGCCGTGGAAGTGGCGGACCAGTTCCTCGTTCTCATACAGCGCAAGCGCAACAGGCTCGCCGAGATGCGGGGCCAGGTCCAGTTCCTTGAGGGTGGCCACTACCTGCAAATCGAGATCGAACTGCTCAGACAGTTCTTCATGTGCCTGCATGCTTACGAACTCGACCTGTTCTCCGCCAAGGTCGATTGTGAGTAGCGTTTCACGAAATTCGGATGTCATTCGCCGGGGCTCCCCTGAAATCGTCGTGCAATTCTACGACCCGGAGACGCTTACACGCCTTTACCGCGCTGCCCGAGGTCTATTGCTCGCCTCTCAGCGGACTATAGATAAGCAATAACGAGGGCGCTTAACAAGCAAAGAGAATCCAAAACTCCCGCTGAGGGACAGTTCGTAAGGGGCGCGAAGGTGGGTTTCGCTGATGATCGATCCCGTTCTGCCCACGTATTTGTGCAGATGGAGGTCTGCGACTCGGCGGCATAGTTGTCCCCTCATGGGCGTTGTTCGCTATTGGCGACGGGTTTGATAACCCTTCGCGCTATGCTGGGCACTCGGACCCGTCACCGCGTGATCAAATCCTTATCTGCAAGCGATTCATCAGATTTGTTCCTCGCAGCCGGCAAATAGGGGATTGAATTCATTGGCCTTGGCGCACTATGATTGATTGAGGGGCGCATCAACGCAGGTTTGCTTAAACACGCGGCTGTCCGGATGCCTTGAATTGGGACACGCCATGAAGCGCGTCCTTTTCAAGCTGCGTTCAGCTTGTAAGGTGCACACCAAGGTGGTAGTTCAGAAATAGATAAAGAGGGCGAAAGAGAGCCCCGGACGGCCGCATCTGTAAATTCAGCGCTCTTGAAGAGGGGCGATCCCGTAGTGGATTAAGTGTGGAGCTGTGTGATGAAACTTCCCGTAACAACTTTGGTGCTGGCCGTGGCTCTTGGAGTTCCTTCGGTCGTGCTTGCGAACCAGATCGACCCTGAGCGCGAAGCTCAGTTGCTGTGCGATTTGGCTGAAATCTGCGACGATGTTGCAGCGTCTGAACGGGACCGTGAAGGTGCTGTTCAGGATGGTGTGGAAACACGCTCGATCATGGGTGTGGACGCGGTCAACAGCGCCGCGCGCCCGGCAAGTCGCCCGACCACACGCGATCGGGCCCGTGTGCAGAATACAAGTACAAGAACGAGAAGTCGTGCAACCACTGGCATTGGGCGCGGTGTCCGGGCTGCTCCGGCGGTCGAGGTTACCGATGATCTGAAGCAGAAAGTTGCAGTCCGGTCGCAGCTATTCGTGACGTTTGGCCTAAACTCGGCCGAGCTTACGCCTGCTGCGAAAAGCGAAGTCTCAACACTGGTCAGCGTGATGAACAAGGCTGAGGAAGCGGGCAAGGTGATGCGCCTGCGGATCGAAGGGCACACTGACGCCACCGGCTCTGACATGTACAATATGAGCCTGTCGGACAAGCGCGCCGCATCTGTACGCGATGCACTGATCGAAGCGGGTGTGAATCCCGAGCAGCTCGAATCCAATGGCTATGGCAGTACCAAGCCACTGGACGGGACCAAGCCGACTGATGGTGCCAATCGCCGTGTCGAAGCCGTGGTGATCGACTGATTGGCACTCCACCGGGGGGTAGGGTGTGAAAACGCTTGAAGAACTGCTGACACCTGTTTCGGATGAAAATCCGGCTGGCGAAGATATGGACGAGAGCATTGAGTTCGATCGCCTGCGTGGCGCGTTCGAGATCAACTTTCCAGTCGATGCGCGCGTGGTCGAACCCGATCCGGATGCGCCTGAGCCTGAGGCGGTCGACTGGAGCGAAATTCTCGAACTGATCGAGGGTCTTAGCGACAGGACCAAGGACGTGTTCCTCGCCGTTGCCTATGCTCGCTGCGGCTTTGTCTTGCGCGATCCTGAGGTCGTCGATCGCGGGCTGCAATACACGGCTGGTCTGCTCGAGGATTTCTGGGACACTGCCTTCCCGACGACGGATGGCGATTATGGACCGGAAGGTCGATCGTTGATCTGTCAGGATCTGGCTAAGCGCGGCGCATTTGCTCTTCCGTTTCTTGAGCTGCCGTTGCTTGATGATGGGCGTGGCACGGTCACTGCGGACCAGTTGCGCGAGGCCGAGGATATGGGGGCGTCTGCGGATGCCTATCCTGAAGTCATGCGGATGCTTGATCAGATGGATGACGAGAAGAAGCCGGAAATGGTTGAATTGCTCGACTCCTATTCAGATTCGATTTCCCGGATCGAGGCCGCCTTGCGTGAAAAGAGCGAAGGCGATGCGCCCGACTTCAGCACGACGCGCGATTATATCGACGTGGTAAAAACGGCCTACAGCAAGATGGCTGGCCTGACCGGGGGCGACGAGGAAGGGGCGGCTGACGGCGAAGACGCTGGCGAAGGTTTCGCCGGTGATGTCGGCGCAGGCGGTCCGGCCTTTGGCGGTGCAGTTCGATCGCGTGACGACGTGATCAAGGCGCTCACCGCGGTCGAACAGTATTACTCTCGGGCGGAGCCTGGGCACCCGGTCAAGGTCGCGGTTGCGCGGCTGCGTGGGTGGGTGACGAAAGACTTTATGGAAATCCTGGAAGACATTGTTCCTGGCAGCGTCGATGAAGCGAAAAACGTTTTGCTTGAGCGTCGCGATATGGAATATTGAAGGAACCGATAACAAAAACTTCCCGGGTTCGTGACTGATTCGAAATTCCAACGGGGCCGGGTGGGTCCGGTTCAAGTTGAGCTGAAAAGAGGGAAGTCTACATGTCAGATTCAGGGCAAAAATTCATCAACCGGAATCGCAAGCCGCGCGTCCATATTTCTTACGACGTGGAAACCTATGGAGCGCGCAAGTCGGTTGAACTGCCGTTTGTAATGGGCGTGATTTCCGATCTTTCCGGCAAAAGCGAAGTTGCAAAGAAGGATCTTAAGGATCGCGAGTTTTCGGAATTCGATGTCGATAACTTCGATAAACGCATGGCAGCGATCGCTCCGCGCGCTGCATTTATCGTCGACAATGAGATCGAAGGCGAAGGCAAGCTTGGTGTCGATCTAACCTTCAAGAAGATGGAAGATTTCGAGCCGGGCAAGATTGCCGAGAACGTCCCGGCGCTGGCCAAACTGCTCGAAGCGCGGCAGCAGCTCAATGACTTGCTGATCATGATGGACGGTAAGCAGGATGCGACCGAGCTGCTCGACAAGGTCCTTAAGGATGAAAACCTGCTGAAAGCGCTTAGCGAAGCCAAGGGCGAGGAAACCGAAGCTCCCGCCGCCGAAGAGAAAACCGAAGAATAATCAACGTTGTGAGCGCTGATGGGCGCGACGACGTTTGCATTTCAAATTGGAGGAATAGATGGCGACCGATGCATCCAAGCTAGAGGGCCAACAGGCTGAAGCCATTGAATTCGATGAATTCGCTGAGCTGATCCAGCGCGATTTCAAACCGCGCAGTGACGAGAGCGCCGACAAGATAAAAGGCGCTGTGCAGACGCTGGCGCAGCAGGCGCTTCAGGACGCGACACGCATCAGTGATGATGTCTTCTCGACCGTTGACGCGATGGTCGCGGAGATCGATCGCAAGCTGTCGCAGCAGATGAATGCGATCCTGCACAATCCCGAATTCCAGGAACTGGAATCGGCGTGGCGTGGACTCGATTATCTGGTGTCGGGCAGCGAGACCGGTCAGGATCTAAAGATCCGAGTGCTGAATATCAGCCGCTCGGAACTTTCCTCGATGTTCAAGCAATATCGTGGCACTGCGTGGGATCAGAGCCCGCTGTTCAAGAAGATCTACGAGCACGAATTCGGTCAGTTGGGCGGCACGCCCTATGGTGCCTTTGTTTGCGACATGCACTTCGACCATTCGTCGAAAGATCTGAATGTCATGAAGGGTCTCGCCCGGATTGGCGCGGCGGCGCATGCACCGATGATTGCGGCGGCGGATTCGAACCTGATCGGCATGGACGACTGGACGGAAGTTTCTGATCCGCGCGACCTCGCCAACCGCTTCGATACGACCGAGCACCAAGCGTGGAACTCGTTCCGTAGCTCAGACGATTCCAAGTATCTCGCGCTCACTATGCCGCGTATCCTTGGTCGTCAGACCTATTCGGTGAATGACAATCCGATCGAAGAATTTGCATTCGAAGAGGTGACCGATGGCGAGCACGACAAGCACCTGTGGGTGAACTCGGCCTATGCGCTGGGTGTGCGGATCAACTCGGCATTCCGCGAATATGGCTGGTGTACGCGTATCCGCGGAGTCGAATCCGGTGGTACAGTCACCGATCTGCCGATGGCGACTTTTCAGACCGACGAAGGCGGTGTGGACCAGAAATGCCCGACCGAAGTGGCGATTTCGGACCGCCGCGAAGCCGAGCTATCGGAGCTGGGTCTTATGCCGCTCATCCACCGCAAGGGCACGACCGATGCGACCTTTATTGGAGCGCAGACGACCCACAAGCCCGCCAAGTACGACGATCCCAACGCCACCGCAAATGCGCGTCTTGCGGCCCGTCTTCCTTACCTTTTCGCCAGCTGTCGGTTCGCGCACTATCTCAAGTGCATGGTTCGCGACTGGGTCGGCGGCACGCGTGAAGGCCCGCAATTACAGGCCGACCTGAGCGATTGGGTTCACCAGTATGTGACGGCGGATCCCGATTCCTCGTCAGAAGAAACCAAGGCACGTCTGCCGCTAAAGCGCGCAGAAGTCTCGGTAGAACCGGATCCTGAGAATCCGGGTTACTATAAGAGCCGTTTCCTGTTCGTACCGCACCACCAGTTGGAAGGTATGGATGTCAGCGTCTCGATGGTGTCGCAGCTTCCCCAGGGACAAGGATAAGCCTGCCCTGGGTTTCCACCATTTCAACTGAATTACTGGAGAAAATGAATGGAAGTTTCCGTATTCCTTAAGCTTGACAACATGGAAGGCGAAGCCACCGATGACGGTCATGACAAAGAGATCAAACTGAGCAGCTGTAGCTTCTCGGCTTTCAACTCTTCATCCTACAACAACGCGTCGAAGACCGTTTCGAAGGGCCAGGCCAACATGGGCGACATCGCCTTCACAAAAGAAGTCGACAAGACTTCGGTCTCGCTGTTTAAAGCGTGTGCATCGGGCAAGGTCATCCCCAAGGGTGTGATTTCGTTCCAGTCGAACGTTGGCGACGATAAGAAGATCGATTTCCTAAAGTACGAACTCGATAATGTCGTGATCAACAGCTACAACTTCTCGGCGGCCGGCATGGCTGACGAAAGCGGCAGCATGACCTACGCCAAGATCAAGCAGATCTATGACCAGCGTGACGAAAAAGGCACGTCAAAGGGCAAGGTTGAAGGTTTCTTCGACGTTCTGCTGAACAAGGCGGGCTAAGGCGCTTTTCGCGTCAAAGCACGCTATGGCACAAGCTGATGAATTGCTCGCTGGTGGCGATATTGCCGGTGCACGCAAAAAGTTGATCGAAGAGGTACGTGCGAATCCGGGAGATATCCCAATTCGCATGTTCCTCTTCCAGATCTTCGCGTTGCTCGGCGATTACGATCGCGCAAAGGCGCAGCTCGAAACCATCGCAAAGCTGGACCCGGAGGCTCGCATGCTCGCAGTCGCCTACAACCAGTGCATGGATGCGGAAGAGTTGCGCAGCGCGGTCTTCGCTGGCGAGCAACCAGCCCCGATGTTGGCGGATGTCGACTGGGGCCCCAAGCTTGTGGAGGCATTGCAGGCGCGTCAAAAAGGCGCCGACAATGCCGATGCGTTGTATGGCGAGGCGTTTGACGCCGCGCCGACCAGCGCAGGCACCACGGATACCGGTATCGAATTCGAGTGGATGGCAGATGCCGACCCTCGATTCGGTCCGGTAACTGAGGCGATCATCGCTGGTCGATATGGCCTGCTCCCGTTCGCCGCACTTGAGTCGCTTGTCATCATCGCACCGCAGGATCTGCGCGACACGATCTGGATCCCGGCCGAATTTGGCATGACTCAGGGCGCGCGCGTCGCCGGATTTATCCCGGCGCGCTATCCCGGCACCGAACAGTCAGAAGATACCTCCGTGGTTCGCGGTGTCGCGACCGATTGGGTTGGCGATGACGATAGCGGACATTGCATCGGGCAGCGCGTTTTCACGTTTTCTGACGGATCGGAATTGCCCTTGCAGCAACTGCGTAAAGTCGAGTTCCGCACCGCCTGATCATGCCCGTCAAAGTCCGCCTCACGCCGACGCTTTTTGACAAACTTGTGTCCGGCAACGATTTTGGCGGTCTGTCAGCAGAAGATGACATGCCGACTGTCGCGCGCGAAGACTTCCGCAATTTCGCTGTGGCCAATGTCGAACGTTTTACCGAGAAATCGCTCCGTGCCTCGATCCGTCGTGATCTTGCATGGCTGCTCAACACAATATCCTTCGAATCCGCGCAGGACCTTTCCAATCATCCCGAGGTGCAAAGCTCCGTGCTCAATTTCGGGGTACGCGATTTTGCCGGACGCACCGGCGGTCTCGCCGCCGAACGCGAACAGGCACGTGAGATCCGCAAGGCGATCCGCCGGTTCGAACCTCGGCTCGATCCCAAAACACTGCGCGTCGAGCCTCAAGGCCGCTCTGACAGCCCGGGCAAGGTGTGCTTCACGATCGAAGGCGAGATTCTCGGCGGGCCGCAGATGATGCCGATCCGCCTCCGCACCGATGTCGATATGGAAAGCCAGACCGTCGAGGTAACCGAGTAATGGACCCGCGGCTGATCGATTTTTACGAGGCCGAGCTCGAATACTTGAGGGCGCAATCGCTCGAATTTGCAGAAACGCATGAGACTGTTGCTACCCGGCTGGGCCTGAACAGCACCGATCGCGATCCTTATGTCGAACGCCTGCTCGAAGGTGTGGCGTTCCTGTCCAGCCGCGTCCACCTGAAGATAAACGATCAGTTTCCCGAGTTCACGCAGCACCTTTTGCAAGCGGTTCAGCCGCATTATCTGGCGCCGACCCCTTCGATCTGCATTGCTGCGTTCGAACCCACACCGGGCGATCCGGGGTTGATTACCGGGCATAAGGTAGCGCGTGGCACTCGACTGACGGCTGAACCTGCGCCGGGATCGAAGACCCCGGTGTTCTTCGAAACGGGGCACGAAATAACGCTCTGGCCGCTACGTCTGACGGGGGCCGAATATATCGGTAGCCGCGCAGCAGCCTCAAAGTATGCGGCCAAGGCAGGCGTGCGAGCGCAGTCGGCACTGACCTTGAGGATCGAGCCACAGGATGGGATCGAACTTTCGAAGGTCGAGGCCGATGATCTCGATATCTACCTCGATGGCGGGGAAGCGGTGCCCAACGAGTTGCATCGCCAGATCGCCGGCGAAGCGGTTGCGGTTGTCGCTCGTCCGCTTGATTCGACTGACGATGATTTCGTCCTGCTCGATCTGCCCGTGCAGCACGGCTTTGGCGATGAGTGCGGCCTGCTACCTTCTGATGGTCGCACGCTGGCGGCCTATCGCACGCTGACCGAGTACTTCGCCTGCCCGGAACGATTTCGGTTCATCAAGCTGCGCGACCTTCGCAAGGCGTTGCGCCTCTCCAAGAAAGCGGTTGAGATCACGATCCTGTTCTCGCGCTCGTCTGATGTGCTGGTGCAGTCGATCAACGAGCGCAACTTCAAGCTGTTTGCATCGCCTGCAATCAATCTCTTCGAAAAGCAGCTGAGCCGCATTCCCTTCAGTGAAACCGAACATCACTTCAAGGTAGTGGCCGACCGTGATGGGCCGCTTGAATACGAAGTGTTCCGGCTGCTGGACGTGCAGGCCTTCGACCGCGACAATCAGGACCCGCGTGAGGTGGCCCCGCTCTATTCGTTCGGCTCGCTGCTCTACGATTACCGCTCTGCGCTGTTCTATACGACCCGGATCAATATGCGCCGCCTGTCGCGAAAAGAGCGGAGGCTGCGCAAGCGCGAGGATTACATAGGCACCGATATGTATCTCTCCCTCACCAGTCCAGGCGATCCGTCGCGATTGGACTCGATCCATGACCTCGCTTTGCGCGCGCTGGTGACCAATCGCGAACTGCCGATGGAGCTCAAGTTTTCTGGCGACAGCCACTTATCCGCGCCGGGCATACCGGCGCGCGCGATCAAGGTCGTGCGCTCACCAAGCGCTCCGCTGCCGCCATTGGGATTGGGCGATGCGGCGTGGCGGATCATTGGCCACCTTACGCCAAACTATGCGACGTTGGTGGGTGAAGGTGGTGAAGACGGTGAGATGCTTCGCAACCACCTTGCGCTTTATGGCCGCCCGGACGATCCCGTCATGCGCTCTCAGATCGACGGCATTACCTCAGTCAAGGGCGATCATGTGACTCGGCGCGTTCCCGGCCTTGGCCGGATGGCGCTGGCGCGGGGGTTGAAGATAAATGTCGAGCTTGACGACGCAGCGTTCGATCAGTCGCGGATGTTCCTGTTCACCGCCGTGGTGGAGCGGTTCTTGAGCGGTTTCGTGACCGTGAACTCCTTCACCGAAACGCATTTCAAATCCAAGCTGCAAGGGGATGTTGCCTCATGGCCACCGAGGATCGGCAGGCGCGAGCCTATCTGACCTTTGCCGAGGAAGCGGCGAAAAAACCAAAGCGCTTCAGCCTGTTCGCGCTGGTGCGGGGCCTGTCTGCGCGCGCGCTGAGTAAACCGCCTGTGGGGCGCAGCAAGCTGCCGTCACAAGACATCGTGCACCTGCGTCAAATCCCGCACACACACTTTCCTGCACCGACACTCGGCGAAGTGGAGGTCAAGAAGGGTCGCGCAGAGGCAGGCGGATACTGGCTCGGCCTTACCGGACCGATGTCGCCGTTGCCGCTGCATTTCACCGAGTTTGCCGCCTATGAGCGCAAATATGCCAAGACCAAGCCGTTCGGCGAATTCCTTGACATGCTGGCCGGGCGCTTTCTGCAATTGTTCTATCGTTCGTGGGCGGTCACCCAGCCTGCGGTACAGGCCGATCGGCCCGAGCATGACCGGTTTGCAAGCTATATCGAACGGCTGACTGGGGCTACTGAGGGGACCGGGCCGAACAGCGCTTTTCCGGCTGTCAGCCGGCTGCATTATGCGGCCCTGTTCGCTTCACGCCGCAGCGCCGCGGCGATTGAAGGCGGGTTGCAACATCTGCTCGGCCTGCCGGTCGAGCTGCGCGAGTACATGCCAGTACAGCAGAACATCGAACCGGGCGATCGGACACGTCTTGGGATGCAGCACAGCGCCCTTGGCGAAGCAGTCCTGGGCGCACGTGTCTTCATGGTGACCGACCATTTCGAGGTTCGGATCAGCGCACGCGATCTTTCCGATTTCCGCCGCCTTCAGCCTGATGGCGGGTTGTTCAAGGTTGCCGCAGAAGCGCTTGATGCGCTGGCTCCTTCGCATCTGGAATGGAGCATTACGCTGTGTTTGCCGCAATCCAGGGTACAGCCAGCACGGTTGGACGGTCAGGCCCGGCTCGGCTGGTCTTCCTGGGTAGGTGAGGACCCGATGACCGCAGCCAATGACGATTTACGAACCGATGTACATTTGCGCCGCTCCGCGATGAAGTATCGCGCTGGCGCTGGCTTTTAAGGGGGAAATGCGATGACCGAGATTAGCCGTTCCGCGCTCTTTGGGCGCCTCAATCCTACCGCCTTGAAAGCCATCGAGAGCGCAACAGGCTTCTGTAAGATGCGCGGTAATCCTTATGTTGAGATGGTTCATTGGCTGCATATCCTTTTGCAGGACGCGCAAAACGATCTCGCGGCGATCCGCAGCGCCTTTAATATCGATGATACACAGCTCGCGCGCGACACCGTGCAGGCACTCGATGCACTGCCACGCGGGGCGAGTGCGATTTCGGATTTCTCGCCGCAGATCGAAGAAGCGATCGAGAAGGGTTGGCTCTATGCCTCGTTGCAATTCGGCGCCGCGAAGGTTCGCACCGGGCATCTGCTCTACGGTATGATGAAGACGCAGACTCTGAGCAATGCGTTGCAGAATGTGAGTCTCGAATTCCGCAAGATCGACGCGAACCGGCTGGCGAGCGATTTCGAGGGAATTACAAAGGGCTCTACCGAAACCACGCAGGTTGCAAGCGCCGCCAATGATGGCGTCGGTGCGCCCGCAGGGGAAGCGGGCGGAGGCACTCCGGGTGAAGGTGGCGCGTTGGCGCAGTTCTCGGTCGATCTCACGCAACAGGCGCGCGACGGCAAGATCGAAACCATTATTGGGCGTGATGCCGAAGTGCGCCAGATCGTCGATATTCTGCTGCGTCGACGGCAGAACAATCCGATCCTTGTAGGCGAAGCGGGCGTCGGTAAGACCGCCGTGGTTGAAGGCTTCGCCAAGCGGATCGCTGAAGGCGATGTGCCGCCATCGTTGCAGGGCGTGACTTTGCGCGCTCTTGATATCGGCATGATGCAGGCGGGTGCAAGCGTGAAGGGCGAGTTTGAAAAGCGCCTTCGTTCGGTCATTGATGAAGTCGAGGGTTCGGCAACTCCGATCATCCTGTTCATCGACGAGATCCACACTCTGGTCGGCGCAGGCGGTTCGGCTGGCACGGGCGACGCGGCCAACCTTTTGAAGCCGGCTCTTGCGCGTGGCAACCTGCGTACACTCGGCGCGACGACTTATGCCGAGTATCGCCAGTATTTCGAGAAAGACCCCGCACTTACCCGCCGTTTCCAGACGGTAGATATCGGTGAACCCGATCGCGATAAGGCGATTCTGATGATCCGCTCAATCGCGCCGATGATGGAAGATCATCACCAAATCGTGGTGCTCGACGAAGCGGTCGATGCTGCCGTGACTCTGTCGCAGCGGTACGTCCCGGCGCGTCAGTTGCCTGACAAGGCTGTGAGTCTGCTCGACACAGCTGCCGCGCGTGTGGCTGTCTCTCAGCACGCGACCCCGGCGCGTGTCGAAGACCGGGCGCGCAAGCTCGAACTGCTTGAAGTCGAACGCGACGTGGTTGAGCGCGAACGAGGCTCGCAATATCGAAGCGATGATCGGCATGAGAAGATCTTGGCAGAGATTGAGGAAGCGAAAGCTGCTCTCGAAGAAGCTGAAGCCAAGTGGGAAGGGGAGAAGGTCGCCCTTGCCAAGGTCGTCGAAGCACGCAAGACGTTGAGCGCGGTGCGCGGCGCTGCCGTCGAAGAGGCGTCGGACGAAGCGCCCACTGATAGCGAGGAGCCGGAGGAAGGTTGTGAGGCTGCTGCCAAGGCTCCCGCCGCTGAAGCTCCTGCCATACCCGACATCACTGAGAAAGAAGCCGAAACCAATCTCGCCGCCGCGCTCACCGCATTGGACGAAGCGCAGGGCGATGATCCGATGGTGTTCGGGGTGGTCGATAGCGACGCGGTTTCAGCGGTGGTCGCCGATTGGACCGGTATCCCGGTCGGCCGAATGGTCAAGGACGAGATCAAGTCTACGCTCGACCTCGCCGATCGTATGAAAAAACGCGTCATCGGTCAGGATCATGCGATGGATGCAATTGCCAAGCGCATCCAGACCAGCCGCGCCAAACTCGATAATCCGAACAAGCCGGTCGGCGTGTTCATGCTCTGCGGTCCATCAGGCGTGGGTAAGACCGAGACTGCCGTTGTCCTCTCTGAGCTGCTGTTTGCAGGTGAGGAATCGATGATTACGATCAATATGAGCGAGTTTCAGGAAGCGCACACTGTCTCCACGCTCAAGGGCGCTCCGGCTGGCTATGTCGGTTACGGCCAGGGCGGCGTTCTGACCGAAGCGGTGCGGCGCAGGCCATACTCTGTTGTGCTTCTCGATGAGGTTGAGAAGGCTCACCCCGACGTCCATGAGATGTTCTTCCAGGTGTTCGACAAGGGCTTCATGAACGATGCCGAAGGTCGCTATATCGACTTCAAGAACACGCTAATCCTGCTCACCAGCAATGTTGGTACGGACCTGATCATGGACATGGCAGCCGATCCGGAACTCGCGCCAGAACCTGAAGCGATGGCAACCGCGCTACGGCCCGAGTTGCTAAAGGTCTTCCCGCCTGCGCTGATCGGTCGGACTGTGCAGCAGGCGTTCTTCCCGCTGAGCAAGGAGATGCTGGGCAAGATCGTCGACCTGCAGCTTAATAAGATCAAGAAGCGGATCGCGGGCAATCACAAGATCGAGTTGGTCTATGGCGAGGACGTGATCGAGCTTATCGTATCGCGCTGTAACGATGCCGATTCCGGTGGCCGCATGATCGACAACATCCTGACCAATACAATGCTACCGGAAATGTCGGTGCAACTGCTTGAAAAGCAGATGGACGGGCTGGAAATCCAGCGGATCGAAGTGAAGGCAGGTGATAGTGGCTTCGTCTACGAATTCAGGTAGGATCAGAATCTCCGCTGCGCGAAGACGGGTTCAAATGGGAGAAAGGGCACTGGCGCTAAACGATGCTTTCGATTTCGGACCAACATCTTTCCGCGCATGAGCGCAAACAGTTGCAGCGGCGCGATGCTCTGGCGCTGCAATGGTATCGTCAGCAAGGTGGACGGCTGCCGCAGTTTCCGACCGAAGAGCTGCGTGCGGTGCTCGAAGAAGCGAAAGAAAGCGCGAAAGAAGTCGGCCTTTTGGATGATGAAGACGACCGGCTGCGTCGCCTGATGGCGTTTCATGCAATCATTCCCGACTATAGTGGCGATCAATGGCTGTTGGGGATGGATGCCGTTTTTGATCTGCCATCGAACAGCGCCGCAATCAAAACCTTTGAGTAACTGGCGGAGGGTGCGCCATGAGGCGGCCCACGCGAACACGCGGGCCAGTTGCTACGGGCGGTTCGGCCGTTGAGTGCTGTCCGCAAGATTGCGCGCAAATGCGCGCGGACCTTGCGCGGTTGAAGGAAATCCAGAACGAACACCGATTGTCCGAAGCGGTTTATGAGCGCGATGATGCGAAACGCGCCGAGATGCTGAGGGGCACGGGATTTACCGAGGTGACTGATGAGGCAGCGCTGAACCAGATGGGTCTGACCACGCAGGACCTCAAACCGACTGACAGCAATTTCAGAGCGGGTGTCTTCGAGAACGCTCAGGGCGAAACCGTCGTCGCCTTCAAGGGGACCGATTTCACCAGTCTGGAGGACTGGAAGAACAATATCGGTCAGGATCTTCAAGGCGGGTCCGATTATTATACCCGCGCGCAGGATATCGCCTACTCCATGAACCAGAGCGGTGTGCAGCCCAGCTTTACCGGCCACTCCCTTGGCGGTGGTCTTGCGTCGGCGGCGGCGAGGAGGATCGGAGCAGACGCGTCGACATTCAACGCTGCAGGGCTCAACCCGGATACGCTGGTTGGCCGCACGCCCGGCGGGCATATCGATCGCGTATATGTAAAGGGTGACATCGTGACGGGGATTCAGGTCGGGCCGGTTTCAAAGGCGGCCTCGGACAAGGACTGGGCACTCGATCCGCCGAGCGGCATCGGCAACTGGCTCAAGAGAAGCGCGGCCGGCGGCGCGGGTGGCCTCTTGGGCGGTCTTGGTGGCGGTGCCGCCGGCAGCCTTGCGGGTCCGGGAGGGGCCTTGATCGGCAGCAGAGCCGGCCGCGCGGCCGGGTCCAAGACGGCGCGTGGTGTTGTCCTCCACCTGAACAGCGCAATCAAACAAAGCCTGATCGACGAACATGATCGGCTCGAAAATGAGATAGTGCAAAAATGCGGTCCTTAAGCCAGTGCGTCCTGCTATTCGTCTTTCTCTTTGCCACCGGATGCTATCAAGGGTCTAACATGAACGATAAATCCCTGGTCGATGCGGTCAGATACCGCGATGCGGAGCTTGTCAGTCGTCTGATCCAGGAGGGCGCCCCGCTAGAGGAGCGCGATTATCGCGGCTCTACGCCTCTACGCATTGCAGCTGGTTCGGAACAATATCTTATCGCCGAGCAATTGGTGGCTGCAGGGGCGGACCCTTTTACAATGGACTCGTTATACGTGACCGCTGCAGGCGGTATTTTGACGAGCAGCCTTGAGCCGGAGACACCCGAGGGTGCCGCGCGCGAGCGGTTACTGGATATCTTCAAGGAGCGCGGCGTACCATTGCCGCCTCCGCCACCCAAGGAGATGCCGCAAGCTCTTAAAGATGGGTTATGGCCCGCGCATGCCGCTCCGCCATCGCTCAAGCAGTGAGACGTTATGGCATGCTCGCGTCTGAATTGCCGATGCCGGTTGCCTCAAAAGTTCACCCAAGCGCGCACGTTGATCTCCGGACCATCGTTCTCGCGCCGCTCGCCGGTGCCGCCCAGCGGAAAGGCGCTCTCGACCTCGAAATCGATCAGCCCGAGCAGACCCGGTCCGGCTGAGAACAGCGAGCCTTCGCCAAATGTCTGGTCGATATCGGCTACATAGCCGCCATCGACGAAGCCATAGAGCTGGAGAAAATCGAGCGGTAACTTGTCGGTGTTCACACGGTAACGCAGCTCGGCGAGGCCGTAGAAGCTTTCGTCGCCCAGCACTTCGGCAAATTCGTAGCCACGCACGCGATACGCACCGCCCAACGCCAGTTCTTCGCTCGCGAGCAGCGGGTGGTCGGCGAGTTGGATGAGGCGCTGGAGAGTGGAGCGATTTCGGTCGTGTTCCAGCCCAAGCTGCGCCTGGCAGAGCAGTCGATCGATTCCGGGGAATGTTTGGTGCGCTGGGAAAGCCCACTGCTGGGACGGATCTCACCGGCAGATTTCATTCCCGAGCTGGAGGAGAAAGGCCGGATCGACGATCTTACGATGTTCGTCCTGCGCGAAGCATTGGAACGGCGCGACGATGCGATAGCGCTTGGTAAGCGGCTGAACCTCACGGTGAATGTCTCGGCGCAATTGCTGGCCGATGCGGGCTTTATCGGCAAGATGGTGGATACGCTTGAAGCTGCTGCGACCAGGAGCATGGGCGGTCTGACACTGGAGATCACCGAAAGCGCGCCGCTGGTCGACTCGAC
>JBCCVO010000031.1:0-21722 GCA_039195235.1 Pseudomonadota bacterium
GGAGCATACGCTTAGCATTTTCCAGGATATCAATATCGTTAGACGCCGCCGTCGCCATGTGGTCCTCTTCGCCCATTCAACTCCCGCGAGACCTTCCCGTCCTAACGCCTGGGTGTTTCCATCAAACCGCCTGTCCCCCAGCAAGTCGAAGCGTTGCGCGGCCTATAGGCGCGAGGCTCTAACGGCACAAGTCGCTTTGCGATGACCTGTCCACGTCAGCCCAAGAAAACGTGGGTGTCAGCGCCCGCCACAACACAAGCCACGAAACCCAATGGAAAAACACCCAATGCAGTTAACGAATTGTTGACCATGATTGGACAGGTCTTGGGGGATGCGGACGACAGGGGGTCAGTTTCGCGTTCAACGGGGAATGAAAAATGGAACTCAAACCGATTGCCGTGGGCAATCTCGAAACTGCCGATACCACGCAACCTGATATGATTGTTGCGCAATACCTCGCCGCAGCCGCTCAAGGCGATGTATCGGCGCTGTTCGATCTGGGCGTGACCTATTCAACGGGTAGCAATGGCGTCAATTGCGATCTCGTCGAAGCGCACAAATGGTTCAATCTTGCCGCAGCTCGCGGTCATGACGAAGCATCATGGAGTCGCTCAGATATATCCGGAGAGATGACAGCGCGCGAAATCGCCGAAGCCCAGCGCCGCGCGCGCCGTTGGCTTTCCGAAGAACGCCGGGCTGCTTAATCGCCTCTTTTGAAGGGCGTTCGTTCGCCCAGGAAAAGCTGGTCAGTCGCGACACCCTCGCGCTCACGTTCGAGGAAATCCTCAACTGCAGCCCGGAAACCGGGATCAGCGAGCCAGTGGGCGGACCAGGTCTTCACCGGTTCATAGCCGCGAGCCAGCTTATGGCCGCCTTGCGCCCCAGCTTCGACCCGCGGCAGGCCGAGCTCGATCGCAACGTCGATCGCTTGGTAATAGCACAGCTCAAAATGCAGGAAGCGTATATTCTGCGTGCACCCCCAATACCGGCCATAAAGCGCGTCTGAGCCGATAAAGTTCAGTGCGCCTGCTATTGGTCGATCGTCTTCATAGGCAAGGATCAGGACGAGCCGATCACCCATCCGTTCGCTGAATAGCGCGAACGCATCGCGAGTAAGGTACGGTGTGCCCCACTTTCGCGCGCCTGTGTCCTGATAGAAAATCCAGAACGCATCCCAGTGTTCGGGCTTGATGTCGTCTCCAGACAGGCGCTCGACCCGCAATCCTTCGAGCGCAGCCGCGCGCTCCTTGCGCAGGTTCTTGCGCTTGCGCGAAGCGAGAGCCGCGAGAAAATCGTCAAAACTCGAATAGTCACGATTGAGCCAGTGAAACTGGATATCGCTTCTCAGCAGCCAATCTGCTTGCTCGAAGAGAGACAGTTGCTCTGTCTCGATGAAGGTCGCATGCGCTGAAGAGAGGCCATTCTGTTTGCAGACGATCTCAGCACCTTTGAGCAGATGCAATGCCAAGGCCGGATCGGATAGCAACAAGCGCGGACCGTTTGCTGGCGTGAAGGGAGCAGCGATCTGAAGCTTCGGGTAATAGCTGCGGCCAGCCCGATGAAGTGCATCGGCCCAACTATGGTCGAAGACATATTCGCCCTGGCTATGCCCCTTGGCATAGCTTGGCATGGCAGCGAGCAGATTGTCCGATGCATTGGTGATCACGATCGGCGCGGGGTCCCAGCCGGTCCCTGCGCCCACACTGCCCGAGTCTTCCAGCGCTGTAAGGAATTCGTGGCTGACGAAGGGGTTGCGGTCCCCACCAAGTGCGTTCCAGGCTGCAGCGTCGAAGTGACCAACGGTCGGAGCGAGCCGCACCGTGAGTTCGGACGCTGGCGCCTGGTCTGCAGTCATCCTAGACCATCACCTTCGGCAATCGGTGCATCCGCGTTGGCGGAGGCTCTTTCGCGCAACTCCCGAGTGCGAACCGTCCATGTCAGCAGGGGTTTGTCGGCAGCACGCCAGAGGTCGCTCAGCGCATTTGGCAAGTCGCGAATGTCTGCAGCAAGAAAGTCGGGCTGGGCTCGCTCGATCGCATGCGGTCTCCGCCAGGCATTGATGAATCCGTGATCCAGTGTGTCAGTCGCAACCAGTCCGCGCCAATAGCGCGGTGAGTGCTTTGTAAACCATTCACCCATTCGCGGGTCAAAACTCATGACCGCAAACTCGCCGTTGTAGCCATCGAGCACTCGCGCGATCGCGGCACACGCCTCTGCGATGGCGAAATGGGGCAGCGACTTGATCTCGATCAGCAAGGGTACCTGGCCATCCACCAGTCGAAGCAAATCCGCCAGCGTCCAGATGCGATCCTGCGACGCAGCAAGCGTCAGCTTGCAAAGCTCCTCCGCACTGAGATTGGCCACTTTGCCTCGCGCCTCGGTCAGCCGATCAAGCTCCCAATCGTGAAACACGATCGGGACATTGTCTTTGCTCATCTGGATATCGCATTCAATCCCGAAACCCGAAGCGATTGCCACCTCGGCTGCTGTCCGCGAGTTTTCTGGCACACCAAAGCTATGCAAACCGCGATGGGCGTAGGTTTGGTCCGTGAGCCATTGAGGGGCTTTGCGCGCAGTCACATTCAATCACGCATCGGCTATGGCAATGATCGCGTCCACTTCGACCGCCGCTCCCAGTGGGAGTACAGGCACTCCCACCGCGGCGCGCGAATGGCGACCGATCTCTCCGAATACGTCAAACATCAAATCCGATGCGCCATTGGCAACCTTGGGTTGATCGGTGAAGTCGGCGGTGGAGCTCACGAATGCCCCGAGTTTTACGACTCGCTCCACCCGTTCAAGGACACCGGCCGATTTGAGCTGAGCCAGAATCATCAGACCGCAGGCGCGCGCTGCGACCATCCCATCTTCGAGGGTGACATCCTCACCCAGCCGCCCCGTGGCCAGTTCGCCATGAATGAATGGCAATTGCCCCGATACGTGTGCAAATCCGCCTTGGATCACGACCGGCTGATAACTCGCAACGGCCGCCGCCGCCTCCGGGAGCGTTATGCCCAGTTCTTCAAGGCGAGCTTCGACACTCATGCGGCTTCTCCCTGTCGCGATTGTTCCAGTTTCTCGATCAACCAGGGCAACGCTTCAGCCCAACGGTCGATCCTAGCATCAGCGTGACCCGCCTTATGTGCGCAATCGATCGCATCGGCGATCATCGGCTCCCCACACATATGCAGACGTCCCACATGTGGCACGGTTTCCTTGACGGAGGCATGATGCTGCGCAAGATCATCAATGAAGATTGCCTGGGTCGGAGAGTGTTCCTCGATGATCTTTTGAAGCGCCGGTCCCTTTGGGCCCTGATTGGTGTAGACCTGCGCATGTATCCCGTGAGCTGCGAGCTGTTCTGCCCGTTTGTCGCGGCGCTTGTCGACAAGATTGGTGAGGATCACGACATCGGCATGCTCGGCGACCGCGTTGATCGCTTCGACCGCACCGACGATCGGTTTTTGTCGGTCCATTTCGGTGTCGAAGAACCCACCAAGCATCCGCCAGACCTCGTCAGCCTGCAAAAACTCACCGTTCTCTCTCCAAGTAAGCGCTTTGGAGAAATTCCCGTCGTCGAGATTGAAATCGACTCCCTGACTCTCCTCTAGCCATTCCTTGAAATGTGCAACCATGTGCAACAGCACTTCGTCGCAGTCGCTGATAATTAAAGGACGGCTCATTGGGATAGCTCCTGACGGGCGGCGACCAATTCCTCCGGTGTGACAGCCATCGCTTCGGCCGCGCGGATAAGGTCGGGTTCGTGGTTAGCGAGAAAATCGAGAGCGGATGATAGCACGGCCGGATTGCCGAGCCCGGCCCGCAGAGTGTCCGGTTCTAGACCGGTCAAAGACAGGTAGCGCTCTGCGCGATCACCGCTCTCCAGGATCCAGCCAAGCGCAGCCAGGGCAAGCGTTTGCGGGCTTGGCGGAGGGCTTGCAGGCGAAAGTTCGTCAGGATCCGGGATTGTGGCGTCCTCCTCATAAGGCTAGGCAGGTGATTGAGCTGAAGCGGGGCGTGCAGTGGCAAAACGAATAATGGTTGTCGAGGATAACGACCTAAACCGGAAATTGTTCTGCGACGTTTTGAAAGCCAACGGATTCGACGTCGACCCTGTGGCCGATGGCGAGCAAGTGCTCAACACCGCCCGGAAAACATCCCCCGATCTCATAATAATGGATATCCAGCTCCCTGGTGTTTCGGGAGTAGACCTGATCGAAGCTGCAAAACGCGACCGACGGTTGAGTCAAATTCCGGTGCTAGCGGTGACGGCATTCGCGGCCAAGGGCGATGAGGAACGCATCCGCTCGGCCGGAGCTTCAGGCTATCTCGCAAAGCCGGTTTCGATCAGTCCGTTTATGAGCGCAGTTAACAACCTGATAAAAGTCGACATCTGACGCAGACTTGCATGTCGGACGATCCGATCCATCTACATCGCAATGGGCGCGACCTTGACAAGTGGGCGACAGAGCCGCTTTTCAGCCACAAACAAGATCCATAGGGCTCACAGATCGGGCCGTTGCAGCATTCAGGAAAGAGAGCTTACATCCATGGACAGCGCCGAAGTGGACAAGCGCATTCGCGCTTTGATCGAGCCCTTCAACAAAAAGGGTGTAACGATCGAAGACGGTACGACCTTCGCGAACGATCTCGAATTCGACAGCCTGACCGTTATGGATTTCGTGGCCGAGATCGAAGACGAGTTCGACATCATTATAAGCATGAACCAGCAGGCCGAGATCGAAACGTACGGCCAGTTGGTGAGTGCCGTGCACACAATGCAGGATAGCTGATAAGAGCGCCTCTATGACTGATACTCTTACCCAGGCCAATCAGGCCAAGGCTCCTTCGGGCGATCTGTTTTCGAAGTTCGATGCGATCATCCAGACCCGTGAAACCCTGCTCGCGACCGGCGTGGAGGATCCGTATAATCTGGTTATGGAAAAAGTGCTGTCGCCGACCCGTGCGATTTGCAATGGGCGCGATACAATCCTCCTCGGGACCTATAACTACATGGGCATGACCTTCGATCCCGACGTGATCGATGCAGGCCGTAATGCGCTGACCGAATTCGGTTCGGGCACGACCGGCAGTCGCGTTCTCAATGGCACATATCAGGGCCACAAGGAATGCGAGGACGCGCTCAAAGAATTTTATGGCATGGACCACGCCATGGTCTTTTCGACTGGGTATCAAGCCAATCTGGGGATCATTTCGACCATCGCCGGCAAGGGTGACTACATCATCCTCGACATCGACAGCCATGCGTCAATCTATGACGGCTGTGCAATGGGCAACGCTGAGATTGTGCCGTTCCGTCACAACGATATCGAAGCGATGGAAAAACGGCTGCGCCGTATCCCCGAAGATGCGGGCAAGCTGGTCATCCTCGAAGGCGTCTATTCCATGCTCGGCGATGTCGCGCCGCTCAAGGAGATGGTTGCCATCGCCAAGAAGTACGGCGCGATGGTGCTGGTCGATGAAGCGCACTCGATGGGCTTTATCGGCGAAAATGGTCGCGGCGTGTGCGAAGAGCAGGGCGTGATCGACGACGTCGATTTCATAATTGGCACGTTCTCGAAAAGCGTCGGCACCGTTGGCGGTTTCGCCGTGTCTAACCACCCGAAATTCGACATTATGCGGCTTGTCTGTCGCCCATATGTCTTCACCGCCAGCCTGCCGCCCAGCGTTGTGGCAACCGCAGCGATGTCAATCCGTAAGCTGATGCATGGCGCGAACAAACGCGCGCATCTGTGGGAGAATTCCAAGCGGCTCCATAGCGGGCTTACTGAGCTCGGATTCGAGCTAGGTACGGGCGAGCCACAGAGCGCGATTGTGGCGGTCATCATGCCTGATCTAGAGAGGGGTGCGATGATGTGGGAGGCGCTTTTGAAGGAGGGGCTCTACGTTAATCTTGCGCGTCCTCCAGCAACACCAGCTGGCATGACCCTGCTGCGCTGTTCGCTCTGCGCAGAGCATTCGGCAGAAGAAGTCGAGACGATCCTTGCGATGTTCGAACGGGCAGGAAAAGCGGTCGGGATTATCAGGGCCTAGTCGCAGACCGCTTTTCATCCGTCACATCTCTTCGATGCTGGTCGCGCTATCGCAGCGGTTGGTGGATGCCTCGTCATCTTCGCCACCGCCGAGCTGTGTGATAGCGACGAACCCACCAACAACCAGCACCACGAAGATCGTAGTAACGGTCCCCAGATACTCGTCGATCATCCGCTTGATCGGCGCGCCGAAAATCTGGAACAGCATGCCGACCACCATGAAGATCAGCGCACGCCCGGCTACCGCGGCCAGTGTAAATGTTAGCAGGTTCATCTCAATGAACCCTGCGGTGATTGTCATCAGCTTGAAGGGTATCGGTGTCCCCGCCGCTAGAAATACAGCAGCTGCGCCCTGGTCGCGGATGTAGCAGGCAGCGACCGGAAAGCTCTCAGTCAAACCGAGAAGATCGAGCATCCACTCGCCCACAGTCTCGTACAGAAAGTAGCCGATCGCATAGCCAAACAATCCGCCAAGCACTGATGCAACAGTCGCGATCGCAGCAAACCTGATCGCCTTCTTGGGCTCAGCCAAACACATCAGTCCAAGCAGCGGATGCGGCGGGATCGGAAAGAAGCTCGACTCGATGAAGCAGAAAAACGCGAGCCAAGCCTGCGCTTTAGGGTGTGCGCCCTTTTCCATCGTCCAATTGTAGAGGCTACGCAGCCACGGCATTTGCTAGGCCTTCCGAAAAAGTGACCCGGCGCGCCTAGGGCAGGCGAAAGCGCCGCGCAACCGACAATTAATAACCAAATCGGTTATTAGTGATTGACATTGTCACGATAAATGGTACTAAAGGGACAGCATCGCAAAATACCGATTCGCCAGCGGGGCGGCCTTCCGATCGAAGCGCCGCCCTTTTTGTTGCCTCGACCGGAGAGACAAGATGACCGATCATGGCAATCAGATTCATAACGACACACTCACCTCGCATTCCGACAAGGACTGGCAGGAGACCTTCCTCGATAGCCTCACAGAAAGCTCGAATATCAGGAGATCGGCTCGCAAGGCAGGCAAAAGCACAAGCTTTGTCTACAAGGCACGCCGCGAAGACCCCGAGTTTGCAAACGCATGGCTCGCCGCCTTGTGGGAAGGCTACGTCCATCTCGAAATGGAGGTACTAAGGCGCCTCCGCGAGGGCGACCAGAACGGCAAGAACGACACCAAGTACGACTTCGCCAATGCGATCAGGCTGCTCGGCGCGCATCGTGAGAACGCGGCACGGGCACAGGCCCAGCAACGCAATGTCAGCGCCACTGAAATTCGCGCTTCAATCGATCGCAAGATCGAGGCGATCCGTTTGCAGGTGCGCGAAGAGAAGCGACGCGAGGCGTCAAATACGTGAGCCATTTCCACGATTGGTTGGCCGAAGCTCCAGCCCTGGAGCGGGACCGCCTGGTCGCCGCTCTCAACACTCGGGAACTCAACGAGTTCAATTACATCTGGGAGTTCTTTGCTCGCAAGGCACAGCTGCCGCCTCCTGGTGACTGGCGTATCTGGCTGATTATGGCGGGTCGCGGCTTTGGCAAGACGAGAGCTGGTGCGGAATGGGTGCGCATGATTGCCGAGAGTCATTGCGAAGCGCGCATTGCGCTCGTGACGTCTTCATTGACTGAAGCACGGGCTGTAATGGTCGAGGGTGAGAGCGGCATCATCGCCTGTTGCGCACCTGAACGGCGCCCCTTGTTTGAAGCGTCATTGCGACGGCTGCGATTTCCGAACGGAGCGCAGGTACAGCTTTACTCCTCCGGAGAACCCGAAGCCCTTCGTGGGCCACAACATTCACATGCCTGGTGTGACGAGATTGGCAAATGGTCGCTCGCGCATGACCGCGCAACGCGGTGCTGGGACAACCTCTTGATGGGCTTACGTCTTGGTCAGCGCCCACAGATCGCGGTGACCACGACGCCGCGCGCCGTACCGCTGGTTCAGCGCTTACTCGAGCAAGAAGGCGATAGATCGACCGTGGTCACTCGCGGATCGACCTTTGACAATGCGGGTAATCTGCCAATCAGGTTCCTGTCGGCAATGGAGCAGGAGTTTGCGGGAAGCGAGTTGGCCCGCCAGGAAATCGGCGGCGAATTGCTGCGCGATGTCGAGGGTGCGCTTTGGAACCGCTCAATGATAGCGGCGGCGCGCGAGGCAGATGCCAAGTTCGAACACCGACGCGTCGTAGTCGCGGTCGACCCCCCGGCATCAGCCGAAGGAGATGATTGCGGCATCGTGATTGCCGGATTGGGTGACGATGGCATGGGCCGGGTGCTAGCCGATTGCTCGGTTGCGAAAGCAAAGCCCGATCAGTGGGCCAAGGCAGTCGCAAACGCTGCCCAAGAATGGAAAGCCGACAGGGTTGTCGCCGAAGCCAATCAGGGCGGTGCGATGGTCGAAAGCGTTCTGCGCGCCGCCAGCAGCGTTTTGCCGATCAAGCTCGTTCACGCGAGTCGCGGCAAAATCGCAAGAGCGGAGCCTGTGGCGGCGCTCTATGCGGCCGGAAGAGTGCGTCACTGCGCAAGCTTCCCGCAGCTCGAAGACCAATTGTGCGGACTGATGACCGGCGGAGACTATGTCGGCCCCGGCCGTAGCCCCGACCGCGCCGATGCGCTGGTCTGGGCTCTTACAGAATTGATGCTTGGCCAAAGCGCACATCCGCGCGTCGTGCCGATCTGAAACAAAGGAACAGCAATGGCATTGCTCGAGAACTTATTCGCCGCCTTCAAAGGAGGCGGGGAAAACCGTGTGCCGCTTGCGCCCAGCTTTTTGCAGGGATGGATGCCAGCCTTCGAAGGCGGATCCTCGTCGCGCAGCTATGACTACACGAACGCCGTGAATCAGAGCTTCCTCAGCAATCCGGTAGCGCAGCGTGCAGTCCGGATTGTGGCCGAGGGTATCGGACAAGCTCCGTTAACCGGGAATGACAAAAAGCTGACCTCGCTCGTATCTGCGACGAGCGCGGGCCAATCCCTAATCGAAACATTGGCCGCTCACGTGCTGTTGCACGGCAATGGTTATGTGCAAATCGTCAAGGATGCCTCGGGCCGTCCGGTCGAGCTGTTTGCGCTGCGCCCCGACCGTATGAAAGTCATCGCAGGGGCTGATGGCTGGCCCTGCGCCTTCGAATACAACGTGGTCGGAGACCGGATCACAATCCCGGTCGAGGACGAAGATGGCTGGTCCAACATCATCCAAATCAAGACCATGCACCCTCTGGACGATCACTACGGCGCTGGCGCTTTGGCCGCTGCACATAAGGCAGTCATGATCCACAACGCCGCCGCAGACTGGAATCTCGCACTGCTGGAAAACGCCGCAAGGCCATCGGGCGCGCTCGTATACGATACCGGTGACGGCGGCGGCCTTACGCATGACCAATTTGATCGACTCAAGACAGAGCTCGCCACGGCCTTTTCAGGGTCGGGCAATGCGGGCAGGCCGATGCTGCTGGATGGCGGGCTCAAATGGCAAAGGATGTCAATGTCCCCGGCCGACATGGATTTCGCGACGTTAAAAAGCAGTGCAGCACGTGAAATCGCGCTCGCATTTGGCGTTCCTCCCATGCTGCTCGGATTGCCGGGCGACAACACTTATTCAAATTACCGCGAAGCCAACCGCGCACTTTGGAGACTGACGCTTCTACCACTTGCCGACAAATTGCTTTCAGCCCTGAGGGAAGGTCTGTGCCCATGGTTTCCGGGCAGCTCGATTGGGATCGATCTCGACCACATACCTGTGTTGTCCGAGGATCGCGAACGCCTGTGGAATCAGGTGTCAGATGCGGACTTCCTGACACAGGCGGAGAAACGCCAGATGCTCGGCCTGCCTCCAGAGAACGCCGCACAAGAGGTCTCGACATGACCCGCGCGGAAATGCTGGCAAGCTTGATGGTTCAGGCCAGCGAGGAAGGCGCTGATGTCGTCACCCTTCGTGCGATTATCGAAGAGACGAGCGAGCTGGCTGCTAACCGTGTTCTGGAACGTCTCGGCCTCGCCGATGCAGGCGCGCAGGACGACCTGGGTGAGCTGCGCGAACTGCTCGGCGCATGGCGTGATGCAAAGACCAGTGCCTGGAAAGCCATCATCGACTGGCTGGTCCGCGGAGTTCTCGCGCTGCTGTTGATTGGTATCGCCGTCCGTCTTGGCGTGTGGGAGCTGATGTAATGCCGTACACCGCTACTCGCTTCGCAGGCTATGCGGCCCTGTTCGATATCGCCGATGCAGATCGCGACGTAATCCGGCGCGGAGCCTTCACACAGACCATTGCCGAGCGCAGCGCACCGCTTCCGCTGCTGTGGCAGCACCGACCCGACCAACCGATTGGCACAATCGAGAGCGTCTCGGAGGACGAACGCGGATTGCGGATCATCGCCCGGCTCGACAAGTCAGATAGCCGCGGCGCGCAGATGCTGAAACGCGGAGAGGTGACCGGTCTGAGCTTCGGATATCGCGCTCGCGACTCTCGCAAAGACGAAAACGGACGAGAACTGCTAGGCATCGACCTGTTCGAAGTCAGCCTGGTCACCCACCCGCTTCAACACGGTGCCAGAGTTCACCTGGTCTCTTGAACGCCCATCCACCCGAACGTATGTCGGCCGCCATTGGGGCGGCCTTTTTTATGTCCAACAGAAAGGTTGCTTGCCCAATGGATATCTCCGTTACCCCTACTGTTTCCGCAAAACCTGCCGAACCGCTGGAAGAGAGCTTCGACCTGGTTGCCCGCCAGGACAAAGCCGAGGCGGATATTGACGGTCTTCGTAAGGATGTCGACGAAGTGAAAGCTCGTCTCGGCAAGGTTTCGCGAGCCGCCGGTCGTCCTGCGATGGGTGGCGGCCCATTGATCGGCGACGAAGTCAAAGGCTTCGTCGATGGCTATTTGCGCCGCGGTCGCGAAACCGAGATCAAATCGATCAGCGGCTCTGTGCCCACCGATGGCGGCTACGCTGTGCCGCAACAGATCGATGCGATCATTGCTCGCGAACTCGTCGAAATTAGCCCGATCCGCCGCATTTCTCAAGTCGTGCAGACCGGCAGTGCGGGCTATCGTAAACTTGTTGCAACCGGTGGCACGACTTCAGGTTGGGTCAGCGAAACGGAAACTCGCCCCGAAACGGACACACCACAATTCGCCGAAATCGCTCCGCCCACCGGCGATCTGTATGCCAACCCAGCAGCGAGCCAGTCCATGCTCGACGACGCCGGGTTCGATCTTGAGAGCTGGCTCGCCAACGAAATCGCGATCGAGTTTGCTCGCGCTGAGGGTGCAGCCTTTGTCAACGGAACGGGTTCCGATCAGCCTGAAGGTTTCCTGACCGGGCCTACCAGTGCTGCTGAAGACGGCATCCGGGCATTCGGCACGATGCAATATGTCGGCTCCGGCGATGCCACAGGCTTTGATGCGGCTCCCGATGCCAAGCTGATCGATCTCATCCATTCGATGAAATCAGGCCACCGTCAGGGTGCGAGCTTCGTCATGAACTCAGCCACGCTGGCAACGGTCCGCAAGCTGAAAACCGCCGATGGCGCGTTCCTGTGGCAGCCCGGTTTGGTCGAGGGTCAGCCTGACCGTCTGCTCGGCTATCCGGTGATTGAGGCCGAGGATATGCCCGACGTTGCGAGCGGCAGCTTCCCGATTGCATTCGGTAACTTCCGTCATGGCTACCTGATCGCTGAACGCAGCGCGACCAAAGTGCTGCGCGATCCGTTCTCGAACAAGCCGTTTGTCCACTTCTATGCGACTAAGCGAGTAGGCGGCAAAGTGCTGGATAGCAACGCGATCAAGCTGCTTAAGATCGAGGCCTGATGGCCTTACACCACTAGCGCTCCCGGCAGGGTTGAGTCCCCTTTCTCCTCTGCCGGTTTCCTGTGCCCGCGCCGCGCCCGGCATCCCCTCCCGCCGTTTGCGGCGGCGCGGGCACATTTTTCGAACAGATTTGGGAGACCGCGATGCGGCGGACGATCGTGCAGCCAGCGGACCTGACAGGTGACGCGCTGGCGGAATTCAAAGACTGGCTGGGGATCAGCCGACCCAACGAAGACCAGACGCTGGTCGATTTGCTGGGCTCAAGCCTGGCGATGTGCGAGGCATTTACGGGACAGGTACCGCTCGAACAAACGGTCGAAGAACGCATTCCGACAACGGTCGGCAGATATCGCCTGACTTCGCGCCCGGTCCAATCGATCACCGATACGGAACTGATTGCAGAGGATGGCACCCGCAACTCGCTCAGCGGGATGGGGCACAGACTCGAAGTCGATCCAACAGGGCAGGCCTTTGCAAATTTGAAGGAGACGGTCGCAGGGCAGGCCGTGGCTGTCAGGACAGTTGTAGGCATTGCTGCTGACTGGTCCACCCTTCCGAAGCCATTGCGCCAAGGGGTAATCCGGCTTGCCGCGTATTATTATCGCGATCGTGATCAGGGCCAGAGTTCACAGCCGCCCACCAGTGTAATCGCTCTTTGGAGCCCGTGGCGCATAATGAGGCTCTCATGATTACGCCGTCAATCGCGCCGCAGTCGGAGCATCTATTTCGCGCTTTGCAGACGCATGCAAAACGACTTGCCGAGAGCCGAGGTGACACTCTGTCTCGGGCCATGCGCCATCGTGATCATCGATGGCGCTCCGCGTCAGCGCTCTGGCCTGATCTTGGATTGGACTAATCAGCTATGGAAAATCACCTACGCGCTTCGCTGATCACATGGTTGCGGGAGGACCCAGAACTTTCTGGGATCAACGCGATCGAGGAAGAAAGCCCACTCAAAGCGAGCGTTCCCTGGCTCGGGATCTCAGCCAGCGCATCGACTGATTGGGGCACAAAAGATCGGCCGGGTCGCGAAGTACGCGTCGCCCTCGAGCTCGAAAGCCGGGTTGACGAACCGGATTCGGACGGGTCGCTTATCAGCGCGATCGAAAGCCGCGTTCTCAATCTGCCACCTTTTCAGACCGACTTCGAACTGGCCTCGGTCCGTTTTCTGCGCGCTCGCAGCGAGCGGCGTGAATTCAACCTGCGCGGAGCACTCCTTGAGTTTCGTTTCCGCATCCTTGCACCCTTACCGGAGTAACGCTCAATGCCCGCACAGAACGGATCCGCTTTCCTGCTCAAGATCAGCGATGGAAGCGCCTCACCCACATACCAAACCGTGGCCGGCCTGCGGACCACGCAGATGTCGATAAACGGCGATAGCGTTGTCGTAACGCACAAGGAATCCGGCGGCTGGCGCGATCTCCTTTCCGGTGCGGGCACACGTTCGGTATCCGTCAGCGCGGCTGGTATCTTCCTAGGCAGTGCCGCCGAGGGCGCTGTGCGCGACCATGCGCTTGCCGGCACACTCGACGATTACGAGCTGTCTTTCGAAGACGGCCAAAAACTGCGCGGTCGTTTCCTTGTCCAGCGGCTCGATTATTCGGGCGATTTCAATGGAGAGCGAAATTACACGCTCCAGCTGGAAAGCTCTGGACCGGTTGTCTCAGCGTGACCAAGGCTGCCAATTCAATTCGCGGCGAGGCGGATTTCGAGGTTGCCGGCGCAAGCTTCGTCCTGCGCCCGTCGTTCGACGCCCTGGTCGCCGCCGAACAGGAATTGGGGTCGCTGTTCGAGCTTGTCGAGCGCGCCTCAGAAGGCCGTCTCAAACTCGCCGAAATCACCGGCCTGCTATGGCATTGCTTACCTGAAAGCAAACGCCCTTCCCGCGAGAGCGTTGGGGAGGCTGTGCTGACCTTGGGGTTGGTGAAGGCCGCCGCCCCAATCCGAACGATTCTCGCACAGGTTTTGCAAGGTCGGCAATGAGCAAGAGCTTTGGCGAAGGCGCGCAACATCTAAGCAGTGTCGCAGCTCAAATTCTTGGCTGGCGACCGGCCGAATTCTGGCAAACCACTCCGGCTGAACTTGCAATGGCCCTTCGTGATCCCCGCGAAAACAAAGGCTCGCTAGCTCCAAGTCGAACTGAAATCACCCAAATGATGGAGCGCGATTCCAATGGATGACAACTTCGAAGAACTGGTCATCGACGTGCGTGCCACAACCGACGGGTTCGCCGCCGACCTCGATACCATGCGCACCTCGCTCGACATATCGCTGCTTGACGGTTTCGAGAAAGCGGGAAATGTGCTCGAGCGGAGCCTGCTTTCAGCGTTGCGCAAGGGAAGCCTCGGTTTCGATGACCTCAAGAAGATTGCGCTGCGATCACTGGACGAAATCGCATCGCACGCGCTGCAATCGAGTTTAGGTTCGCTCGGCGGTGGATCGGATTCAGGCCTTGGGGGGCTAATCGGTCAATCGCTCGGCTCGCTGTTCGGACTGCCGGGCCGAGCCACTGGCGGCCCAGTTTCACCGGGTCGAGGCTATGTTGTGGGAGAAGCAGGCCCCGAGATTTTTGTCCCAACTTCCTCCGGCAGAATCGAAAGCAACGCGGCACTTGCTGGTGGCCAAGGCCGAGACGTGCGGGTTGCGATTCAGCTTGCCTCTCCTCGCGGAACAGCGGCACCGGTCGCAATGCAACGCTCTTCCCGACAAGTCGCCAGCGCCGTGCGCCGCGCCCTCCAAAACAGCTAGCAGGATAACCGACATGGCATTTTGGTTGGCACAACAACGCCACGCGCAGGAATCGAGCTTCATGCAACGGTTCGACCCACGTTTCTGGACCGTCGACTTTCCGCGCCCTGCAATGGCCTCGGTCATCACTTTGAGCCCGGACTCCATGCGGGTCGATGTCGAGCTGCATCATAAAGGCGAGCTGGTCGGGTTGATCTGGGATAGCGTGGATTCGCTCGATCATCCGTTGATGGCTTATGAAACCAACCGCGATTATTCACACACGACGCTGAGTTTTCGCTGGCAGTCGACGGGCATTATTCCGCTCGATCTGCCGAACGGCCCGACGCTGACGATCGAGGGGCGCGACGCAAAGGGGCAAGCGCGCACCTGGTATGTCCGCCTTTGGAACTATGCCTCGGGCACACCGACAGACGCCTCTATCAATCTACCGTTCTCTGAACTGGAAAGCGGTTTTGGGCTGCCCGGAGAGCTGATCGATCCGAGCGATATCGAAAGGATGTTCATCTCGCTGGTCGCGCCCGATTACTTGGCAAACAGCACCGAACCGCTTGCTTCTCGGTTCAACGGCCACGTGATCCTGTCCGAAATCAACACCGACGGCCAGAACGCCATGCTTGAGTTGGGCGATGTGCGGCTACCACGCCATGGCGAACGGATCGCGACTGCCTATGACGATGCCTATAACCAGACACCCGCCAGGCTTATCCGCGAGATGGTTGGCCTCGGATATCGCGAAGATCTCGTCCACTACGTTGGAATGAGTCACTTTATGCGGCTCAAGCAAAACCCAGGAGGATCGCTTGAGGCAGTGCCATCGGGGGACCTCTGCACTCCCGCTCGGACCTGGCACCTCAATTTCTTCGAAACGTGCAAAGAGAATGCCTTCGAAGCGATCGCGTCCATCTCTTACGAACTGTTCGACGAGTTCTGTCCCGACGCATGGAAGCAGCGCACCGCTAACGGTGATCAGGCGCTAACAGGCTGGGTGCCGCCATCAACCTTGCTTTCCCCGGCAAACACTCAGGCGATGGCTTGGCTAAGGGCGAGCGCACTGAACTTCGTTGATCTGCAGCAAATGGCTGGGCTGCCGGTGAGGATGCAGATTGGCGAGCCGTGGTGGTGGGTTACGCCTATGGGCGAAATCTGCCTTTATGACGATGCAGCGCGAGCCGTCTTTGGCGGCAACTCGCCTGCGATCAATGATGTGACGGCTGCGATGAGCCCGGCGCAAACCGACCTGCTCGACGCTGCCGGTGCGCTGCTTGCTCAGTCTACCGCCGATCTTACCGCCGCTGTACGAAACTTTGCATTCGCCGATGCAGAGGTCCTGCTGCTCGCGTTCACGCCGACCGTGCTGAACCCGCAAACGCCAGAGCTTTACCGGGCGAACCTGCCACTGGGGTGGGCACATCCGGCGTTCGATAAACTGCAATTGGAAGACTATGATTGGCTGACCGCCGGTGCCGACGCTCTGCGACGAGAAGCGTACCAATTTGTCGATGCACGACTTGGATATCCGATCAACAAGCAGGATTATCTAGCCGGTTTCGTGCTCAATACGGAAGATGCCGAAGAATTCTGGCAGCGGATTGATGACGGCCTCGACGAAGCCGCCAAACGCGGCGTTGCGCAACGGTACATCTGGGCGCTGCCGCAGGTTTCGCGTGACGGCTATACACGATTACCCCAGAATGGAGACGACGAGATGGAACCCTTTGACGACGTGCTCTATCCGTTTGCGCTAGGACGAAGCACCGCCGTTGCGCCAGAGTTCTCGACCTCTGTCACGGTTACGGCTTCGGGGCATGAACAGCGCAATTCACTGTGGTCAGACGCTCGCATCCATTTCGATGTCGGTCCTGGGATTCGTTCCGAATCCGAATTGTCAGAGTTGATCGCGTTCTTTCGCGCAAGGCGCGGTGCGGCGCGCGGATTCAGGGTAAGCGATCCATTTGATCACAGTTCCAACGGGATGACTGGGACCCCGACCGCTTTCGACCAATTGCTGGCGCTTGGAAATGGTCTCACCGCAGATTTCCAGCTGACTAAATTCTATGGAAATGGCTCCGAACCACAGGAACGACCCATCACCCGACCTCGAGCGGACAGTGTTCTGGTCAGCGTCGGCGGAACCCCGACAGACGATTGGACATTGAGCAACCAAGGCAGGCTTAGATTCAGCGTTGCGCCACCTGCAGGTTCGGAAATTCGCGCTGGATTTCTTTTTGATGTGCCTGTCCGCTTTGCCGAAGACCGGATCGACATTTCAGGCGTCAATTTCGATGCTGGCGAAGCGCCCAGCATTCCGTTGATCGAACTGCGCGAGATCGCCTGATGCGTGTGTTTTTCGACCGCGATCTCAACACTGTGGCAACGTTTTGGCGGGTCTTTCGCCGCGATGGAACTATGCTCGGCTTCACCAGTCACGACCGCGATCTGGTATTCGGCGGTATATGTCACAGTGCGGCTCCCGGCATGGTCCCGGCAGCCATTCGCCTAACATCCGATCTCAGCAATGACAGCGCTGAGGTGCAAGGCGCGCTTAGTCACGCGACAATTAGGGAAGACGATCTGGCAGCCGGGCTTTTCGACAATGCAGCGATCGAGATCGGTGCTGTCGACTGGCAATCACTTGAGCATCACACCATCTATTCTGGTCGACTCGGCCGGATCGAGGACGACCGACAAAGCTTCACCGCAGAATTGCGCTCGGCCAAGCAGTTGCTCGAACACGACCTAGTGCCTCGCACTAGTCCGACATGCCGAGCACTATTTTGCGGGCCCGGCTGTGGCATTTCCGCCACCGCACACACGACAATCGAGAGCCTCTCTGCGCTCGATATCGATCACAATCTGGTCTTGTTCGAAGGCGTCAATCACGAAAAATTTATCGATGGGCATTTGCGGTTCCTTGAAGGCCCTCAGACTGGCCTCTCTTTCGGCATTGTCGGCGCTACATCGAACGGCATGACCTTGGATCGCCAGCTTGTCGCGGGCGTTTCTATCGGAACCCGAGCCGAATTGCGCGAGGGTTGTGACCATACGATCGCCACCTGCACGACCCGGTTCGGGAACGCCGTCAATTTCCGCGGTGAGCCCTTCCTACCCGGCAACGATTTGCTCACAAGTTATGGCCGGCCGTCCTGATGGACGATGGCGCGCGGCTCTGCCTTGCCGCAATCGATCTGGTCGGGACCAAGTTTCGACTTCATGGACGCGACCCAAAAACTGGGCTTGATTGTATCGGTCTGCTCACGGCGAGCCTGACGGCCATAGGACGCGTTCCAAGCGACCCACGAGGATACCGCTTGCGAAATTCAACCATCAATCAGTGGCTTGGCTGTGCGATAGCATCTGGGCTCGTACCTACCAGTGGCAAAATAGCACCCGGCGATGTTCTGTTGGTCGCGCCCGCTCCCGGACAGCACCACCTGTGCATCGCGGAAAACCCTTCGACCATCATCCATGCGCATGCCGGGCTTCGCAGGGTCGTCCGGCAAGCATGGTGCAACAGACCCGCCGAGCGCGTGCGATGGCGACTTGATTCATCCGAAAGGAAAAGCTGAATGGCAACGATAGTCCTCTCCGCCGTGGGCAGCGCCATCGGTGGTCCCATCGGCTCTACAATTGGAGCGATAATCGGCAATCAGGTCGACAAAGCGATCTTTGGCGGCGGGTCGCGCGAAGGTCCACGGCTGAAGGAACTCGCCGTCACCACCTCAACCTATGGCCAGCCCATGGCTCGGCATTTTGGACGCATGCGGGTGGCCGGGACAGTGATCTGGTCGACCGATCTGATTGAGTCGAGTTCTCGCGAAGGCGGTGGTAAGGGCAAGCCATCAGTCAAAACGTACAGCTATTCCATTTCTTTTGCTGTTGCGCTCTCCAGCACTCCGATCGCGCGCCTGGGAAGAATCTGGGCCGATGGTAATCTGTTGCGCGGCGCAAATGGGGATTTGAAGATTGAAGGCACTCTGCGCACCTACCTTGGCACAGGCGACAATCCTGTCGATCCGCTGATCGCTGCAGACAAGGGCGAGCAGGCACCCGCATTTCGAGATTGCGCATATGTCGTATTCGAAGATCTACAGCTTGCAGACTATGGCAATCGGATTCCCGCACTTACATTCGAGGTATTCTCCGAGGAAGACTCACAAGTTACGCTTGGACAAATCGTTCCGCTATCAAGAAGCGCGCGCTCCAATGAGGCGATCCCATATACGCAAGGTTTTGCCGACGAGGGCGGGCCAATCCTGAGCTCGATCTCTGCGATCGACCGAGTGATACCTCTCAGCTGCGTTACGACAGCCCAAGGTCTGGTTCTCGATCCAGTATCGTCTGAAGGCAGCGAACCTCGCCTGCTGCCGGAACAGCTTTCAAGCCCGTCTGATGGCGACGCTACCGAGCGAAGCAAACAGCGAGCCGGACAAATCGACCAGGCTCCAACCGCGCTGCGATACTATGACGAAGGTCGAGACTACCAGCCAGGGGTGCAGCGCTCGGTCGGATCGCGACCGAACGGTCTCGAAAGCATGATCGATCTGCCAGCGACAATGAACGCCGATGGTGCACGTCAACTTGCGAACGAAAGTGCACAACGCGCCCGTTGGCTACATGAGCGCATCACCTGGCGCATAGCCCAACTCGATCCCGCCATTGGTCCGGGAACACTCGTCAGAATCCCAGATACGCCAGGACAATGGTTGGTAAAAAGCTGGGAATGGTTCGATCAGGGCGTTGAGCTCACTCTTGAGCGCGCCGCACCACAAATCGGTGGATCGATATCGAGCGATTCCGGTTCCCTGATACCGCCGGTGGACTTGCCTTCATCACCGTCCGAACTCCTGTTTTTCGAGCTGCCTTCTGACGGGACGGCCAGTCCCACGGATACGCTTCTATTCGCTGCAGCATCTTCGGCCACGCCATGGCGAGGCACGGCGCTCTACGCAGAGCAAGGTAGTTCACTGATGCCGATCGGAGTCGTGGATTCGAGGCGCGCGGTCATCGGCAGTCTTGTCGAAGACCTTGAACCATCGAGCATCATGCTGCTTGAGCCATCAGCAAAGATGTTGATCCGTTTGGCCGCCGATGACCTGAATCTCGAGGGAACCGATGTAGCTGGCCTTGCAGCGGGCTCCAACCGGATCATGATTGGTGGAGAAGTGCTACAGTTCCTGGACGCTCAGCCGCAGGGAGACGGAATGTGGCTCCTTCAAGGGTTGCTTAGAGGCCGGGCGGGAACAGAGGACTTCGCTTCTGAGATTCACTATGCGGGTCTATCCTGCGCACTTCTCGATGATCGAATCACTCCGATTGATCCGGCGCAAGTGGTCGCTCTACCCGGCAGTCGGATCGCTGCGATCGGCCACGGCGACGAGACGCCTGTCTTTGCCACTCTAAGCAATGCAGGGCTATCTCGGCGAACACCCTCACCGGTCCATCCTCGAGCTGAAATCACTGCAGATGGAGATTGGGCCTTTTGCTGGACGCGCAGGGCGAGAGGACACTGGCGCTGGGACAATGGTGTGGATGTTCCTCTCGTTGAAGAGCAGGAAAGCTACCTCATTGGCTTTGGGCCCACACAGTCACCTTATAAGACTTGGAGTGTGGCAGCCCCGCATTTCGCACTTTCAGCGCCTGAACACACAGCATTGGTAAATCAACATCAAACCGGAGAGCTATGGGTCCGCCAGGTTGGCACCTTTGCCGCTTCTGCTCCACTCTTCCTAGCTTCAATCTCTTGACACGCGGAGACCGCCATGACTCAGTCAATTTCGTTCCCGTCAGTAACGCCAAACTTCTCGCTACCTCTCCTCTTTGCAGGTCAAGCCCAGAAGGAATTTTTTGTTAATCAGTCATTTGCTTTGATTGATGCCATGCTGAGGCAAGGCATAGCAGCTTCCATGAGTGCGCCGCCTACAAGTCCCAATGACGGTGAAGCTTATCGCATTACAACGCCGGCAGAGGGAGAGTGGACTGGACACGAAGACGAGATCGCAATCAGGATAGCAGGCGCCTGGAGTTTCATACCTGCTGCCGACGGGATGCTTCTGTTTGACCGAGCAGCAGGGCAATTCATCTTGTTTCGATCAGGCTGGCGCAGCGCATTCAACCCAGGAAATCTTCAAGGAGGAGACGTTGTTGACCTTGAAGCCCGGACAGCAATCCTGGAATTAATAGAAGCCCTTCGAACCATTGGGATTCTTTCGGAATCCTGAGCGCGAACCCAGGAGCAATCAGTTTCACGGCATTATTATCGTAGAATAGCACACAATAGAGGCATTATTGCAACACTCGGGCTCGATTGATTGCTTGCCACTCAACAGGGGAAAAGATAAGGACTTGGATGTGCCTCACTTCGCAAAAAAGGGGAATAAAAGAATGCGTAAGCTCGTCATTGGTATGGCGATGGCCTCGACAGCGCTAACAGCGCCCGCCACGGCCCGGGATGGTCAGTGGTACATTCAGGGCGATGGCGGCGTCATGCTTGTCGAGGACATTTCCTTCGACGTCGACGGCAATCCGGATGATGCTGAAGCTGGTCTCGAAACAGGCTATGATTTTGGCGCTCTTGTCGGTTACGACTTTGGACCATTCCGCCTCGAAGCCGAAGCAAGCTACCGCGAAGCTGCATTGGATGATCTGAGCGCGGGAAGTGCTGGCCTGCAAGCTGGTAGCCTTATCGGAAACCCAGCTGCTCTTATTACGCAAGAGTCGCTGCCCGCAGCCGGTGAGTTCAATACGTTGAGCTTCATGCTCAATGGTTTGTTCGACTTCGGTCCGGACGATGGCCTGCAAGGCTTTGTCGGTGGTGGCGTCGGTATTGCTCGCACAGATATTGATGGAACAGTTGCACTGAGCGGTCCAGGAGCATTCGATGACTCAGACACAGGGTTTGCTTGGCAAGTCCTCGCTGGCGTCCGCGCTCCCCTTAGCGATAGCTGGGATGTGGGCCTCAAATATCGGTATTTTAATGCGGTTGACGTAAACCTAATCGATACTCGCGGCCTAGCGTTGGAAGCAAGTCCAACATCGCACTCGATCCTAGGTTCGATCATCTATAACTTTGGTGGTGAGGCACCGCCTCCACCGCCGCCACCTCCACCGCCGCCTCCACCGCCGCCTCC
>JBCCVO010000032.1:0-21543 GCA_039195235.1 Pseudomonadota bacterium
CGGATGTCGAAGATCCCGGCTTTCGCGAAATCGACTTTGACGAGCTGACCTCAGTCTACAAGGAGCAGGCCGCTGCGCTGGTTGAGGGCGGGTGCGACTTTATATTGATCGAAACGGTTTTCGATACGCTAAACGCCAAGGCCGGGATCATGGCGGTCAAGCAGCTTGAGACCGAGCTGGGTCGCGATGTGCCAGTGATGATCTCGATGACGCTTACCGACCTTTCGGGCCGCAATCTCTCTGGCCATACGGTCGAGGCGTTCTGGTACGCGGTGCGCCACGCCAACCCAATCACTATCGGCCTTAATTGCAGCTTTGGCGCGGATCAATTGCGCCCGCACGTACAAGTGCTGTCTGGGATCGCCGACACGCTGCTGATGGCTTATCCCAATGCGGGCCTGCCTAACGAGCTGGGCGAGTATGATGAGATGCCCGAGACCACAGCGGGCCTCGTGTCAGACTGGGCGAAGAACGGCCAGGTCAACATTCTGGGCGGATGCTGCGGATCATCCCCTGCGCATATCGATGCGATTGCGAAATCGGTCGAAGGCCTTGCCCCACGCGAAGTTCCCACTCCCGAAACCGCGATGCGGCTGTCGGGCCTTGAAGCATTCGTGGTGGCGGCCTGAGCGATGAACCAAAAGAACAGCAGCGCCCGCTTCATAAATGTCGGTGAGCGGACCAATGTGACCGGCAGCGCTCGGTTCAAAAAGCTCATCATGGCGGGTGATTACACCGCGGCGGTTGAGGTTGCGCGCCAGCAGGTCGAAAACGGCGCGCAGGTGATCGACGTCAATATGGACGAAGGTCTGCTCGATGCCGAGCATGCGATGACCACATTCCTGAAACTGATCGCCGCAGAGCCTGATATCGCGCGCGTGCCGGTGATGATCGACAGTTCGAAATGGGACGTGATCGAAGCTGGCCTGAAATGCGTTTCGGGCAAGCCGATCGTGAATTCGATCTCCATGAAGGAAGGTGACGAGGCCTTCCTTCAGCAAGCGCGCAAATGCATGGCGTATGGCGCGGCAGTGGTCGTTATGGCGTTCGACACTGTTGGTCAGGCCGATACGAAACAGCGCAAGGTCGAAATCTGCAAGCGGGCCTATGACCTGTTGGTGGGGACTGGTTTCCCGCCTGAAGACATCATCTTTGACGCCAACATCTTCGCGGTGGCGACTGGTATTGAAGAGCATGATCGCTACGGGCTCGACTTCATCGAAGCGGTGGAGGAGATCAAGGCGCAATGTCCGCACGCCAAGACCAGCGGCGGGCTTTCCAACCTCTCTTTCAGCTTTCGCGGCAACGAGACGGTGCGCCGCGCGATGCACTCGGTGTTCCTGTACCACGCAATCCCTGCTGGCCTTGACATGGCGATCGTCAATGCTGGTCAGCTGGATGTTTACGACACGATCGATCCGGTGCTGCGCGATGCTTGCGAAGACGTGATCCTGATGCGAGCGGTGGACGGCGAGGAGTCAGCGACCGAGCGGCTGATCGCGCTCGCAGAAAGCTTCAAGGGAAAGAGCAAGGAAGACGAACAGCAGGAAGCGGAATGGCGCGGATGGGACGTCGAAAAGCGGCTTGAACATGCGCTGGTAAAAGGCATCGACGCGCATATTGTCGATGATACTGAAATCATGCGCTCCGCCACTGCCGAAGCGGGTGGCCGCCCTATCGAAGTGATCGAAGGCCCGTTGATGGACGGCATGAACGTTGTCGGAGACCTGTTCGGATCGGGCAAGATGTTCCTGCCGCAAGTGGTCAAATCCGCGCGCGTGATGAAGAAGGCCGTGGCCCACCTCATTCCGTTTATCGAGGATGAAAAGGAAGAGGGCGCAAAAGCCAAGGGCACCATCATCATGGCGACCGTGAAAGGCGACGTTCACGACATTGGCAAGAACATTGTTGGCGTCGTGTTGCAGTGCAATGGCTACGACGTGATCGACCTTGGCGTGATGGTGCCATGGCCTGAGATCCTGAAGTCGGCCAACGACAACAATGCCGATATGATCGGGCTTTCGGGGCTGATCACCCCGTCGCTTGATGAGATGGTGACCGTTGCTGAAGAGATGCAGCGAGCGGATATGTCGATGCCGCTGCTTATCGGAGGAGCGACCACAAGCAAGGTTCACACCGCGCTCAAGATTGATCCGAACTACACCGGCCCGGTGATCCACGTGCTTGATGCGAGCCGCGCTGTCGGCGTCGCGTCCAAGCTGTTGTCCGATACGCAAAGGGATGAGTTTGTCGGCGACACTGCAGGCGAATATGAAAAGGTTCGCGATGCACGAGCAGGTAAGGCGCCTAGCCAGTTGATGACGCTCGCGGAAGCGCGGGCGAACTATTACGACGCGTATCTGTCGGACAAGCCTGCACCGCCACTGCAGCCCGGCGTGCATGTCTATGACGATTGGTCGCTTGACGATCTGGTCGACTATATCGACTGGACGCCGTTCTTCCGGGCGTGGGAACTGCACGGCAATTACCCTGCGATCCTGGAAGACGATGTGGTCGGCGAAAGCGCACGGGCTCTTAAGGCTGATGCCGACGCCATGCTCGAACAAATCATCGGCGAGAAATGGCTTACTGCACGCGGTGTCGCGGGCTTCTGGCCCTGTGCGCGCGACGGTGATGACATCACCGTTCACCGCGTGAGGCGTGAAGAGCATGTGCGGCTTCCGATGTTGCGCCAGCAGATCAAGAAAAGCCGCGAGCGTGCAAATATGTGCCTTGCAGATTTCATCGATCCTGACGGTGACTGGATCGGCGGTTTTGCGGTCGGTATCCATGGGATCGAGCCGCATTCGGCGCGTTTCCAGGCGGACAAGGACGACTATTCCGACATCCTGCTCAAAGCGCTGGCAGACCGCTTCGCCGAGGCCTTCGCTGAGCGCTTGCATCAGCACACCCGCACTGATCTTTGGGGATATGCCCCGGGCGAGCAGCTCACCAATCAGGCGCTGATCAAGGAAGAATATCGCGGCATTCGCCCAGCGCCCGGCTACCCGGCATGCCCCGATCACTCGCTCAAACCGATCCTGTTCGAACTGCTTGAAGCGGAAAAGAATGTCGGCCTGACGCTGACAGAGAGCTTTGCGATGTATCCCACCGCAGCCGTATCCGGGTTCTATTTCGGCCACCCCGAATCTCAGTATTTCGGCGTCGCGCGCATCGGGCGCGACCAGCTGGAGGACTATGCACAGCGACGTGGGGTCGATCTGGCTACGGCAGAACGCTGGCTGAGGCCCAATCTCGATTGATTTTTGGCGAGCCAACGACGAAACCTCGGGACATGTTGAGACCCTTTCTGACAGCGTTGCTTGTCTCGCTGCCAATGCCTGCCCTTGCCGAGGACACGCCGCTCGCCACGGTAGTGGTCGCCTTCGACCGCGAGAGCATCACTCCGCTGATCATCGAAGGGGTCGTCAATCGCGATAGCGCTCGCGCTGTCGAGGCCAACGACCCGGTGCGGATCGCGAGTATTTCCAAGCTGATCATGGCGCTTGCTACCTTGCGATTGGTCGATGAGGGCAAAGTCGATCTTGATGCCGATGTGTCGGAATATCTCGGCTGGCAGGTGCGCTCGCCCAATTTCCCCAATACCAAGGTAACACTGGCGCAATTGCTATCACACCGATCCGGCCTGCGCGACAAAGCCGGATATGTCATCCCGCTGGGCGAGAGCTTGAAGGCCAAGCTTGCCGAACCGGAGGTATGGTTTGCCGATGCCCCTCCCGGAGAAGCGCCGTTCGAATACGCCAATCTCGGCTCTCCAGTGGTCGCAACCATACTCGAAGCGGCGACCGGCGAACGCTATGACGCATTGCTGGAACGCACCGTGTTCGCTCCGCTGGAGATAAAGGCATGTGTCAATTGGGTTGGCTGCGACGAAGATATGGTCGCCCGCGCAGTTACACTCTACCGCGACACCGGAGAAATCGCCCGCGACGACCCCAGCGACCTTCCTCCCAATTGCACTATCCCAGTCGCGGAGGGTATCGAATGCTTGCTCGACGAGTACGTCCCGGGCACGAATGCGTCGATCTTCTCACCGCAGGGCGGGGTGCGGATCGGGATGATGGACCTGGCGAAGATCGGGCAAGCATTGCTGTCTGATAACCGCTCGTTCCTTACCCAGGGCATCAAGGGGTTGACCGACCATTGGCTGCAGGATGAGAGGTTGAGTCCCGAACTGCCCAGCCTGTCGGGCGAAGGCCAACAGTTTTTCTGCTTCTACTTTCTCGGGATGCAAGCAATCGACTTACTGAGCAGCGGCTGCGATGATGCTCTCTTCGGGGATGGTCTTCCCAGGCTTGGGCACGCCGGAGAGGCCTACGGCTTGCGATCAGGACTATGGTTCCATCCCCACCGCCGCAATCACGGGATCGCCTATTTCACAACCGCCGTCCCACCGCGCCAGTCTGCTGAGGATGAAGGCGGCTTTGACCCTCGCGAAATTGCGCTGATGGCGCGCGCCCAGGCGCTGTTGGCCGAGCAATTCTCCGACTGACCGCAAGAATGTTTCGCGTTTTCCAAGATTATGCACGCAAGTGATTGACGCATCTCTTCGCATGCGCAACATGGTAGCGGCCTGCCGGAAGTGATTCCGGCGTCTTTCGCGGGAGAGATCAGTTCGGGTAACCGAGCTTGGCGCCGAAGGAGCAACCGCCCCGGAAACTCTCAGGCAAACGGACCGCGTTGAGGCACAGGCACTCTGGAAAGCGTACCGGGATTATCCCCGGTGCCACCGAAGGGGAGGCTGCGTGGCCGATCTTGGCCAAGCTGCTGAAGCTCTCAGGTTTCCCGACAGAGGGGGCAGGAACGATGCTTCGCTACGAGGCGTTGGCCACCTGATCGGGGACCAGATTTGAGCGACGATAACACGAATGACGAACAAGCTGTCGAAGAACAGGAACTTGGCCGTCTCCCGCTCGATCTGTGGCACCGCGCCTACGGCGCGCGCATGGTTCCGTTTGCAGGCTACGAAATGCCGATCCAGTATGACGGGATCGTTGCCGAACACAACTGGACACGGGAAAGCGCCAGCCTGTTCGACGTGTCGCATATGGGCCAGCTCGGCCTGGCTGGTCCGTCCGACGATGCGGTCGAAGCATCTGCTGAGGCAGCCGCGGCGATCGAAGCGCTGGTACCCAGTTTCGTAACCTCGCTGAAGCGCGGCAAGATGCGATACTCGATGCTGCTCGACGAGAATGGCGGCATCATTGACGACCTGATGATCACCAATGCCGGGCCGCGCATCAACATGGTGGTGAACGGCGCGACCAAGTGGGATGACATCGCCCATCTGCGCGAACATCTGCCCGATGAGATCAATCTGCGCCATTTCGACGACTGCGCGCTTCTGGCGCTGCAAGGTCCGAAGGCGGGCGAAGTGCTCGCCGAGCATGTGCCTGGCGCTGGCGAGTTGACCTTCATGAATGCCGAGCTGTTCGAATGGAACGGAACGCATCTGTGGGTCAGCCGCGCAGGTTATACCGGCGAGGATGGGTTTGAGATCACGGTTCACGAGGACCATGTGGTAGATCTCGCTGAAGCGCTGTGCGACGACGAGCGCGTAAAACCGGCTGGCCTGGGTGCACGGGACTCGCTGCGGTTAGAAGCCGGTTTGCCGCTCTACGGACACGACATAACCACCGATACCGATCCGGTAGGCGCAGACCTTGTCTTCGCTCTTTCGAAAAAGCGTCGCGAGGCAGGCGGATACATGGGCCACGGTCCGGTTATGCGGATGCTCGAACAAGGGCCGAAGCAAAAGCGCGTCGGCCTGTTGATCGATGGCCGGATGCCTGCGCGCGAAGGTGCGGATGTCTATGCTGGCGATGCCAGGGTCGGGACTGTCACCAGCGGCGGGTTCTCGCCCACGCTCGGCCGCCCGATTGCGATGGCCTATGTCGACATCGCGCACGCCGAAATTGGCGCGGCGCTGGAATGCAGAGTGCGTTCAAAGCGCCTGCCTGCAATTGTTTCACCCATGCCGTTTGTCCCGCACCGCTATTACCGAGGGAGCTGATCAGAATGCCGCGTTATTTTACCGATGAACATGAATGGATCGACGTCGAAGGCGATAGCGCCACGGTTGGCATCACCGATTATGCGCAAGAGCAACTAGGCGACATCGTGTTTGTCGAATTGCCGGATGTCGGCGCAATGCTCGAAAAGGGCGGCGATGCAGCGGTGGTCGAAAGCGTAAAGGCCGCGAGCGATGTCTACTCCCCGATCACCGGCGAAGTGACCGAAGGCAATTCTGCGCTCGAAGATGAACCCGCGCTGGTCAATTCTTCACCCGAAGAGGAAGGCTGGTTCTTCCGGATGACGGTCGGCGACACCGACGAGCTTGAAGGGTTGATGGACGACAAGGGTTACAAGGCGTTCGTCGACAACCTCTAACGCTCTCGTTGCGTAACTCAGCGGCCAAGCCGCTTCATACCAAGGCCATTTGCAAATGCGTTACCTACCTCTGACTGATACCGACCGGAGCGATATGCTCGCCAAATGCGGCGCGTCTTCAATCGACGATCTGTTCGTGGATGTCCCTGAAGTCGCGCGGCTTGATGGACCAATCCGTGATCTCCCCATGCACGCTTCTGAAATGGCGGTTGAGCGGCATATGAAGGCACGAGCGAATAGAAACATCGCTGCGGGCGACGCGCCCTTCTTCCTTGGCGCAGGGGCGTACCGCCACCACATCCCGGCGAGCGTCGACACGGTGATCCAGCGGGGCGAGTTCCTGACCGCCTATACGCCGTATCAGCCCGAAATCGCGCAGGGTACGCTGCAGATGCTGTTCGAGTTCCAGACGCAGGTCGCGCGCCTCTATGGCTGCGCTGTTGCGAATGCCTCGCTGTACGACGGATCGACCGCTTGCTGGGAGGCGGTCGCGATGGCGGGCCGAGTGACCAAGCGCAAGCGGGCGGTGCTGTCGGGCGCGCTTCACCCGCACTATTCGCAGGTCGTCAAGACGATGGCGCAATTCACGGGTGATACGATCGCCGACGCGCAGCCCGCGATCCAGACCGAACCCGACCTCGAAGGTCTGATCAGCCGGATTGATGACGAGACCGCCTGCGTCGTCGTCCAGTATCCCGATATTCTCGGGCGGGTTAGCGACCTTGCCAAAGTCGCAGAAGCTGCGCATGCCAAAGGCGCTCTATTGGTCGCGGTGAACACCGAGCCGGTTGCGCTCGGCGCCCTCCAGTCGCCAGGTGAGCTGGGCGCAGATATTGTCGTGGGTGAAGGTCAGGCGATCGGTGTCGGGCTGCAATTCGGCGGGCCGTATCTCGGCCTGTTCGCGGTGCGTGACCCCAAACACGTGCGCCAGATGCCGGGGCGGTTGTGCGGCGAGACCACCGATGCCGAAGGGAGGCGCGGTTTCGTACTGACGCTTTCCACACGCGAGCAACATATCCGACGCGAGAAAGCCACCTCAAACATCTGCACCAATTCCGGCCTGTGCGCTCTAGCCTTTAGCGTTCACATGACGTTGCTAGGCGAAAAGGGCCTGCGCGAACTGGCGGCGGAGAACCACCGTCTCGCTTGTATTGCCGCCGATCGGCTTGAGAAAGTGCCGGGTGTGAAGCTGCTCAACAACGCCTTCTTCAATGAGTTTACGCTGATGCTCGATGGCAAGCCTACACGTGATATCGTGCACGATCTGGCGGATCGGGGCGTGCTGGGCGGAGTGTCGCTAGGGCGGCTTTATCCGGGAGTTCAGGCGCTGGACCATGCTCTGCTTGTCACAGTGACGGAGCTTACTACCACGGAAGATATCGAAACGCTCGCAACCGAGCTGGAAGGAGTGCTGTCATGAATGCGCCCAACAAATCCGGCTGGAAGCCTACCATGGAAACGTCCGCAGATGGCATTCACTCGGGCCCCGCGACGACAACCGGCAATCATGCGCTGATGCTCGAAGAGCCGCTGCTGTTCGAAATCGGCCATGCCGAGACGACCGGCGTTGATCTGCCCGATGTGGATGAGAGCGCGCCGAGGCGCCTTGCGGGCCTTGAGCGTTCCGAGCCCATCGGCCTTGTAGGCCTTACCGAACCGGAAACGGTGCGTCATTACACTCGGCTCAGCCGCCAGAATTACGGCATTGATCTCGGCTTTTTCCCACTCGGCAGCTGTACGATGAAGCACAATCCGCGCCTCAATGAGAAGATGGCGCGTCTTCCCGGATTTGCGGACATCCACCCGCTTGCGCCGCAGCACAGCGTGCAGGGCGCTTTGCAGGTGATCCACGAGCTGGCCGACTGGCTCAAGACGCTGACCGGTATGCCCGGTATCGCGATGAGCCCCAAGGCGGGTGCGCATGGTGAATTGTGCGGTATCCTCGCGATCCGCGCTGCGCACACCGCGCGCGGTGATGCCCGCGAAGTGGTCCTGGTACCAGAAAGCGCTCATGGGACGAATCCTGCAACCGCCGCCTTTGCCGGCTATGAGGTCGAGGATATCCCAGCGACACGCGAAGGGCGCGTTGATGTCGAGGCTCTACAAGCCCGGCTTGGTCCGGACGTTGCAGCCGTGATGATCACCAACCCCAACACCTGCGGTTTGTTCGAAAAGGACTTCCGCACGATCGCTGATGCCGTCCACGAAGCAGGCGGATACGTTTATTGCGATGGGGCGAATTTCAACGCAATCGTTGGCCGGGTGCGCCCTGGCGACCTCGGCGTCGATGCCATGCACATCAACCTGCACAAGACCTTTTCCACGCCGCATGGCGGCGGCGGCCCCGGCTCCGGCCCGGTGGTGTTCTCCGAAGCGTTGATGCCGTTCGCTCCGCTGCCATTCGTGCGGAAGGACGAGAACGGCGAATTCACGCTGGTTGAAGAGGAATCGCGCGAAGCCACTCGCGGGCATACGTTCGGCCGGATGACAGCGTTCCATGGCCAGATGGGCATGTTCACCCGTGCGCTAACCTATATGCTCAGCCACGGTGCCGATGGACTCAAACAGGTCGCAGAAGACGCGGTCTTGAACGCCAATTACATCCTGCGCAGTCTTCAAGACATCCTTTACGCTCCCTTCGCAGATAGCGGCCCCTGTATGCATGAGGCGCTGTTTGGCGACAAGGATTTCGGTGGCGGATTGTCGACGCTGGATCTTGCGAAAGGCCTTATAGACGAAGGCTATCACCCGATGACGGTGTACTTCCCGCTGGTGGTGCATGGAGCTATGCTGGTCGAACCGACCGAGACAGAGAGCAAGGCGAGTATCGACCAGTTCATAACCGCTTTCCGCTCGGTCACCCAGCGCGCTCTGGCTGGAGACGAGAGCCTGAAGCAGGCCCCGTATTACGCCCCGCGGCGCAGGCTCGATGAGACGGCGGCAGCAAGGAAGCCAAAGCTGGCGTGGAGTGAGCCTAACGAGTGATGCAATGCATTAGCGGTCGGCGGGGGCGGCAGTCTGCTGAGCTGTCTCGCTGGCTGCGTCATGCCGCTCCTCCTCATCCTCCGGCTCCACCACGAAGCGGATTTCGCGCAGGTTGAGGATCGCGACGTAGAACCCGATTACCGCGAGAGAGCTTGATCCCAGAACCGCGAATGCTGCGCCTTTCGCACCGTTCCAGTCGATCGCTGCGTCGAGGAATACGAGCGCCAGAACGGTCGGTACTGCGCGGACGAGGAAGGCCGTCCCTGCGCGTCCTGCGGATACCAGGAGCGACTCCAGACTCGCGCCGACCAGTTCGACAGCGCCTGCGATGGAGAGGATCACCATCGCCCAATAGAACACTCGGAACTCCTCGCCCGCGATCAGTTCCAGCCCCATGCGCCCGAACAGTAGCGCCACGAAGACCGCAATCACGCCGCCGATGGATGCGATATTGGCCATGCGGCGTGCGATTGCGAGTGCATCGGCTTTCGCATGGACAAGCTCGGGCAGGATCGCTTTGGAGATTGCCTGCGCAAGGGTGACCAACGCTTGGCCAAGCTGACTGGCAACCCTGAAACCGCCCGCCAGCGCCGCTCCGCCAAATGTCCCAACCAGCAGGATCATAATCTGCTTGCTGGCAATAGTGAGGCTGCCGGACATGTTGGTCGACCATACGAACCGCCAAGCATCAGCATGCTTTCGCGGAATGCGAGTGAGGCTGATCTTCGACAGGTCGATCCGCTCAGTGCGAGCGGCGACGATCCACAATGTGAGTGCGACCAGCACTTCGGATGTGGCCCATGCCAGCACGAAGCCCGCGACATTGGGCATGAACAACCATGCCATTATCGCGCCTGCGGCACGGATCACTGGCTGCACAGTCTCCGCAGCCGTGGCGATTGCGTATTTGAACCGCAGGCGCAGCAGACCCGTGGGCGTTGTGCGGATCGAGAGTAGCGAGATGATGCAATATCCAAGCGTCAGCCACATCAATTCCGGAGGAAGCGGCAACCAGAGTTGTGCGCTCCACACCAACAACCCGGCCAACACTGAACCCATCGCGACTGACAGCATGTCAAGCGCGATTGCAAACCCCGTCGCGTCTGCCGGACCATCGCCATTCGCGCTCCAGCGGACCACGAATTGCCACGTCTGAAAATTGGCGATCCCCGTGACCGCTTGTCCGAGAGCGATGATCAGCGCGAAGTAGCCAAAGCCCTCCGTACCGAGCGTGCGGGTGGCAAGAGCTAGGTAGACCAGGCTGAGCACGGCATTGATGCCGCGTCCGCCAAGCAGCCAGCCCATATTGGTAAATAACCGTCCCATCAGTCTCGCAGCGGCTGCCGGTCAGCCGGCTGCGGCGGTGTCCTCCATATTGCCCTCGCGTCGTTTGAGGATCTTTTCGGTCACTTCGAAGGTCCGCTCATTATCCACATCAATGGCGTAGTGCCCGTCGGATACGACCACCGGCACCATGTTAAAGCCAAACCGTCGGGAAATCTGTTCGAACAACTTTTCCTTCGATCCCCAGCCCAGGCGAAAGCGGATGAGGTTCATCAAGCCGAACGCCTTGATGATCCGGCGTGGGAACTTCACAAACTGCCCTCCCTCCCTCATGATCTCCGCCGCGCTCAAGGACTGCTCGCTGCCGAGCCAATACATGTTGCAGTTGGAATAGCCGCCGTCGGTGAATTCGTAGAACTTCGATTGGCCTTGCGGGTCGGCAGCCTTGACGTCGCGTCTGCGCGCGAGGGCCGCTGCACCGCCTGCGTTGGCGGCAAGGCACTTGGTGATGAATTCGGAATAGCCTTCGGGCGTAACCAGGCAATTGTCCGCTGTGGTGATCATCAGCGGGAAATCGGCTCCGTCCGCACCTGAAAAGACACTGTCGACGATATTGAACTTGCCCTCTGCAAAAGTCAGCCTCCCATCCGTCAGGAGCTTTGCAATCGTCGGCTGCTGCGCGATCTCGTCGGGTTCATGCGCAACGATCCGGATTGCGCCGACATGCTCGCAGGCGGAAACCTGACGCGCGACGCGCTCAACCATAGGGATGCCGTTCACCGGAACTACGCATTTCTGAGCCACACCCGCACGCTGAGCGAGCGGATCGAGGACGCCAGAGCGCTTGCCCGCCATGATCAGAGCTGTGACTTTTTGTTGGTTAATCGTATCGGTCATGGGGCGGCCTTTACGCCAAAGCTTTGTCGGGCGCAAAGCCGGTAACGGTGCTGCTTGTGCAACCTTTTGTCGCGGGCCATGGAGAGTGCATGCGGATCGTGTTCTCTCGCAAGGGTTTCGACAGCAGCTCCGGTGGAGGACCTTCACCGATTGTCGATGGCTGCCCGGTGAGCCTGCCGATACCTGCAGGAACGGCGAGCGCGACCACCTATGGTGATCTCGGCCTTGGCGAATTGGTAGGGACTGCGAGCCGCGGAAAGTTGGGTGCGGACGATCCGTGTCATCACGATCCAATGTTTGTTGATGGCGATGTGTGCGTGTTCGGACAGCACGGCGCGGCGCAGACGCACCTTGAGCGGCAAGGTCTTGGCGCTGGCGATGTCTTCGTATTCTTCGGCCTGTTTGCCGAAGAAAAAACGGGTGAACCGCATCACCGCATCTTCGGCTATCTACGGGTGGAGGAAACGATCGCGTTAGTGGATGGCGTTCCGCAGTATGTGCTCGACCTCAATCACCCACATGCCCTAGCGATGCATAGCGCGAATGACGTGATCTGGCGCGGGCAAGGGCGGGTCGCAGCTCGCGCGAGCAAGGCCTTGCGTCTGACCGTGCAGGGCGGTCCGCCGAGCCTGTGGCAGCGTCCATCATGGCTCAAGCGCGGGGGGCTGTCCTATCACGATCGCGAGGATCGTTGGTTGCGGGGTGGCAAGCTTCGCAGCGTCGCGCGTGGACAAGAATTTGTTGCTGATATCGGCAAGCGGCAGGCTCCGAGAGAGTGGCTTGAGCGGATCATCGCCGACATCAAAGCGTCTTGATGATCCCGGAGAAATCGAGGCCGCCATTGTCCTTTGCGAATTCCTCGTAGAGCGCCTTGGCATGCTCACCCAGCTCGACATTCGCGCCAGCGGCTCCGGCTGCTTCCATGGCGAGGCGCAGATCCTTCAGCATCAACGCAGTGGCAAATCCCCCTTGGTAGTCGTTATCGGAAGGGCTTTGTGGGCCGACGCCGGGGACCGGGCAATAGCTCGTCATCGACCAGTTCTGGCCTGAGGATACGCTGGAAATGTCATAGAATGTCTGTGCGTCCAGCCCCAGCTTTTCCGCCATCTGGAACGCTTCGCAGGTGCCGATCATGTGGATGGCCAACAGCATGTTGTTGCAAATCTTGGCGGCCTGTCCATTGCCCGCATCGCCGGCATGGATCACCGCCTTGCCCATTGCGGCAAGGATTGGTTCAGCGCGCGCAAACGCCTCTGCGCTGCCGCCGACCATAAAGGTGAGCGTGCCGCCATTGGCTGCTGCGATTCCGCCAGACACAGGTGCATCGACCATTTGATAGCCATGCTGCTCCGTCACATCGATGACTTCGCGCGCAGTGGCAACGTCGATTGTTGAACAATCGAGCAGAATCGCACCTTCGGGAGCTTGGCCGATCACATCATCCCAATAGACTTGCTTGACGATTGCGCCATTGGGCAGCATCGAAACCACTGCTTCGGCTTCGGAGCAGGCTTCCTTGGCAGTGGCGAATGTACTGCATCCGGCCTCTTTGGCTCCGGTCAGCGCCTCTTCGGAGAGGTCGAACGCGCGCACATCATGGCCTGCTTTCACAAGGTTTGCGGCCATTCCGCCGCCCATGTTCCCGAGGCCGATAAATGCGATTTTCATGTCATTCTCCCAACAGAGACAGAATTCCGATCCCGCTTAGAATCATTAGGGGCCCAAAAGTCAGGAAGAGGACCGGTTCCACATGGGCCCAGGTCCGATCCCACCTGTTTCGCGGAAGAGGTTCTGCGCCAGCTGCTTTCAGAATTGCAGCCTCAATAGTGCTAATCCGATCTTCGAGGCGATGCTTCCAACCTCGGATGCCGAGCCAGACGAACAGTAGACCCAAGGCAGAGAGGCCCAGTCCTTTGAGGACTATCTCCCCTTCCACTGGCCCTCCCGCTTCTCGATAAACGCGGCCATGCCTTCCTGTTTGTCCTCGCTCGCGGTGAGTATCTGGAAGATGCGACGTTCGACAATAAGCCCTTGATCCAGCGTCATCTCAAAGGCCGAGTTGACCATTTCCTTGTTCGCAATGGTCGCCATGGGAGGCATACCGGCAATGGCAGCGGCGGTCTTGAGCGTTTCTGTGATGAGTTCGGCATGTGGCACAACCTTGGCGACGAGATTGCTGCGCTCGGCTTCGTCCGCGCTCATCATCCTGCCTGTTAGGCACATTTCCATCGACTTCGACTTGCCAATAGCTCTCGTCAGCCGCTGCGATCCGCCCATGCCAGGTGCGACGCCCAGCTTGATTTCCGGCTGGCCGAACTTCGCACTATCCGAACAGATGATGAAATCGGCCATCATCGCCAACTCGCACCCGCCCCCGAGCGCGAAGCCGTTCACCGCCGCGATCCACGGCTTGCGGGTTTTCTTCACGATCTCGCTGGTCCACGGCGAAAAGAAGTCGTCGAGGTAGAAATCGGCTGCCGCCTTGTCGGACATCTCCTTGATGTCTGCGCCGGCGGCAAACGCCTTGTCGCCAGAGCCGGTGAGGATCGCGCATAACTGACTGTCATCGGCTTGATAGGCAGCGAAAGCCTCGATTAGTTCAGCCAGCACCTGAGTGTTCAGCGCGTTTAGCGCCTTGGGTCGGTTGAGCGTCATAAGCGTGACGCCCTTGGTGCCCTGCGCGTCGGTTTCGACGGTAATGGTTTCGTAGCTCGCGGTGTCGGTCATTTCAGGGGTTTCCATTCCTCGTTTTCGGGGAGGGGAGCAAAGATGCTCTCGATCAAGTCGTCACTGACCTCTCCAGGCGTTGCCGGGTCCCATTTGGGGTCGTTGGTCTTGTCGGTAATTACTGCGCGCACCCCCTCGGCGAAGTCGGGGCGGGTGAGCACACGGCTGGCGATCCGATACTCCATTCGCATATTGTCGGCGAAGTCGGAAAGGCTTTCGCTCTCGGCCAGTTGCCGCAACGCAACTTTGCAGGTCTGCGGGCTTTTGGTGCCGAGCGTGTCGCGCTCCTTCTGCGCCCACTCTGCGCCACCATTCTCGTTGCTGTCGATTTCCGCTTCGAGGCTGGCTAGGATCTCTTCGTAACTGTTCGATGCGAAGTGCTTGGCGATACGCAGCGCATTGGCTTGTATCCGCGCATCAGGCGGCGTGCCGACGGGTTCGGACAGAATGCCTGCGATCCGTCTGGGGCGCTCGATAATGCGAGCCTTGAGATCGTCCAATATCTCGCTCGGGACATAATGCGTCGCAAGGCCGGTCCACAGGCACTCCGACCCGTCAAGCCGCGCACCGGTAAGCGCGAGGAACTGTCCCAGCCGCCCGCCAAGGCGTGAAAGATACCATCCGCCGCCGACATCGGGAAACAGGCCAATCCCGGTTTCGGGCATGGCAAAGCGCGTGTTCTCAGTCGCCACACGGAACTTGGCCGGTTGCGAAATACCGACCCCACCGCCCATCGTGATGCCATCCATGAATGCGACAATCGGCTTCGTGTAGGTGAACAGTTGATGGTTTAGCTGGTACTCGTCGTGGAAGAACTTCCGGCCCGACACACCGCCATCGTTCAGCGCGGAATCGCGCAGGAAGGCGATGTCGCCGCCAGCACAAAAGCCGCGCGAGCCTTCGGTATGGTCAAGGATCACCGCCTCGACCTCGTCATCACTTTCCCACTCAGCAAGCGCTGCACTCATCGCATGGCACATGTCGAGCGTCAGCGCATGCAGCGCCTTGGGGCGGTTGAGCGAGATATGACCAACGCGGCCATTCTTTCGCGCGAGAATGTTCTCAGAAATTGGAGTGGTCATGCAGGTTCTTTTCTTTGGAGCAAGTCCCAGCGATTGCCGAATGGGTCGCTGAACACCGCGACGGTGCCGTATGGCTCATGACGGGGTTCTTCGAGAAAGGTGACGTCAGCTGCGACGAAGCGCGCGTGAGCATCGGCGAAATCATCCGTTTCGAGGAAAAACGCCACGCGCCCGCCGGACTGGTTGCCGATTGCGCCGGTCTGGGATTCGTTTGCGGCTTTGGCGAGCAGCAGTTGCGCCCCACCGCCGGACGGGGAGAGCACCACCCAACGCTTGCCGCCACCCATATCGGTGTCTTCGACAAGGATGAAGCCAAGTTGCTCGACAAAAAACGCGATGCCCGTATCGTAATCGGGCACGACGAGGGTGACGGTGGCGAGGCGTTCGGTGGTCATGTGCAGCGCTTCACTGCCGCAGCAGATCTCTGCCCACGATCATGCGCATCACTTGATTGGTACCTTCCAAGATCGAATGTACGCGCAAGTCGCGCCAGAAGCGTTCGATAGGATAATCCTTGAGGTAGCCATAGCCGCCAAACAGTTGCAGCGCGTCATTCACGACCTTGCTGCCGTTATCCGTCGCAAGCCGCTTTGCCATCGCGGAGAAACGTGATTTGTCAGGCGCGTTGTCGGTCACCTTGGCCGCGGCGAGATAGAGCAGGGCGCGTGCGCTTTCGAGATCGGTTGCCATGTCGGCGAGCATGAACTGGGTATTCTGAAAGTCGGCAACGGGCACGTCAAACTGCTTGCGATCCTTGGTGTAAGCGACCGCCTCATCCAGGCAGCGCTGCGCCCCGCCCAGCGAACAGGCACCGATGTTCAGCCGTCCACCATCAAGCCCCATCATCGCAAAGCGAAACCCTTCACCTTCATCGCCGACGCGATTGGCGACCGGCACGCGCGCGTCTTCGAAAATAACCTGTGCGGTGGGTGAGGCGTTCCAGCCCAGCTTCTTCTCCGGCGCGCCGAAGCTGACGCCGGGCGTCTCCTTGTCGATCACGAGGCAGGTGATGCCCTTCGTCTTGTGTTCGCTGGTGCGAACCATGGTGACATAGACATCATTGACGCCGCCGCCTGAGATGAACTGCTTCGTGCCGTTCAAGACATAGTGATCGCCATCAAGGCGCGCATTGGCCTTTAGCCCCGCAGCGTCCGATCCGCTCCCAGGTTCAGTCAGGCAATAGCTGGCGATTGTGTCCATGCTGATAAGGTCGGGAAGATAGCGGTCTTTCACATCCTGCCCACCAAATTCGTCTATCATCCAAGCCGCCATGTTGTGGATCGAAATGAAGGCGCTGGTGGTCGGGCAGCCATAGGCCATCGCCTCCATGATCAAAGCCGCCTCCAACCGTCCAAGACCGATCCCGCCGCTCTGCTCAGAAACATAGATCGCGCCAAAGCCAAGTTCGGCAGACTGCTTGATCACGTCTTTGGGGAAGATATGTTTTTCGTCCCACTCGCCAGCATTGGGCGTGATGTTGTCGGCGGTGAACCGCGTCGCGACTTCTTGAATCGCAATCTGGTCTTCGGTGAGAGAAAACTGTCCTGTCATGGCTGCGCGCATTAGCCCCTCACGCGGAGTGTGGGAAGGGCGTGCGAACCGTCGAGGACATGGATTTTTGCTAGGTCGATTGCAATTTGCGTAACCGTTTGCGCGGTTCCTGCGTATTTCCTAGTATGACCCAGCACAACACGCGCCTGTTGATCGTCTACAACGCGGATAGCGGGCTGATCCAAGCCCTGATGCACGCCGTGCACAAACAGGTCCGCCCGGAAACTTATCCATGCTCGCTGTGCGCGTTGACCTATGGCGCGGTATCGATGCGTGGCGAGTGGCGACGTTTTCTCAAGAGCTTGCAGATGGAGGTTGTGTTCCATCACCGGGATGACTTTGCAGCGAGCTATCCGGGCCATGGCTTTGAGCTTCCCGCCATCATGGTTCGTGAAGGCGGGGCGCCTCCAGACGTGCTGGTTGGCCGCGAGCAGCTGGGCCAGACAGCGGATGTGGCTGAGCTTATTGCGACGACAGAACTGGCATTGTCGCAATGGGAGCAGTTTTCTGCCCAGGTCGCCTGATAGACCCGTCGGCGTCAGCGCGCGTCACCGCCCTATTTGTATGAGAACGACGCATCCCTGTGATCGCTGGCGATGTACCCCATCGCTTCAATCACTTCCCGTTCTTTCTCTTTGTCACTGCGCTTTCCAGACGATATATGCAGATGTGTCAGCGACTTGGGTAAGTCGAGGGAAGCTGGATCGATATCAGTGAGCAGGCACCGAAGGCTGAGGAGCTGCGGACACTGCGCAAGCCCTTCGATTGATGTGAGCTTACCGCAATTGAAGAATTGCAGATGCTCCAACTCCTGATTGCCCCGACCAAATTTGACGCGCGTAAACTGTTTTTGCTCCTGAACCAAGACCCGGCGCAGGGCTGGGAAACGCTGCATATCGCCCAGTTCGTTCAGTCCGCGAACCATCGTAAACGCAATATCCTGCAATCGTTCAAGCGCGATATTCTCGATACTCTCGGTACCGCCCAGATTGAACTTGAGAGCGCGCAATTCGCTCATCCCGTTGATGAATGACAGGTCCAGACCCTTCTTCGCATTGAAGGTGAATTCCCGAAGCTCGTTCAAATTGGCAAGCGCTGCAATGTTCTTGTGATGCCCTTCGAGATAAAGTCTTTGCAGCGCACTGGCGACCGCGAGTGGAGCAAGGTCGAGTGCTTTGGTCTCGGTGGCTGTCAGAGTTAGATGTGTCAGCTTTTCTAGCGGCAGTTTGGACAGAAGCGCCTTGTCCTTCAGTTCGTAAATCCCGAGGCTCAGGCGCGAAAGGTGCGGCAATTCGCCAATCGCTTCGACATTCTCAGCCTCGTAAATGCAGTCGACAGCTAAGGAATGCGCATCAGGAAACTGGTGGACCGAGCGGCCATCAAAAACATCGCCGTGGTGCCCATAAAAACGGACCTTCAGCTTTGGTCCCCATTCTCGGCAAAGGGAATTGACGCGCACAAGATAGTCCGCGCGCGGTATCTGCGGCCAGTCCTTGGGGTCTGTGCTGCCATTGGCTGGCACGATCGAGAGCATTTCGCCGATTGGACGATCAAATTGCACGGTCGTCTCTCCGTGCCTTCTCAATTCCATTTCAACCTGATCAAGGTCGAAAGCCATCACATTGTTTTCTGTAACCATAGGGCTGCCTTAGCGCCCGAAAGGTAACAAAATACTCAAGCGCCGATGACGGCCTCAGCCTCGATTTCGACCTTCCATTCCGCGCGGCAAAGCCATGCGACCCCAGCCATAGTCGCGGCGGGTTTGGCTTCACCGAAATAGCGCGCATGGACGGCGCCGACCGCGTCCTGATCGTCAAAGTCGGTCAGCAGCATACGTGTTCGCACCACGTCCCTGGCTGAACCGCCCAATTCCTCAATCGCAGCGACGATCAACTCGCAGCAACGCGAGGCCTGCTCCGCCGCGCCGCCAGAGGTGGTCGTGCCATCAGGCTCAATCGGGCCAGTGCCTGCGACGACTATGCGATTGCCCTCTCGGATGGCGCGGCAAAAGCCGAACTGTTCTTCGTAGGGTGAGCCCGATGTGGCGCGTGGGCGGGTGGTCACCTCTCTATCTCCTGTCGCTCGCAAAAATAAGACACGGTGATCTTTGATGGCTGGTAAAATCATATGTTCATCTGGGTGCACAAGCTGCAATCCACAGGCAGGTGCGTTGGATTTGCCGCGTCCCTGCGGAAATCACCAGTTGCGAGCATCCCTTCCAAAAAACCCCGACTGTTATCTCGACAATGCGAGACCCACGTCAACATCGCTATATTGACGACATGTACCCCTTATTCGAGAGCCGAACAGAAGAACCTTCAGGACACGCAGGTTGTATCGCGCCCACTCATTGAGCAAGCGTACAATCTATGCGAGGTATGCGAGGGTCAGCCCATAGTCGGGATGACGAAGGCGTTCGACCCGTCGCCACCTCCGTCGGGCCAGCGTTGCGTGACCTTTTTGTTCTTGGTCCAGAAGGCGAGACCTTCGGTACCGTATTGGTCGATGTCACCAAAGCCTGAGCGTTTCCAACCGCCGAAGGAGTGATAGGCAACCGGCACGGGAATTGGCACGTTGATCCCTACCATACCTACATTTACGCGGCTCGCGAATTCGCGCGCGGCGTGGCCGTTGCGGGTGAAGATCGCGACGCCGTTGCCGTATTGATGCTCGCTCGGGAGGCGCACGGCGTCTTCGAAGTCGTTGGCGCGCACGATCTGGAGCACCGGGCCGAAGATCTCTTCCTGATAGCTGGACATGGTCGGGGTCACACGGTCGATCAGCGTGGGGCCGACGAAGAAGCCGTTCTCATGCCCCTGAAGCGTGTAGCCGCGCCCATCGACAACAATCTCCGCGCCTTCCTGTTCTGCGGTGTCGATCCATCCCTCGACACGCGCTTTGTGCTCTGGCGTGACGACGGGGCCGTAATGCGCATCCGGATCAGTCGAAACGCCGATGCGCAATGCATTGATCGCGGGAATTAGCTTTTCGCGCAGGCGGTCTGCCGTGTCTTCGCCGACCGGCACCACTACCGGAAGCGCCATGCAACGCTCGCCCGCCGAACCGAAAGCCGCACCAGCAAGATCATTCACCACCTGATCGAGGTCCGCATCGGGCATGACAATGCCATGGTTCTTCGCGCCGCCCATGGCCTGAATACGCTTCCCCGCCTCGGCTCCGCGCTTGTAGACATAATGCGCGATGTCGGAGGAACCGACAAAGCTGACTGCGCTGATGGCCGGGTGATCGAGAATCGCGTCGACCATTTCCTTGTCGCCATGGATCACCTGCAACAGACCTTCAGGCGCACCTGCTTCGATGAACAGTTCGGCAAGCCGCACGGGCACGCTCGGGTCGCGTTCGGAGGGCTTGAGGATGAACGCATTGCCCGCCGCGATTGCCATACCGAACATCCACATCGGGATCATCGCAGGGAAGTTGAAGGGGGTGATGCCGGCGCCGATGCCGAGCGGCTGGCGGGTTGAATAGACATCGATGCCGGGGCCGGCGCCTTGTGTGTATTCGCCCTTCATCACCTGCGGAATGCCGCAGGCATATTCGATCACTTCAAGCCCGCGCTGAACGTCGCCTTTTGCGTCGTCGATCACTTTGCCGTGCTCGCTGGAAAGAAGTTCGGCAAGGCTCTGCATGTTGGCCTCAACCAGTTCCTTGAACCGGAACATCACGCGCGCGCGTTTCTGTGGGTTGGTCGCGGCCCAAGCTGGCTGGACTTCTTTCGCGGTTGCAATCGCTTTTTCCAGAAGAGCGGCGTCACCGAGCGGAACCTCGGCCTGCACTTCGCCGGTTGAGGGGTTCCAGATTTGATGCGTGCGGGTTGCTGGGCCACCTGCGCCGCCAAATAGGAAGTGATCGACATGCCGCATGATTATTCCTCTCAACTTTACGATTCTGTCTGTTGCTCTAGCGAGCACGACGCGCGAATCCAATCTCGGCAGCGGATACTAATGGAGCGCGCTCGCTTCACCTATCTGATTGACCACCTGCAGCGATTACGGCAAAGGGCGCGGCCTGAAAGCGGGTGTAGCTCAATGGTAGAGCAGAAGCTTCCCAAGGATGTCGCACCACGCATTTCTGCGGTTTTTTGGTGCAATTCCTTCCAATATCGCCGCATTTAGTCGGTTTTGTTGGAAGGGTTTTCGAGACTGTCGGCGATCCGCTTGAGCGATTTCGCGATGCTGTGAAGGGCATGAATGTAATGATCGTGTGGCAGCGTCCCTCCGATCATTGGAGGCTCAACCTGCTCTAATCCTTTGTGGTAATACTTCACGCGCGTTTCTCCTTCTCTTTGGCCTGGCGGACTGTGGCCAAGGCCACGGCTCTGGCGGCGCGGCCGGTGGTCCTGGGCATGTAGGTTTTGAGGATCCGGCGCGTTTCGTCGATATCGTGGCCGGTGATCGCGGCGATCAGGTGGTCCTCGAGGCCGAGCTCGCCGAGATAGACGACGCAGGTGCGGCGCAGATCGCGGAATTGAAGGGTTCGGATCTCGGCCGCGAGCTCTGCGTTTTGTTCAACCTCGGCCACTCTCGCCGCGGCGTCGCGGATCTCGGCAAAGTCACGTTGAAACCGGGTCTGACCGGCCGGGCCA
>JBCCVO010000033.1:0-21249 GCA_039195235.1 Pseudomonadota bacterium
CTTCAGGAAGCCGTCGATGCGCTGTTCGACAACGGCCGCCGTGGCCGCGTCATCACCGGCGCCAACAAGCGTCCGCTCAAGTCGCTCAGCGATATGCTCAAGGGCAAGCAGGGCCGCTTCCGTCAGAACCTTCTGGGTAAGCGCGTCGACTATTCGGGCCGTTCGGTCATCGTGACCGGCCCCGAACTCAAGCTGCACCAGTGCGGCCTGCCCAAGAAGATGGCGCTCGAACTGTTCAAACCGTTCATCTACGCCCGCCTCGATGCGAAGGGTCTCTCCATGACTCTTAAGCAGGCGAAGAAGTGGGTCGAGAAAGAGCGCAAGGAAGTCTGGGACATCCTGGACGAAGTGATCCGCGAGCACCCAGTTCTGCTGAACCGCGCGCCGACGCTTCACCGTCTGGGCATCCAGGCGTTCGAACCCGTCCTGATCGAAGGCAAGGCGATCCAGCTGCACCCGTTGGTCTGTTCGGCGTTCAACGCCGACTTTGACGGTGACCAGATGGCGGTCCACGTGCCGTTGAGCCTCGAAGCGCAGCTCGAAGCGCGCGTACTGATGATGTCGACCAACAACATCCTCTCGCCCGCCAACGGTAAGCCGATCATCGTGCCTTCGCAGGATATGGTCCTCGGCCTATACTACCTTTCGATGGAACGTCAGGAGAAGAAGCCGGAATATCTCGAAAACGAAGATGGTACGAAGGAAGAGAAGCTGCCCCGCTTTGCCGACATGGCTGAAGTGCACCAGGCGCTCGAAACCAAGGCCGTTACTCTCCACACCAAAATCCTCGCACGCGTCCCGCAGGCCGATGAGGATGGCAATGTGGTGATGAAGCGCTTTGTCACGACGCCGGGCCGTATGCTGATCGGTGAATGCCTGCCGAAGAATCACAAGGTTCCCTTCGACATCATCAACCGCCTGCTCACCAAGCGTGAGATTGGCGATGTGATAGACCAAGTGTATCGTCACACGGGTCAAAAGGACACGGTTCTGTTCGCCGACGCCATCATGGTTCTCGGTTTCCGCCACGCGTTCAAGGCCGGCATCAGCTTCGGCAAGGATGACATGATCATCCCCGATGCCAAGGAAAAGCTGGTTGACGAGACCAAAGAACTGGTTGCCGGTTACGAACAGCAGTATCAGGATGGCCTGATCACCCAGCAAGAGAAGTACAACAAGGTGATCGACGCCTGGAGTCGTTGCGGTGACCAGGTGGCGGACGCCATGATGGACGAGATCAAAGCGACGCCGATCGACAAGGAAGGTCGTGAGGCGCAGATCAACTCGATCTACATGATGAGCCACTCGGGCGCGCGTGGTAGCCCGGCGCAGATGAAGCAGCTCGCGGGTATGCGCGGTCTGATGGCCAAGCCGTCGGGCGAGATCATCGAGACACCGATCATCTCGAACTTCAAGGAAGGCTTGAGCGTTCTTGAATACTTCAACTCTACCCACGGCGCACGTAAGGGCCTGGCCGATACTGCTTTGAAGACGGCCAATTCGGGTTATCTGACCCGCCGTCTCGTCGATGTGTCGCAGGATTGCACGATCGTTGTCGAGGATTGCAAGACCGAGAATGCGCTGGAAATGCGCGCGATCGTTCAGGGCGGTTCGGTTATCGCATCGCTTGGCGAACGTATCCTGGGCCGCACCGTGGCCGAGGACATCGTCAACGCCGCAACTGGCGAAGTGATCGTCAAGGCTGGCACGCTGATCGACGAGCCAATGGTAAAGGAAATCGAAGCGGCTGAAACGCAATCTGCGAAGATTCGTTCACCGCTGGTTTGCGAAGCCGAACAGGGTGTTTGCGCAACCTGTTATGGCCGTGACCTTGCTCGCGGTACGCCGGTCAATATCGGTGAAGCTGTCGGCGTTATCGCTGCGCAGTCGATCGGCGAGCCGGGCACCCAGCTGACGATGCGGACATTCCACATCGGTGGCGCGGCGCAGCTCAATGAAACCAGCCACCTTGAGTCCATCTCCGATGGCAAGGTCGAATTGCGCGACATGCCGACCATCACCGATAAGAAGGGCCGTATCCTTTCGCTGGCACGCAATGGCGAGATCGCGGTGATCGACGCTGAAGGGCGCGAGCGTGAGATGCATAAAGTGCCTTACGGTACTGTTCTGATGTTCAAGGATGGCGCCAAGGTGAAGGTCGGCGATCGTCTGGCCGAATGGGATCCGTTCACCCTGCCAATCATCACCGAGCAATCCGGTGTCGTGAAGTATCAGGACCTTGTCGAGGGTACGACCCTCGAAGAGCAGACCGATGATGCGACCGGCATTGCGCAGCGTGTGGTGACTGAGAACCGGGCAACCGGCCGCAAGAAAAAGGAGGAGCTGCGTCCGCGTATGACTCTTCTCGGCGAAGGTCAGACCGAAGAGGGCGAAACCGAAGCGCAGCGCTACATGCTGGCTCCGGGTACCACCCTGTCGGTCGAAGACGGCCAGACGGTTGAAGCGGGTGACATTCTCGCCCGTGCCAGCCGCGAAGCGGCCAAGACCCGCGACATCACCGGCGGTCTGCCGCGTGTTGCCGAGCTGTTTGAAGCGCGTCTGCCAAAGGACATGTCGGTCATCGCCAAGATTTCGGGCAAGATCGAGTTTGTTCGCGAGTACAAGGCCAAACGCAAGATCGCGATCATTCCGGAGGAGGGCGATGCTGTTGAGTACCTGATCCCCAAGACCAAGGTGATCGACGTGCAGGAAGGCGACTTCGTGAAGAAGGGCGATACGCTCATCTCAGGTTCGCCAAACCCACACGATATCCTTGAAGTCATGGGTGTTGAAGCGCTTGCCGAGTATCTCGTGAATGAGATTCAGGAAGTGTACCGACTGCAGGGTGTGAAGATCAACGACAAGCACATCGAGGTGATTGTTCGCCAGATGTTGCAGAAGGTCGAAATTACCAATGGCGGCGACACTACGTTGCTTCCGGGTGAGCAAGTCGATCTGGCAGAAATGCTCGAAGTCAACGCCAAGCTGGGCAAGGGAAAGCAGCCTGCTGAAGGCATGCCGATTCTGCTCGGGATCACCAAGGCGTCGCTCCAGACCCGAAGCTTCATCTCGGCTGCATCGTTCCAGGAGACGACTCGTGTGCTGACTCAGGCTTCGGTTGAGGGCAAGCAGGACACGCTGATCGGCCTCAAGGAGAACGTGATCGTAGGTCGCCTGATCCCGGCTGGCACAGGTGCGGGCATGAATCGCATGCGCGTGACGGCATCCAGTCGCGACGCTGCTTTGAAGGCCCAGTGGAAGAAGCAGCAGGACGCGCTCGCCGCAGCTAATGCTGTCGAATCCGAGCCTGAAGCCGATGCCGTTCCTTCCGAAGAAGCGATGAAGGCTGCAATGGGCGGAGCTGCTGGCAGCGAGGACACTCCCGCCGCCGAATAAGTGCTGGCTCTCAGTCGCAAACTGAAATGAGGTACCCCGCCGTAGCATATCGCTGCGGCGGGGTCTTTCTTATGTCTTGGACGCGCGCGTTCAGCTTGCTGCAAATCACCTTCCTGCTAGCTTTCGGCATGTCTTGGGAGATGAGCATATGAGAAAGCTGATTATGGCCGCAACCGCGCTAGGCCTGTTTGCGCCGACAATCGCTTTGGCGCAGGACGAAGGCGCCGTCATTGTCACTGCATCTAGATCGGACCGGTCAAACTACGAGTATTACAACCGCGATCAATCAGCCATTGGCCTGAAGCGGACAGCCGACTTTTTCGTGAAGCCGCTTTATGTGAATTCGGACTCGCGCGATGCGACCGAGCGCAAGCAGGAATTGCTGGCGATGTTGCGTGCGACGATAGAGCAGGCGCCATCTTCAGGTATTGCATTGGTCGCCGGCGACTACTCGCTGCGTCCGGTGACGCTGGAGAACTACGAGAAACTGCCGATCGGATATGGCGGTCGTCCTGATACCAGTAGGGTTCAGATCTACGCCCGTATACCGGTGCGCGGCAGCAATCAGCTGGCGAGCGACGCGGGCAAGACAATCGAGGCTTTCGCCAAATCGATTCCGGCAACCGGGCGGTCGTTCATTCAAACCGGCGAGACAGCTCTTGCGATCACCAACCCGGATCAATACCGCATTGATGTTGTGAAGACGGTTGCCGAGGAGGCAAAGCGCTACGCAGCGCAATTCGGTGGAGACTACGGGGTTGAGATACGCGGCCTCGAATCCGAACTTTACTGGCAGCAGGCGAGTGAGACCGAAGTGTTCCTATACATCGAACACAGTTTCGTGATTAAGCCAAAGTAGCGATGATCTGACTGGCTGGGGTTCTGTGCTGTTGGCAATATGATGATTAGTATTGCGAAGCATTTGCAATAAAGCTATCCCGATCTGATTCCAGCGAATCCGATCAGGAAACCTATGACCCAAAGCCGCACCCCGTCCGCCTCAGCCCGTTCGACCATCGCGCAGCTTGCCAGCCCGCCGAGGATCGAGGCTTTCGGTCCACTGGCGGCGCGGTTCGTCTACTCACTTCGATTGATTGCACTCCATGATCGGGCAGGGCGCGACCCGGTGCCTGAACTGGCGGTACGACTGGGGAGCGTGGAAACAGCGGCAAAAGCGCTCGCGTTGTCCCAGGCGATCACCTCGGTCTGGCCTGAAAACATCCAGGTTTCACGATTCTGCTGTCAGTCACTTACTTATGACGAAGCGACTTTGGCGGTGCTGATAGATGCGGCGGTGCAACGGGACCGACCCGGCTTCGAAAGCACCGTCGACGGTCTCATTCGCCCGGATCGCATTCACCGGCTCTGGGATGGAGTGTTGGCACTGGTGGCCGCCGAAACGTAACGCGCTTGAACCGCTTGCCGCATCTGTTCGCGCTGGCTACCGCGCGGGCATGACTACAACTCGTTTCGCACCATCCCCAACCGGTCGGCTCCATGTCGGCAATATCCGCACCGCGCTGCACAACTGGATGCTCGCACGCAAAGCCGCTGGGCAGTTCATCCTGCGCATCGACGATACTGATGCGGCACGCAGCCGTGAGGAGTATGTCGAAGCGATCCGCGCAGACCTTGAATGGCTGGGTATCGCCGCTGATCGTGAAGAGCGACAATCAGAGCGGCTTGATCGCTATGAGGCGGCGTTCAACACTTTACGCAAAACGGGCCGAATCTATCCGGCATACGAGACGCAGCAGGAGCTGGAGCTCAAGCGCAAGGTACTGCTGGGGCGCGGGCTTCCGCCGATCTATGATCGCGGGGCGTTGGACCTGACTGACGAGGACCACACTGCGAAGAGGGCCGAGGGCATCCAGCCACATTGGCGTTTCAAGCTCGACCATGATGAGCCAATCGCTTGGGAAGACGGTGTGCGCGGGAGCGTCAAATTCGACGCAGCGCAACTCTCCGATCCAGTCATCCGCCGCGCTGATGGATCCTGGCTCTACATGCTGCCGAGCACCGTGGACGACGTGGATATGGGCATCACTCAGGTGCTGCGGGGCGAGGACCATGTCTCGAACACTGCGGTTCAGATCCAGATGTTCACCGCAATGGGTGTCGAGCCTCCACAGTTTGCGCATGAAGCGCTGTTGGTGGGCAGGGAAGGCAAACTGTCCAAGCGCCTTGGCTCGCTTGGCAGTGATGCATTCCGTGAACGCGACATCGAACCCGAAGCGATCATCGCGCTGCTCTCCCGTCTCGGTACCTCGCTGCCTGTAGAACCTATCACCAATCGCGACGCGTTGCTCGAAGCATTCGATCTGTCGACCTTTGGGCGCGCGCCTGCAAAGTTCGACGATGCCGATCTGGAGCGGATAAATACAGCCATCGTCCACGCAATGCCCTTCGGGTTAGTAAAAGACCGCCTGCCCGCGGGCATGGACGAGGCTGGTTGGCAAGCGATACAGCCGAACATCTCAACGGTTGGCGAAGTCGGGGAGTGGTGGCGGCTGGTAACCGGCCCTATCGATCAACCCGAGTTCTCAGACGACGACCGAACCTATCTCGCCAAAGCGGCACAGACGCTTGCATGGAGCGACGACCCATGGGCCGCGCTCACATCAGCTCTGAAAGAGAGGACAGGCCGCAAGGGCAAGATGCTGTTCCTGCCCCTGCGCCAGGCGCTCACGGGTATGAACCACGGCCCTGATATGGGCGAGTTGCTGCCGCTGATCGGTGAGAAAGAAGCGCGTGCGCGCCTGGAGAAGGCGGCGCAGTAGCTTATACTTGGTCGAGCGGCGGTGCGCCGAAGGCCACCCACGCGACCAGTCCGATAGACAGGAGCAATACAACCGCTGCTTTTCCCGTTGATGCAGGCGTGATCCCTTCGATCCCATCAGCCACCAGTCGCCTTCCATTGATCATTGGCCTGACCAGATCGTTGCGTTTGACGACGGCATAAAACGCGATGGCAGCGACGTGTACGCCAACCAGCCACAGCAGCACTTCGAAGAAAGTTTCGTGCCAGTCGGTCAGCATGTCAGCCGTCATCACGCCGACGAGCGGATTGAGCGGGCCGGTCGCTCCATCAAAGGGATCACCTGCAAACAGTCCAAAGCTGACCTGTAGCGACATTGCCAGCAACAGAACGACGGTTCCGACAGCACCGAGCGGACTGTGTCCAAGTCTGATTGGCCACTCGCCGCGCAGATAGGCAAGGACGCTACGAGGCCCGCGAATGAAGTCTACGAAACGGGCCGTGCGCGAGCCAACGAAGCCCCAGGTAATCCGGAACACGAGCAGGCTCAGCAATGCGAGGCCGCATATCTTGTGCCAGGCCCATTCCGAGTTCTCGGCGGTCCACCAAAGGGCAGGGAGCAGCAGCGCAAAGCCCCAGTGACACAGCCGCACGGGCAGATCCCAGACCTTGACCGTTCGCTGAGGCGGTGGCGTTAGATGCGCGGGTTCGTCCCCCAGGTGCTCCATCGTTTCAGTCGTTGTCGACCCGGAATTGGTCGTGACAACCCTTGCATGACTTTCCGAGTTCGCCGACCTGCGCCCCGACTGCCGCAGCATCACTGGACTGCGCAGCGGCAATCAATCCGTCGCTGGTCTCGATCAGCTTCTCATGAGCGGCAGTAAACTCTTCAGGTTTTTCCCAGATCGTCGCGAGAGATTCGGTATCGTAACCGGCATCCAAGCCGGTTCCTTCGGGGAAGTGGTCACCGATCTTCTGCGCGTTTGCATTGATCGTACTCGCCGCGTTTTCGATCACTGCAAAATCCGAGCTGCCCGCTTCAAGCTGCCCCCGGATCGCCTTGAACGCGTCGCCTATCTCTTCGAAATTAGCCTGACGCACTTCGATGATGGCAGGTTCATCAGTAGCCGTTGCTTCGGTGCCGGTCTCGGAAGGCGCCTCGCTTCCACAAGCGGAAAGCAGCGTGGCACAGGCAGCGGCGGCGAGAGTGCGTTGAGAGAGGGATCGTGGCATCGTCGGGCTCCTTGCGTTGAACTCGGTCACCAGTGCTAAAGCCTTTGGCACGCAAGGCAAAGGCTCACTTTCCAGAGCTATGCGACGACGTGTCGGTCTCGAGATCAGTCGCGATGCTTTTTTAGCTCGTCACCCGCCAGTGTCACGACATGCAGCAGATTGGTCGCCCCTGGTGTGCCGAAGGGAACACCAGCCAGGGCGATTAGCTTGCTGCCCGCTTCGCCGAACCCGTGGCGCAGCGCCATACGTTTGCCCTTGCCTATCATCTCTTCGAAGCTGCCGATGTCCTTGGTCGCCACCGCATGCGCGCCCCACAGCAGTGCGACCCGACGTGCGGTGCGCATAGATGGCGTGAGAACCAACATTGGTGTGGCCGGACGCTCGCGAGCCACCCGGCGTGCGGTCGAGCCGGATGCGGTAAAGACAGTGATCGCACTGATCGGAACGGTGTCGGCGATCGTCATGCAGGCATGTGCGAGCGCATCAGATGTGGTTGCGTCAGGGCGTGTATCGAGGAAGCGCACGCGCTCCTTGTAGTCTTCATCACGCTCCACCTGAGCCGCTATGCTGTGCATCATCGCCACCGATTCCTCAGGCCAGTCACCAGCCGCGCTTTCGGCTGAGAGCATGACCGCGTCGGCTCCATCATAGACTGCGTTTGCTACGTCCGAGACCTCCGCGCGGGTGGGTATCGGGCTCTCGATCATCGATTCGAGCATCTGCGTCGCCACGATCACCGGCTTGCCCGCATGGCGGCAGGCGTTGACCATTCGCTTTTGCAGCGGCGGCACTTCATGAGGCTCCAACTCGACGCCCAGATCTCCGCGCGCGACCATAATGCCATCGGCAAGTTCAATGATTGCGCCGAGCCGTTTCACGGCCTGGGGCTTCTCGATCTTCGCGCACAAAGCGGTGCCATGGCCAATAAGCCTACGAGCTTCGGCAAGGTCTTCGGGGCGCTGCACGAAGCTGAGTGCGACCCAGTCGGTACCTTGCTCGACGGCGAAGGCGAGGTCCTTTCGATCCTTATCCGTAAGCGCGGGAATCGGTACCTCGGCATCGGGCACGTTCACACCTTTGCGATCAGAGATAACGCCGCCAACTTCCGCTGTGCAGAAGATGCGGTCCTCGTCCGCCTCCTTAACCACCAGGCGGATCTTGCCGTCATTGATGAGCAGCCGCTGCCCGCGCTGCATAATCCCAAACAACTCCGGATGGGGCAGGCACACGCGGGTCTCATCGCCGGCCGTCTCATTGCGGTCGAGCGTGAAGTGACTCGAATGACGGATGACAGCGCTACCATCTTTGAAAGTGCCGACACGCAGTTTGGGCCCCTGAAGGTCGGCGAGGATCGCGATCGGGCGCGTGAACTCCTTTTCCAGGGCGCGGATCGCCTGGATCGCCTTTTCGTGATCGGCATGGCTCCCATGACTCATATTGAGCCGAAACGCATCGGCACCCGCTTTCAAGAGCTTGCGCAGCATGTCGGGCGAACGGCTCGCTGGGCCAATGGTCGCCAAAATCTTGACCTTGCGACCGCGCGGGTCAATCCTGTTTGCGTCACTTTTGGCCATAGATGGTGAAGACCCTTTTCATCCCTCTGCGCGAGCTATGGCACAGCATGTTTGCAACTCAAGGAAATGTCGCAATGAATACCTATCCAGACGGTGCCGACCCCCTCGATACAATTGACGACGCTGTTGCCGCCGCGGCGTTTCGTCGCTTGGTCATTCACTTGCGGCATCGGCATGATGCGCAGAACATAGACTTGATGGGACTGGCAGGGTTCTGCCGGAATTGCCTCGCAGACTGGATCCGTGATGCTGGCTACGAAGGCGACAAGGCCTCTGCGCGTGAACTGATCCACGGAATGCCAATGGACGAGTGGAAGGCGACCAGGCAGTCGCCCGCCACCGAAGAGCAGATCGCAGCGATGGAGCGTAGCCTCACGCGCAACAAGCCGGACTTGCGTTAGCCCTCAGCGAGAGAGTTTCCCCGAGGAAATCCGCAGGCTTGTGGATAGCGTACTTTTGCGCCCCTATACCTGTGCCTATTCAGCGCCACAACTGATTCTCAATTCCACTGGAGCTTTTACACTATGGCTGACGCCACCGATGACCGCCTGCGCCTGCTGATCGAACGGATCGAACGCCTCGAAGAAGAGAAAAAAGGCATCGCCGACGACATCCGCGATGTTTATGCCGAGGCCAAGGCGGTCGGGTACGACGTTAAGATCATGCGCCAGATTGTGCGCCTGCGTAAGATGAAGCCGGATGACCGCAGCGAGCAGGAAATCATCCTCGAAACCTATAAGGCTGCGCTTGGCATGGGATGATTTGCGGTTGAATGCTCACTCATGTGTATTATATTGATAATACAGTTAAGAGAGGACATCATATTATGGCAGAACCTTGGAAAGACGCGCGTGGCATCACGGTAACGACAACCCCGACGATCGAGGGGCACCCGGTCAAGGAATATTGCGGGATCGTCACCGGTGAGGTGATTGTTGGGGCTAACCTATTCCGCGATTTCTTCGCGAACATTCGCGATATCGTAGGTGGACGATCCGGCAGTTACGAACGCATTCTTTCCGATGCGCGCAATCAGGCGATCGAGGAATTGCAGGCCGAATGCGCAACGCGCGGCGGTAATGCCGTTGTTGGGGTTGATCTGGATTATGAAGTGATTGGCGACACGGGTTCGATGTTGATGGTTTCCGCCAGCGGGACGGCGGTGCGGGTCTGACTTAGCCGAACAGCGCGATGACCAGGGCATTATAGGCCGCATGCTGGGCGATGGCGGCGCGTAGACCCAGCCGGGTCCTGGTATAGGCGAGCACCAAACCTCCGAGCGTTTGTGGCAGCACAACGATGGCGTGCGCGATGTTAGTTACCCCTTTGAAATCGAGGATATGCATCAGGCCGAACGCAATCGAGCTCAGCCATACGGCTGCGGCGAAGTTGTTTGCGAACCAGTCGGGCACTTGCCGCCATGGTTCAGGTGCAAACCACCATATGACTGCCCCGCCAAGCGTGAGAACCAACACAAACCTCAGCGCTTCCAATCCGCTCTCGCCAGATGGATCAGCGCCCGGTCCATAACTTGAGACAATCAACCAACCCAGCAGAGCCAACCCTAGCGCCGCGAATGCCACGCTTCGCAACTCGCCACTCAGCCAGCCACGGAACGCGCATTCCTCCCAAACGGGTGCGATGATCACGGCTAGTATGAATAGTTGAGAGAAGCTCATCTCGTCTTCGGCAGGCTCAGGAAGCGGCACACCTGCCGCGACGAGACCAAGTAGCAGCCCGAGTGATCCAAGCGCCAATACGAACTGGACTGTCAGCAGCAGCGCGAAAACGTTCACGAAATCGCGGCCCAGTGTGAGTCGGAATGCTGAAGGGGTGGGCCGTCTTACGAATTGCCAAAGGTTGCGCGCGAGCGGCTTTACATAGCCTGCGATGATCGCTGGTCTTGCGCCCTTGTCAGCCATCGGAGTAAGGCCTGCTCCTGATCTCAACCACTCTCAGCAAAGTTGGTGAAATGGCAGGCCATTCCAAATTCAAGAACATCATGCACCGCAAGGGTGCGCAGGACAAGAAGCGCTCGAACCTGTTTTCCAAACTTAGCCGCGAAATTACGGTCGCGGCCAAGATGGGCGCGCCCGATCCGGACATGAACCCGCGTCTGCGGCTGGCCGTCAACACGGCCAAGGCGCAGTCGATGCCCAAGGACAACATCCAGCGTGCCATCGACAAAGCGACTGCGGGCGATGACGAGAACTACGAGGAGGTCCGTTACGAAGGCTATGGGCCGGGCGGCAGTGCGATCATCGTCGAAACGCTGACTGACAACCGCAATCGTACCGCCACGGCTGTCCGCACCGCCTTCAGCAAGCATGGTGGTAATCTCGGCACAGAGGGTTCGGTACAGCACGGTTTCGAGCGACTTGGTCTGATTGAGTACTCCGCGAGCGCTGGCGATGAGGATACCGTGCTCGAAGCGGCGATGGAAGCAGGTGCGGACGACATAGAAAGCTCAGATGACGGCCATACGATCTGGACAGCTGCTGAGGATCTCCACCAGGTTGCCAGCGACCTAGAAAAGGCACTGGGCGAAGCGGAGAATGTGAAGCTCGCATGGAAGCCAAACATCACCGTCGAAATGGATGAAAAGGGCGCGGGCACTCTGCTCAAACTGATCGATGTGCTCGATGACGATGACGATGTGCAGACCGTGTGGGGTAACTACGAGATCCCCGATGCGGTTATGGACAAGCTCGACGCGTGAGCTGGCGCGAGTGGCTCTTTGCCATTGCGCTAGGGGGTGCGTTTCTTATCGCTATTGCGTGGCGACTGGGCGTTCGGATCGGACTTTGACCATGACGGCCAGCCTGTGATCATTCTTGGCCTCGACCCTTCACTCAGCTGTACCGGCTGGGGCGTCATCCGCACGGAAGGCTCTCGAATTAGCCATATCGCCAATGGCGAAATCGCGACCTCTGCGCGCGCACCAATGGTCGATCGGCTGGCGGACCTTTACCGTGCGATCGGATCGGTCATCGCCAGGCACGCACCAGAGCGTGCCGCCTGCGAAGAGATATTCGTCAACAAGAACCCACAATCGACGCTCAAACTCGCGCAGGCGCGGGGCGCGGTGCTGGCAGCCTGCGGCGCGGCAGGCCTTCCCGTCGAAGAGCATGCCGCGCGACTTGTCAAAAAATCCGTTGTCGGCACAGGTGGGGCGGACAAGGTCCAGGTTCAGGCGATGATCAGGGTGCTGTTGCCAGGGGCTGATCCCGCAGGAGCGGACGCAACCGATGCGCTTGCCGTGGCGCTTGCTCACGCGCATTTGCGCAGATGAAAGTACCGATCATAGACCGGCAAGAGATGTCACAATGAAATTCGGAGCTGAAACCGGTCTCTAATTAGCGCCCGGTGATTGATTGTTGTCATCGTCGTCATCGTCATCGCCGACGTCAGCCGCGACCACAACAATCCCAGCGGCCCAGAGCCCCGCCAGAATCAAAGCGATGATCTCACCGGCGCCGCCGCCGACTCTCTCACCCCCGGCTGTGCGCCCAAGGCCCGGCTGCGATTGCGAGCCGGTGTAGAAGCCGGCATTATCACCAGCGCGCGTGTTAGCGTGCGCCGCAACGGGTGTAAGGACGAGGCCAGTCGCCGCCAACGCGGTCATCAGTTTCTGTACGGTTTTCAACATAACTACTCCAATGCCCGTGTCGAGATACGCAAAAACACTTTACGGACCGTCAACGAACGCATGCGATCGATCACCAATCATAATGATGAGCACAACATGACAATCCATCTCCACGGCATTCCAAACTGCGATACAATCAAGAAGGCGCGGAAGTGGTTTGAGACGAACGGCCTCGAATTTACGTTCCACGACTACAAAAGGGATGGAGTGGATGCTGACAAGATCAAAGCGTGGATCGCCGATAAAGGCGTCGACGTGGTGCTAAACAAACGCGGGACCACATTTCGGAGACTATCCGATGAAGAGAAAACGGATGCCGCAGACATTAACAAAGCCGTCGCATTGCTGGTTCAGCACCCGTCGATGATCAAACGCCCAGTGGTTGAATATCCCGAAGGTATTCTTGTTGGTTTCAAGGAAGACGAATGGTCCGCAACATTCTTGTAAGACTGGCTATCGGCGTGCTTGCACTGGCTATCCCATCAGCTGCTGTGGCTGAAAGCGCAGGCGCAAAGGCACTCGTCATCGCGCATCGCGGCGCGAGTGGCGACCGGCCTGAGCACACGCTCGCTGCCTACGAACTCGCGATTGATCAGGGTGCGGATTACATCGAGCCTGATCTTGTCGTGACCAAGGACCTTGTACTGATTGCGCGCCACGAGACCGAGCTTTCCGGCACTACCGATATCGCCAGCCGCGACGAATTCGAGGACCGCCGCCGCGACAAGATGATAGGCGATCAACGTGTGGCAGGCTGGTTCGCCGAGGACTTCACCCTGGAAGAAATCCGAACTCTGCGCGTTCGCGAACGGGTACCCAGCGCGCGGCCCGCCAACAGTGCCTATGATGGCCTGTATCAGATCCCGACCTTCGATGAGATCGTGCAACTGGTCCGAGCCAAAGAGGCCGAAACCGGGCGCACAATCGGGCTATACCCCGAGCTCAAGATTCCCACGTGGCTGCTCCAGGAAGAGGGTATTGACACGGTCGACCTGCTGGCCACGCAGCTGCGTAATCTCGAACTGGACGGGGCCGATGCTTCGGTCTTTGTTCAGGTTTTTGAGATCGGACCGTTGCAACGGCTCAACCAGCTGATCGACACAAAGCTAGTGCTGCTTGTGGCGCCTGACGGCGGGCCGTTCGACGAGCCGGACATGCGCTGGTCAGATATCATCTCCCCATCCGGGCTAACCGAAGTTGCGGAGTATGCCGATGGCATCGGTCCCTGGTTAGGGCACGTTCTCAAGACGGAGACAATGCAGCCGACATCTTTGGTCGCTGATGCGCATGCCGCTGGTCTGCAAGTGCATCCGTGGACCTTGCGCAAGGAAAACGGTTTCCTGCCGACCCCGCTACAGAATGGCGGTGGCCCGGCGGTCAATGGCAAGTATCGCACGCTGTGGTTGGCAGCGATTGCGAGCGGCGCGGATGGGTTCTTCACCGATAATGTTGCGGAATTCGTCGAACTAACTGGTCAAGGCGCGACTGAATAACCGTCCAAAGGCCGATGGATATCTGGCGCAAGAATCCGCATCATCGTATTCAACAGAATATGTGTGTTATACTCTGCCAATGCCCAATTCGCGCTTGATAATAATAAGAGTGGCAAGGTGCGTTTGGCTATAATGCCGCGTGAGGTGGGCGCTTCGCCTATAAGCGAGAACGGGAACGATCCGAGTAGTCTAGAAAGCTCCGTCCTGGCTTGGTCTCCGCGAGACCTGCTGGGTGCCGAAGCGGGGACAGGTGTCGCGCATTTCTCAACACCTGTTACGTCGCACGCCGAGCGCTAACGATGTAATTCAACGCCTCGTTATCTGATAGTTGCAGGCCTTTGATCGGCGAAAAAGCGATTCCACGCCGCTCCGTGATATCGAGACCAAGCTCGGCGAGCATGCCTTCCAGTTCCTCCGGTGTGATGAAATCGCTCCAATGATGTGTGCCCTTGGGGACGTAGCCGACCGCTTCGGCAGCGCCGACCAGCAAAAGGCGTGAAGCCGCCGTGCGGTTGGGCGTCGACATCACCAGAAGGCCGCCGGGTGCCAATCGCGACGTGACATCGTTAAGGAACGCGGCCTTATCGGCAACGTGCTCGATGACTTCCAAACACGTCACGAGATCGAATGTGCCGATATCGAGGTCGCCGACTTCCCCTGCCATGTAGCGGATATCGAGACCCACAGTCTCGGCATGGGTGCTCGCAACGGAGGTATTCTCCGCTGCGGCATCTATCCCTGTTACATCCGCGCCGAGCCGGACGAGAGGCTCACATAGCAAGCCCGCGCCGCAGCCGATATCGAGCGCGGTCTTGCCCGCAAGCGGCTTGAGCGAATCGCGATCTGCGCCCCAGTGCGCATCGATCGCCGAGCGCAGAAACTCCAGCCGTACCGGGTTGACCTGATGCAGCGAGGCCATCTTGCCCTTCGGGTTCCACCAGTCGCGCGCAAGCGATGCGAAATGCTCGGCTTCTTCCGGACGGATGGTTACATTTGATATGTTTGCGTTTCCCATGCAGCGTCCCTACCAGCGCCCGCAGACACTAGCTAGCATTCACAAAAGGGGGCACGAGCGCTTTGGCCCAAGCCAACCAACGTATCGTGATGAAGTTTGGCGGCACGTCGATGGCCGGCACGGAGCGGATCCGCCGCGTCGCCAATCTCGTACGCAAACAGGCTTCGGGCGGCAACGAGGTCGCCGTTGTGGTCAGCGCGATGGCGGGCGAGACTGACCGTCTCGTGAACTTCTGCCGTGAGGCAAATGCGCTTTATGATCCAGCCGAATATGATGTTGTGGTTTCCAGTGGTGAGCAGGTCACTAGTGGCCTGCTCGCACTGACGCTGCAATCCCTTGGTTGCAAGGCGCGTAGCTGGCTCGGATGGCAATTGCCGGTAAAGACAGTCGAGGCACATTCAAAGGCGCGGGTGGAGACTATCGATGCGCCGGAAATGAATGCCAGCATGGCGATTGGTGAAATCGCTGTGGTCCCCGGATTTCAGGGGGTAAGCGCCGAAGGACGCATCACGACGATGGGACGGGGCGGTTCGGATACCTCAGCGGTCGCGGTCGCGGCGGCGGTGAAAGCCGATCGTTGCGATATCTACACCGATGTCGATGGGGTCTACACGACTGACCCCCGCATTGTTGCGAAGGCCCGCAAACTCAAGGCGGTCACCTATGAAGAGATGCTCGAACTCGCGAGTGTCGGAGCAAAGGTGCTTCAGACCCGCTCCGTAGGCCTCGCCATGAAAGAAGGCGTCCGAATCCAGGTGCTCTCAAGCTTCGTGGGGGACGATGCCGTATCAGCTGACGAACTACCTGGCACGTTAATCGTGTCGGATGAAGAAATGGATGAAATGGTGGAGAAGGGCCTGATGGAACGCCAGCTTGTTACCGGAATCGCGCACGACAAGAACGAAGCGAAAATAATCCTCACTCGCGTGCCCGACAAGCCGGGTGCGGTGGCGCACATCTTTGAACCGCTGGCCGATGCCAGCATCAATGTCGACATGATCATTCAGAATGTAGGACGCGACAAAGGTGAGACCGATGTGACCTTCACGGTGCCTCAAGCGGATCTCGCCCGTGCGCAGGCCCTTCTTGAGGATCGCAGCGAGGACATTGGCTACAACCGGATCATTACCGACAGTCACATAGCCAAGATCAGCGTTGTCGGCGTCGGGATGAAAAGCCACGCTGGTGTCGCCAGCACCATGTTCCGCGCGTTGTCCGATCGCGGGATCAATATCCAAGCGATTTCAACCTCTGAAATCAAGGTCAGCGTACTTATCGACGAGGATGAAACCGAGCTGGCAGTGCGTGTCTTGCACACGGCATACGGGCTCGACGCGGTCGAGGAGCCAGCCTAATCGCGCGCAAGGCTCGTTTGGTCCATGTTAGGGCTATGCGCTAACCTCTTTTTAACCCTATGCGCAAACTTTCTGTTCTCCACTTATAAGAGGCAGAAAGCCAATGGCGTTAAAAGCTCATCTTGACCCGGTCGCAAACCAAGACGGTCAACGGCGTCAACCGCGGCGAGAGCTGCAACTGGAAACTAGCGGCGTGCTGCCGGGTGGGATGGAGGCCAACGTCACCATCCACAATATCTCGGCTGCGGGGCTGCTGCTCGAAACCAAAGTCGCCCTCTCCGAAGGCGAAACCTTCGCGGTCGACTTGCCAGAGATAGGACAAGTCAACGCTGCGATTGTCTGGGTGAGCGGCGATCTTTACGGCTGCGCGTTCGAGGAAACACTCGGTCAAGCTGCGCTCGCGGCGACGCAATTACGGGCCGGGACGGCCGCGCCTGAAAATCTCATTGCTCAGCCTGCGGGGCGCTCGTTCCGCCCGACGACACGGGAATTATCTGAACCTCTGGGTATCAAGCTGAATCGCCTGCGGCGCGAACGCGGAATGACCCTCGCCCAGGTTGCCGACAAGCTGGGCGTCAGCAAGCCGACCGTCTGGGCATGGGAAAAGGGCAAGGCCCGTCCGCTGCCGGATCGGATTGACGCGATCGCCGAAGCGCTGGGCATAAGCGCGACCGATCTGGGAGAAACCGCACCGGCCAACGAAAGCGAAGCTTTGGTCGAGGAGTGCCGGATACGTATTGCCACTGCTTTTGGAACGAACCCGCAAAGCATTCGTATCATGATTGAGGTTTGATTGCCACACATCTCAATAAATGCACAGAACAGGGGTGAGCTGTTCGATAAATATGGTAAACGGAGTTCGAAGCTGATTCGTTTATTAGTTAGGTAAATTTACTAAACTAACAGAGACAATAGTCAGGCCTTCAATATTTGTGCCTTTGCGCGATATTTCTGGCTTAATTTTTGTTCTGCTGGTTTGTTTGTTAACTTGACGCCTAAACGTCTCGGCTTGGGGAACGCAAAGCCGGGGGCAAATCGGCATGGAAATGGGTCTTAGTGCCGCAGAAGGCAGGGTCTTGCATGGCCTGCTGGAAGAAGCGGCAGGTGATATTGTGATTAAGCTGGATGAGCGTGGGTTCATCGAGCATGCGTCAGCCAACATATCGACGGCGGGTTTCGACCTCGCCTCTCTTCTGTTGCCACCACATATTACAGAATTGGTTGCACGCGAATTCACCGGTGTGGTCGTGCGATATATGGAGCGCGTGATGCGCGGTGAAGCGGCGGGGTGGATCGAATTTCCGCTTGCTAGCTGCGCTGTAGAGAGTGAATTCGAGGCGGCACAAGGGTCTAACTGGTATGCGTTGAGCGTGCGGCTGGTTGCTAGCGACAATGGCGCATCGCCGCGGGCTATCGGATTGCTGCGGTCGGTGGAGCACCTGCGTGGGCTTGAAGAGGCCCTGAACGAGCGGGCGCTGACCGATCCGTTGACGGGACTTTCCAACAAGTCGGCGTTCTGCGCCAGCCTGCGTCGGCACTTGGCATCCGGCAAACAAGGCACGCTCGCAATCCTCGGGGTTGACCGACTGCGGGCGATCTTCATGCAGTACGGCCAGCGGACAGCAGATGAAGTGTGTTGGGGCTTTGCCAAGTTCCTTCAGACTATGGCAACGCCCGATCAGGAACTCGCACGGATCGATGATGGACGTTTCGGGGTAATTCTGCCTGAAATGAATGCCGCAGCCGCGCGTGAATGGGCGGACGACGTGTTGCACACATTCTCTGCACTGACCGAAACGACATCTGCACGTTCACCGCAATTGTCGGTCAGCGCCGGTATCGCCGCGATCGAATGCACAGTCGATTGGTCGCTGCGACAGGCAGAGCTTGCTCTGGTCATGGCGTGTGCAAGTGGCGGGATGCAGATCGGGCAGTGCCGACAATCGCCGACCGGCGCACGCTCGCATCAGGTCGAAGAAACTCCTGCATCGCTTGGAGTCGCCGCGATGGCTCGCTAGAGCCTCGCAATATGGCTCATATTGTAAAGATCATGCTGCTTGGCTCTGGAGAGCTTGGCCGCGAATTCGTTATCTCTGCCAAAAGGCTTGGGGCCAGGGTTGTTGCTTGCGATGCCTATGCAGAGGCTCCCGCAATGCAATTGGCCGATGAGTTCGAAGTCTTCTCGATGCTTGATGGCAATGCCTTACGTGACGCCGTCTTGCGTCACCAACCGGACCTTATCGTACCCGAAATTGAAGCGATCCGAACCGAATTGCTTGCCGAACTCGAGACCGAGGGCTTCAACATCATCCCCTCTGCTCGCGCGGCGCAGTTGACGATGAACCGAGATGCCATTCGCGACCTTGCCGCCGATGAGCTTGGACTTAAGACCTCACGTTATTGCTACGCTGAAAGCCTTGATGAAGTGCGGATTGGCGCGGAGCACACGGGCTTCCCATGCGTGATCAAGCCGGTGATGTCGTCATCGGGCAAGGGGCAAAGCAAGGTCGATGACGAAGCTGGGCTCGAAGCTGGCTGGACCTATGCCACCGAGAATATGCGTGGTGACCGGGCTCGGGTCATTGTCGAGCAGTTCATCCCGTTCGACTATGAAATCACTTTGCTGACGGTAAGCCATAGTGCCGGCATTACCTTCTGTCCGCCCATCGGTCATCGGCAGGAGCGTGGCGATTATCAGGAGAGTTGGCAGCCAGCTGCGATGAGTGCTGACGCGTTGAAGGCTGCTCAGGATATGGCGGCGCAAGTGGTAAAGGCGCTGGCCGGGGAAGGGCGCGGCTGGGGCCTGTTCGGTGTTGAGTTCTTCGTGCACGGAGACGAAGTCATCTTCTCGGAGCTTTCACCGCGTCCACACGACACGGGGATGGTAACGCTTGCCTCACAACGCCTGAACGAGTTCGACCTTCACGCCCGCGCGATCCTAGGGTTTCCGGTACCAGAAGTGATCGAGGCAGTTCCGGCTGCATCGGCTGTTATTCTCGCAGATCGCGATAGCCATGATTTTGCGTTCGAGGGTGTTGCCGATGCCCTGGCAATCGATCCGGAGGCGATAGACATCAGGATTTTCGGGAAGCCCACCACCCGACCGTATCGCCGGATGGGTGTCGCACTCGCCAAAACCTGCAATATCGACGAAGCACGGAGACTCGCCAGTAGAGCGGCAAGCTTCATTCGAATTGATTGCGCCGATTGAAACGGAGCCCGCTTTATGGATCAAGAGGGAATAGACTCCGCGCCCTCTCGCGCAGAGGCTAACTAGCGTTCGAAGAGCGCGTGTTACCTACTACCATACACTCTGCCGATTGAGCTTTCGAGATGGCAACGCGATGCCGTGCCTTGGAGCTCTGGCGAGCACCAATGGCGCGCTGGCATTGCCCGGCATTCGTGCGAAGTGGATTGAATATCCCTCCTTTTCGCCTTAATCGCGAGCTCGAACAGGAGGCCCATGACTGACTTTCCAAGAGGCACTGCCCTCATGCAACGCGGCACCGATTTCCTTGGCTGCGATTATGCAATTCTGTGTGGTGCGATGAGTTGGGTGTCCGAGCGCAATCTCGTCTCGGCGATATCCAACGCTGGGGGTTTTGGCGTGATTGCCTGCGGGGCGATGACGCCCGAGCTGCTCGATACCGAGATTGCCGAGACGAAGGCGCGCACTGACAAGCCTTTCGGCGTGAACCTGATCACCATGCACCCGCAGCTGTTCGATCTGATCGGGATGTGCCGCAAGCATGGCGTTTCTCACGTAGTGCTTGCTGGCGGCATCCCGCCAAAGGGTAGCGTCGAAGCGATCAAGGAGTTTAGCGGTAAGGTTATCGTCTTCGCGCCGACGCTGGCGCTCGCAAAGAAGCTCTTGCGATCGGGCGGTGATGCGCTGGTGATCGAGGGCATGGAAGCAGGCGGACATATTGGCCCGGTTTCAACCAGCGTGCTTGCGCAGGAGTTTCTGCCAGAGCTGGCAAACGATCATGTGGTCTTCGTCGCGGGCGGCATTGGCCGGGGTGAAGCGATCGCCAGTTACCTTGAGATGGGGGCTTGCGGTGTGCAGTTGGGTACGCGCTTCGCCTGCGCGAACGAGAGCATTGCACATCCGAATTTCAAAAGAGCCTTTTTCCGCGCCAAGGCGCGCGATGCCGAAGCCAGTGTGCAGGTCGACCAACGCCTGCCGGTGATCCCCGTGCGTGCGCTGAAGAACAGGGGCACCGAAGAATTCACTGCCAAACAGATCGAGGTTGCAGGCCTTCTCGACCGGGAAAAGGTCGACATGGGTGAGGCGCAATTGCAGATTGAGCATTTTTGGGCGGGCGCGCTCCGCCGAGCGGTGATCGACGGGGACGTGGAGAGCGGATCGCTGATGGCCGGCCAATCGGTCGGCATGGTCAAGACAGAAGAGCCGGTGGCTGATATTATCGCGCAGTTAATGACCGAGTGTGAGGCGGCACTTTCTAGGCGTTGACATGGCTGAACCAGCGATCCTGACGCTCGGCTGTGCCGATCGACCCGGCATCACCGCGCGTGTGACAGCATTCTTGTTTGAACGCGGGTGCAACATTCTTGAGGCGCAGCAGTTCAACGATCGCGGAGAGAATGGTGGGAGCGACCGCTTCTTCATGCGGATCGGGTTCGATCCGGACGGCGCTTTGCGAGAACAGCTGCGTACGGAATTCGCCAACTTCGCCGAAGAGTTCGGCATGCGCTGGAAGATAGCACAGCAAAATCGCCCCCGCCGGGTGTTGATTATGGTTAGCAAGGCCGACC
>JBCCVO010000034.1:0-21151 GCA_039195235.1 Pseudomonadota bacterium
GCGAAATGGATGACCTATGGTCAGCCGGCCACATGGTTCAAAACGTCGCCGAGCGCCGGGCCGAAGCGGGGCTTGAAACCTCGTTGCTGGTACTTCCCGAAGCAGGCCACGGTATCACGAGCACAGGCTACAATCCCACGCTGCTTTTCGAAGTGGGCGAGAAACGCCGAATCGAGGCGCAAGCGCAGGCACAGACATGGGCCGCCACTCTGGAGTTCTTCGAAAAGGCACTCAAGCCCGAGCCAACCTCGTGAAGGGAGCCATGCCTCTTAGCCGCCGATCGGCCATGGCCGGCGCGGGGTCAAGCGGGTTGTCTCTGATGCTTGGGAACCTCATGAACAAGGCCAACGCTGCGTCGCTAGCTGGCACAGTAGGTCCTCCGGCCTTGCTCGATCATCTGGTCTGGCTGGCGGGCGATCTCGACGCGGCCTGCGCGCAGTTCGAAGCTTTAAGCGGTGTGGCGCCGGACTATGGCGGCGTGCATCCGGGCGGGACCCACAACGCCATCGTAGGCCTGGGCGACAAGATGTATCTCGAGATCGCCGCGCCGATGCCCGAGGCGGAGGCCGGTGCTGGCCATCCCTGGGTGGACGCCGCTCGCCAGCGGCCTGAGCCGCACCTCTATTCGTACTGCATGCGCAGTACCGGTTTGCTCTCGACTTTGGCCGAGGAGGTCAAGGCCGCCGGAATAAAGGCCTTCGGTCCTCTGCCAGGAAGCCGGACAACGCCGGAAGGTCAAACGTTGAAATGGCAGCTTTTCATTCCGGTTTTACCGGGAGCTGGCAGCATCATCCCGTTTCATATCGATTGGCAGGACACTCCTCATCCCGCTCGAACATCTTCCAGTCCCCTGACGCTGACCGGATTTCATGTAAAACATGCCGAGCCCGAACGATTTCGCGACGCAATGTCCCTCCTTGCGCCGGGGGTACGTTTAGAACGGAGTGAGAGCCACTCCAGGCTGATTGCTCGTTTGAGCACACCGCTAGGACCGGTCACTTTGTCAAACTGATGCGTCCGGCAACGATTGATCGGGCCCCAGAGATAGACGAATGCTCCTTGATACCAGCTAGAAGAAACCCGACCGTCCGCTATCGACTCATTCCAGACGTTACGAGCTAAGTCCCGGAATACCCATCAGTAAGACAACCCTCTCAGCGGGCCGAGAAGGTTGCTCACTCGTCCTTTCTACATAGTCGCTACATGGTCTTCGATCTTACCAAGTTTCTTTGAGATCATCGTGTCCACATAAGCTACTTGAATTCGCGACTTGCAAATCCGAGAACCCGTTTTCCTCTGGGAGAGAGCCGGTATCCGGTTTGCAAACTTTCGGTCAGACCTTCCTCCTTCAGCCGAAGGACATACCGCTTGAGAACCGGCTTATCCATTCCGACATGATCAGCAATTTGGCGGGCTGGACTGCCAGGATGGCGATCAATAAAGCTGATGATCCGTACCGCCAGCGGCTTTTTCGGACAGCATTCGTCGCGACGCCTCAGTCGATCGAGCAACTTGTTGCAATGGTGATCTGTCAGGTCATCAGCATTGCGAAGTGCGATCCTTGCATCGGCTCCCGCCAATCGTATCGAGATCCGGTAGAGTCTACCTTGAGGCCTTATTGCTAGATCCGATTTAAGCGCCTCAAGGGAATTGTAGCCTGCCCTCTTGGCCTCTTTCTCAGTAAGTGCGTCCCGATCAATCTCTGTCAGATCGCATATCTCCAACTCACCGACGGAAGTGCGCAGTTTGCCACCGATCTTGACCGTTGGCCTCTTCCAGACTCTGAATGCTAGATCGACGTCGCCAGCTGCGATCCGCTCAAGAAAGTCGCGTCGTATCAACATAAGCTAGCTGACCTGCCCTATCATGGTGGTTCACCGATTAAGCTAGATTTCCCGCGGTTGTGGTCGCCCTGTTGGGCGGTCTGAAGCATAGAGTAAGGCGGTGTAGCTGGGCGAGGCAAGACCGCTTGTGGTGCTTGCGGCTGGTATCCGAGCGATGAGTGCGACCGGTCGATTTGGTATTCCAAATTACGCTGTCACGCACCTGGTTGGATGCCCCGTGAGGATTCGAACCTCAATTGACGGAGTCAGAGTCCGTAGTCTTACCATTAGACGACGGGGCACCAAGTATCTGAATTGACTCAGATATTTAGCAGAAATTTTGTTGCATCATGCAACAAAAACCATGCAACAAACGGGCGAAATAGCAGCGTTGTTGCATGGCGCAAGCCCAAACCGCAGAAGTCCCGGAATTCTGCGGCTTTCGAGCTCAGAGTCGTCAAACTATCGATACCGTTTCAACTTGCGCGGATCGCAAGCAACCAAGAGTGAGATCCAATGACGTGCCGGCATGGAATAGTCTGTCGTCTAATTGGTCACACGCCGCGTTCCTGAGAAGTGTGGACAAGCGAAGGCAAGGGGGAATCTTTTTCGATCCCCCCTTGCTACATTGCTCCAATGTCAAAGCATTGGTCAGATTGTGCGATACACAATCCCTCTGCGTTGGGAGCAGGGCCTTGTGATTGCGGTGGTCTAGATTTGCCAGTCGATGCGGCGAACCATCGCCCTGTCGCCCCGGCGATAACCCTCTCGCGGAGCCTCGCTGACTTGCTCAGTAAGAGCCAAGTTGCTGGCGTCACTGACGGTCATCAGCTTCCAGCCAGTGAACTTGCCGCTCTTGCTGCCACCACTGACTTGCCAGACGCGCATCAAGCGATTTCCGGCACTGCTGACACCAACAGCATGGACCTCAACGATACGTGGGAATCCATTGTAAGTGAGGGAGAGGGCGACACCGGCTTGACCGGCGGTAACAGGTAGGTCGTGTATCATCGCGATACCCTTTCGAGTTGTCGCAACCGCACTTGACCTTAGAACGCATCCGGGTATCACACCCTTGCTAATTAGCTCATGCCCGCTGCGGTTGCTTCATAACCAATGCGGAATGATAAGGGGGCGGGCCGCAAACTCGCCCCCGAATCATGTCAGCTTGTAGGAAATCTGAAAACAGCGCGTATTGCGAGTCATCCCGGCCGCTTTATCCCCGGCTAACGGGGGCCTCCGAGATCACTGATTGGAGAGGATGCCCTGGCGTCAGACCTCTGAGAAGCAAGCTCTTCTTGCCCTCTCTTGTGCCATCCGCAGACGTCGGCCCGATCAGGGCTCTGCGCGTGCAATCGAACACGCGGATTTCGCCCTCTCACATTATGCAACAAAACGCCGGAACAAAAGCGGAGTTGCACAAGTCTTTCAGGCTAAGTATCTGATTTTATTGAAAGTCTGGAAAACTTACCATTAGACGACGGGGCATTGGCCACGCAGCAAACCAGTGTTGCCTACATGGCGAGCCGCGCGTCTAGTTTTGCGACGCGCCAAGGTCAAGACTGCTTTGCAACACTTGTTAAATCGCACCCGCACCACTTACTTGCCCTAAGCCCCGTGTTCGGTTAGCTTTTGTTTCAGGTCCTCGCATTTATGCTGTGCGAGAGGAAAGAAAGAGACTTTATGGCGGATACATCTCCGCCGGACGCAGACAGGAATGCTGGCAAAAAGAGGAGCGGCAAGTCCGGCAAAGTAGCCGATTTTCGCTACAAGCGCTCCTTCCAGCCCGATGATGCCAGGCGAAACCGAAAGGATCGGGGGCGCAAGGGTAAGCATGGCGCAGCTGGCCTGAACGGCAAGACTGCCTCTCAACCTACGAACAATCACGAGCATTCAAAGCCCAAACCTGCGCCTGCGCGGCACGGTCACCCTGGTGAGGCCTATGCAGCGCTCGACCTGGGCACCAACAATTGCCGCCTGCTGATCGCCCGCCCTTCGGGTAAGGACTTCACCGTCATTGATGCGTTCAGCCGGGTCGTTAAGCTCGGCGAAGACTTGGCGACGACCGGCAAGCTCTCAGACGTTGCCATGGATAGGGCGCTGGGCGCGCTCTCGGTTTGCGCTGACAAGCTGCGCCGGCGGAAAGTGCGTCTCGCTCGATCTGTCGCAACCGAGGCCTGTCGTCGCGCGTCCAATGGGGCGGAGTTCATCGAGAGAGTCCGGCAGAAAACCGGTATTGTGCTCGATATCATCAGTGCCGAGGAAGAGGCTCGCCTTGCTGTGCTGGGCTGTCACATCCTGCTTGAACACGGGAATGGTCCGGCCGTGATTTTCGACATCGGCGGCGGATCGACGGAGCTTGTACTGGTCGAACCAGGCGACAAGGTTCCCCGCATTATCGACTGGCAGAGTGTGCCGTGGGGCGTCGTATCGCTTACCGATACGGTCGGGCGCCGCGAGGGTGAAGAGCAGGCGCGCAAGGATCGCTATGCCGAAATGCGCAAGCTTGTTTCGGACAGTTTCGCGCCATTCGCTAATCGGATTGCCGAGGTTTCACACAGCAATGATATTCGCCTGCTTGGCACTAGCGGAACCGTCACCACATTGGCCAGCCTGCATCTCGGACTGCCGCATTACGATCGCAAGGCTGTGGATGGACTGATTGTCCCGTCGGTATCCATGCGCGATATCAGCAGCCGCCTTTCCTGCATGTCACGGGCTGAGCGAAGCGAGTTGCCCTGTATCGGTCAGGACCGGGCTGATCTTGTTGTCGCAGGATGCGCCATCCTGGAGTCCATCCTCGACCTGTGGCCGGCTGAGCGACTGGGCGTGGCGGATCGTGGTATTCGCGAAGGTATTCTGCGCAGTCTGATGGCAGCCGAGCGTCATAGCGAGCGCAGCTTGCGTGCCTTGAATGAAATGCGCTCTGGAAAGCCTGAACAATGACACGCTCGGGTCGCAATCCGGATCGCCGGGTGAAGACTGCAAAGAAGCGCACTGCCTCACAGGTTCGTTGGCTCGAACGGCAGCTCAATGATCCTTATGTCAAGCAGGCGAAAGCTGACGGGTACCGCAGCCGCGCGGCTTACAAGCTGATCGAACTCGATGATCGGTTTGGTCTTATCCGGGGCGCAAGGCGCGTGGTCGACCTTGGGATCGCACCGGGCGGATGGAGTCAGGTCGTACGGGCCAAGACGCCCAAGGCCAAGGTCGTAGGGATCGACCTCTTGCCGACCGACCCGATCGAAGGCGTCACGATCTTAGAAATGGATTTCATGGACGATGGTGCGCCTGCTGCGCTCGAAGAAGCGTTGGAAGGCCCGCCCGATCTCGTCCTGTCCGACATGGCGGCGAATACGGTGGGGCATAAACAGACTGACCATCTGCGTACGATGGCTCTGGTCGAGGCCGGTGCCTGGTTTGCAACAGAAACGTTGGAAAAAGGCGGTGCGTTTGTCGCCAAGGTGCTTGCTGGCGGTACCGACACGGAGTTACTTGGACTGCTCAAACAGCATTTCGCCAACGTCAAGCATGCCAAGCCCCCGGCGAGCCGCAAGGGCTCATCCGAATGGTATGTGGTCGCTCAGGGGTTCAAGGGGCGCGGCTGACGCGCCCTGATCAGGTTTATCAGCCCGCTTCGGCGGCTGCAGTTTCTTCCGATGCGCCTTCGGCTGCATTCTGCTCGGCTTCCGCCTCCGCTTCGACAGCGGCGTCAGCTTCGGCCTCGTCTTCTCCGTCGGCACCTTCAGCAACGGCTTCGACATATTCAGGGACAGGCAGGTTGGAACCAGCCATGTTCATGAACAAGGCGACAGCTGCGCGATCTTCGATCTTGGAAAGACCAGCGAAGCTCATCTTGGTCCCCTCTGCATAGGAGCGTGGGCTCTTAAGCCATTCGTTCATGGCCTCCCAATCCCAAACGCCGCCTTTTTCGATCAGAGCTGAACTGTAGGCAAAGCCTTCCTTGCCAGCGATGGGTGCGCCCATGATAGCATGCAAGTTCGGGCCAACGCCATTCGCCCCACCCGGCGTGATCGTATGGCACGATGCGCATTTGGCGTAGACTTTTTCGCCAGCCAATGGAGTGGTTTCTTCCATGTTCAGCGCGGCTGCCATCGTCATCTCGGCAACAGGGCCACCTTCTTCGACCACGCCTTCGATCACATAGCCAAGTTGCTCGGGCCGCTGTGGATCATTGCCGTGAAAGTACTTCCCCGACAGGATCGAAAGGCCAAGGCCGAGACCAGCTGCGAACAGAACCCAGCCTGCCGCCGTGTTGAACAAATCGCTCCCACCCGATTCGGTGTCCGGCGTGTTTTCAGAAGAGTTTTCTTGAGTCATCCCGGCGCTCCAATAGTGCCGCCTGATTGCGCACGCAAGGGCGATCGTAACATCATTTCTTGCACAAGTTGCAAGTGGGCTTGCCGCCTTGGGTTCGCCGCTCTAGCACCTTGCGATGATGCGAAGTTTTCCCGGTCCAGCTCTCGAAATTGTCGACCAGATGCGCAGCCTTGCCGCTGCCAATCCTGCGCAGGCGATCGCCTTCCAAGGTTCGCCAGGTGCCAATTCGCACCGTGCCGCTACGGAAGCCCGGCCCAATGCGCTGCCGCTGCCTTGTTTCAGCTTCGAAGATGCGCTCGAAGCGGTCAAGGATGGCCGCGCGGGCGAGGCGATCATTCCGATAGAAAATTCGCAGCATGGGCGTGTTGCCGACATCCATTTCCTGCTGCCCGAAAGCGGGCTGTCGATCGTCGGCGAGTACTTTATGCCGATCCATCACGCTCTTATGGGGATCGCCACCGGTCCCTACGAAGCGGCCTACAGCCATCCACAAGCGCTCGGCCAATCCAGATTCTTCTTGCGAGAACGCGGAATCGTTCCGCTAAGCCATGCTGATACTGCTGGGGCGGCAGCCTTCGTTGCCGAGCGCGGCGATCCGAAACTCGCAGCGATCGCTCCAGCAATTGCAGCGGAGCTTTACGGTCTGAAAATAGCCGAGACCAACGTCGAAGATACGCCCGACAACATGACCCGCTTCGTAATCCTGGCTGGCGAATCTCTGCCGCTCAGGGCGGTTTCGGACAAGCAGGCGATCACAACATTCGTTTTCGAGGTGAAGAATGTTCCGGCTGCTTTGTACAAGGCGATGGGCGGTTTCGCGACCAATGGGGTCAACATGACCAAACTCGAAAGCTATCAGCAAGGCGCGAGCTTTTCCGCAACCATGTTCTACGCCGATATCATCGGCGCTCCCGGCGATCCTGCTGTCGATCGCGCGATGGAGGAATGCGCCTTTCATTCCAAAGAATTGCGCGTGCTCGGGACATATGAGCAAGCGCGCCAGCGCGGCTGATCGCTCTCACCCGGCATTCGCACCTGCTGAAGTGTTGCGCCGCGCGGTGAGCCATGCCACCACCGGCCACGCATGACCATCGTGATGCAATCTCCACCTGCAGGCAACGATGCCTCAAGCAATCCGGCGACGCCGGATGGCTGGGAAGAGTTGCGCGGCGATTCCGATATCCAGTTCGAACCGGTAGTAATACCCGATCCCGAGCCACGAGAGCCAAACTGGTTTGAGCGGATGTTGCAAGACCTGTTCGAAGCGCTCGCCGATCTGTTCGGACCTGTTGGTCGCACGCTCGGCGTGTGGTGGCCCGTGCTCCAATGGGTTCTGCTAGGATTGGTAGTGCTGTTTGTGCTCTATCTGATCTACCGGCTCGTCGGACCATTGGCAGGCAAGGCCAAGACAGTAGCGGACGAAACCGTCGATCCTGGTTGGCGCCCGGATCAAAAAGAGAGCGTGGCGCTGCTTGAAGACGCCGACCGGCTGGCGGCAGAGGGCAAGTTCGATGAAGCGACGCACTTGCTGCTCCAACGCAGCGTTGGACAGATAGCAGCGGCGCGTCCGGACTGGGTCGAGCCTTCGAGCACCGCCCGCGAACTGGCCGCCCTGCCCGCTCTATCCGAAGCAGCACGCAGTGCATTTCGCGTCATATCCGAACGGGTTGAGCGGAGTCTTTTCGCTCTGCGTGCGCTTGATCGCAGCGATTGGGAGGCAGCGCGTGCGGCTTACGCCGACTTTGCGCTCTCCAAAATCGAACAGGCCCGCGCGACGGGAGCAAACGCATGAACGGGCTTGAAGGACCGGCGCGCGGCGCTTCACCATTCGGTCGTACCGCCGTGCTCGGCATGGTTGTTATCGGGATCGCCGCGTTCCTGGCGATGCTGTATTTTCTCAGCATCGGAGACACCGGCCGACAAAGCAGCGATGGACAGGCCCACGCCGCCGCCAATGGACTGAACGGCTATTCCGGTATTGTCCGCTTGCTGGAAGCGGAAGGCTATGAGGTTGCCCGTTCACGCTTGCAAAGCGGGCTCGAAACCAACGGACTGCTGGTGCTCACTCCGCCTGCTTACCACGATCCCGATGAGCTGACCGAGATCTTGCGTAAACGCGCCTATCTTGGCCCAACGCTGATCATCGCACCCAAATGGATAGCCTACGGTTTTCCGCCGAATTTGCCAGATGAGATCGCGGACACGGTGGAGGATGACTGGGTCCAGATCGGGTCACCATGGGCGCCAAATTGGCTCGATGATCTGGACGTTCCATTCGCGGTGAAGGTCAACATTTACGGCATTCCTGATCGAACGATTGGCGACGAAGTTGAAATTGGCGACGAAGTTGAAATTGCCGATGGACCCAGTGACGAAGAGCAGGCTGAGCGTGCCCTGCGGCTAGAACAGCACGACAAGAGCTGGCGCGGCCTCACACTACGCGGCACTCTGCCGGATCCTCGCATCGCTGGTATCACCGAAACCGGCGACAAGGATGTGTTGGTCAGCGATGCGGAAGGGCGCGCGTTGGCGGTCGCTTTCTGGGGTGAGGATGAGTTCGGCTATTCCGAAGAAACTGAGCAGATCACCATCGTGGTCGAACCGGACCTTATGAACAACTACGGTATGTCCGATTCCGATCGCGCAGCGCTCGCAATCGCGCTAGTTGAGCAGGCGGGATATGGCGAAGGCTACCCGGTTACTTTCGACCTGACGCTCAACGGTTTTGGCGGTTCGGTGAACCTCCTGACTTTGGCCTTCAGACCGCCGTTCCTCGCCGCGACCCTATGCCTGGTCATGGCCATGCTGATCGTCGGCTGGCGGGCCTTCAAGCGCTTTGGCCCGCCGGTTGCAAACGGTCCCGCCATTGCGTTCGGTAAGTCGCGGCTTGTCGCCAACGGCGCTGGCCTGATCGTGCGCGCTGGACGCTTGCGGTTACTGGCTGAGCCCTATGCCGAACTGTCGGCTCGCAGGCTTGCGGATGCACTGGGACTGACCAAGCCGGATCCGCAGGCGATCGATGCTGCCCTCGCTGTGCGACTGCCGGGTGAATCATCGTATTCACAACGCGCCGCAAGCTTGCGCGCTGCCAAAAAGCCATCAGAAATTCTTCGCGCCGCACAGGCGCTCAAAGAGCTTGAAGGGAAACTGGGTAAATGAGCATGACCCTTACGGAATTGCAGACACTCGCTGGCAGCATTCGCAGCGAAGTGGGCAAGGCAATTGTCGGTCAGGATGATATGATCGAGCAATTGCTGGTTGCGATGGTGAGCCAGGGGCACGTCCTGCTTGAAGGGCCTCCGGGGACCGCCAAGACATTCCTGGCGAACAGCTTTGCAACCGCGCTCGGCCTCGATTTCGGGCGTATTCAGTTCACACCTGATCTGCTGCCCGGCGATATTCTCGGGTCCAACCTGTTCAACTTCCAGACCAGCCAGTTCACCCTCACGCGGGGGCCGATATTTTGCCAGCTGCTGCTGGCTGACGAAATCAACCGCACACCGCCCAAGACGCAAGCCGCCCTGCTGGAAGCGATGCAGGAACGCCGTGTGACGCTGGATGGAGAGACGCACGAGTTGCCGGGCCAGTTCATGGTGGTCGCGACTCAGAACCCGATCGAGAACCAAGGGGTCTACCCGCTGCCCGAAGCGCAACTCGACCGGTTCCTGTTCAAGCTCCTGGTGCCCTATCCTGACGAGGCCGAAGAAGCGCGGATCGTTACCAACTTCGGCAAGAGGCAAGGCCCGCAGCGCCCGGCTGATCTTGGCGTGAGCGCGGTTGCCGACGCTGCAAAGCTGGCGGACGCGAGCGCAGCACTCAACCAGGTGACGGTTGCCGACGAGATTACGCATTATGTCGTCCGGCTGGTTCGCACGACCCGCGAGCATTCGGAACTGGCGGTTGGCGCATCGCCCCGCGCAGCAGTGATGCTCGCCAACGCAGCCCGCGCACGCGCTGCACTGAACGGCCGCGAATACGCGATCCCTGATGATGTCAAAGCGCTTGCCGTGCCAGTGCTGCGTCATCGTCTGACGCTAAGCCCAGCTGCGGAAATCGAAGGCCGTGATGTCGAAGCGCTGGTCTCTGAGCTGATAGAAAGCACCGAGGTACCCCGCTAACTCCGATGGACCTGCGTTCCTTCCCTCCTTCCCTGCCCATCGTCCCCAGCGAGCGATCGGCGTGGCTTGCCGCAGCCTCGGCACCCATCGCAGTGCTGATCGCTGCCTTGGCTCCGGGAGCATGGGTCGTTGCCCCGATCGCGGCCGCAGCGTTGATAGCGTTGATCTTGCTGGACGCTTTGCTTGCAGGGGCGAATACCGACTGGCGTATCTTTGCGCCCGCCGACACTGAGGTCGGTCAGCCGACCCGACTGACCATGCAGGCCAGGCTCGGAAACGGAGCAGTGTCGCATGTCGAAGGATCGCTCGAATTTGATCCGCGCCTGGGTGACAAGGGCGTCGCGCGCTTTTCCTTACGCCAGGTCGAAAACCATGATCATTTAAGTGGGCACCACACAGCACATCCCGTGCGACGCGGCACAGCGGACGTCTCGCGGGCATGGCTCCGCTGGACCGGGCCGCTAGGGCTTGGATCGCGGCAGATTTCAGGCAAGCTCGATGACAAAGTGCGCATCTGGCCCGACCTATCGCCAGTCCGAAGCCGCGAATTGCAGACCTTTCTGCGCGATGCACAGACCGGTTTGATCGCGAGGCGCATCCGCGGCGAAGGCACCCAGTTCGAAGCCCTGTCGGAATACGAACCCGGCATGGACCGCCGCCGGATCGACTGGAAAGCCAGCGCGCGACACAACCATCTCTACGCCCGCGAGAACGAAAGTGAGCGCAACAACCAGATCGTCTTTGCGTTCGATTGCGGACAGGCGATGTGCGAACCGGTGGATGGCATGCCCCGGATCGACCGTGCGGTCTCGGCAGCCCTCACCTGCGCCTATGTCGCGCTCAAAGGTGGCGACAGGGTTTCGCTGTTCGGCTTCTCCCAACGACCGCAGGTGATGACGCCTTTCGTCAACGATTCCCGCGCCTTTCACCGACTACAAAGCGCGGCAGCCGGGCTCGACTACACCGCCAATGAGCCCAATTTTACGCTTGCTCTCGCAACGCTGACCGCCAAGCTGAAGCGTCGATCGCTGATCGTCCTGTTCTCCGACTTCACCGATCCTACGGCGGCGGAATTGATGGTGGAGAGCATTGGAAGGCTGGTCGACAAACATCTCGTACTGTTCGTAACCATTGCCGATAGCGAGCTGGAAACACTGATCGCCGAAGAGCCAGGCGACATCGCCACGCTTGCCCGCTCTGTCACCGCAGAGACGCTTGCGCATCAACGCAGCATCGTCCTCCAGCGCCTTCGCCGCATGGGAGTCGATGTGATCGAAGCACCGTGGGAGAATATCGGCTATCGCCTGATTGACCGGTACTTCATCATCAAGAACAGCGAGGCGATCGGATGAAGGCGCCTTCCATCTCAAGCTGGTTCGGGCGCGGTGAGATAGCCGCCCCGGCAGATATCGAAAGCGCAGCCCTGCGCTCGGACCGCTTCCGCCTCGAACGCGAAGGCGACTGGCGGCGGCTTGAGGACATCGTCAAGCGGATGGAGCGCGGCGGTCTGCGCCGGATCGACGATGAAGAGCTGCTGGCTTTGCCAACCTTGTATCGAACCGCAGCCTCCAGCCTTTCGGTTGCGCGCGAGACCTCGCTCGATGTGGCGACACTCAACTACCTCGAAAGCCTGGTCCAGCGCGCGTGGTTCCAGGTCTATGGCCCGCGCAAGGGGCTGTTCGGATGGCTGCGTGAGTTTCTGTTTGGTGGTTGGAGCCGGGCAGTACGAGAAATCTGGCTCGACGTCTGTGTCGCGCTCTTCGTGATGATAGCAGGGACAATCGTAGGTTGGCTGCTCGTAGCGCAGGATCGCGACTGGTATTTCCGGCTTGTCCCTACGCAATTCACAGATACCCGCGTGCCCGGCGCAACGCGTGAGCAGCTGCTCGAAACGTTGAAGGTGGAGGAGACCGCCGATGGTTTGTCCGTCTTCGCTGCAAGCCTGTTCAGCAACAATGCCGGGGTCGCGATCCTTGCTTTCGCGCTCGGCTTTGCGTTCGGCATCCCCTCTTTACTGTTACTGATCTACAATCTCGCAATCTTGGGCGCGATGATGTGGTTGTTCGCGGGACAAGGTCTCGAAGTCGAGTTTGCAGCCTGGCTGAGCGTGCACGGCACTACCGAGCTGTTCGCGATCCTGCTGTCCGGAGCGGCGGGCATGCATATCGGGCGATCAATGGCGTTTCCCGGCGACAGATCAGTGCTGGAGGCTGCCGGCGAAAGCGGACGTCGTGGTGCGATGGTGATGGTCGGCGTAGTCCTCATGATGGTGGTCGCCGCGATGCTCGAAGCCTTCCCGCGCCAGCTGGTCGGAGGGGCTGGCAATCGCTTCCTTATCGGCGGCAGTTTTCTGGCGTTCTGGCTCGCTTACTTCTTCCTCTACCAGCCCAAACGGATTGGGGATGAAGCATGAACACTATCGCTGCCGAGGCTAAGCCGCCCGCCAGGCGTTACACCGCCACCAACAAGCGCGAGCGGACGCTCGTAACGCCTGAGGGCATCACGGTGCCAATCGCAGTCGCATCGCGCGGCGCGCGGATCGGAGCGCTGATCCTCGATTTCGTGGTGCTTTATGTCGGACTGACACTGGTGCTTCTCTTACTCGGCTGGATGTTTGGCGGACTGGTGGAAGAATTGGGCCGGGAGGTTGACGCAAATGTGCAAGGCGCGGGCGAATTTCTGAGCATCGTCTTTATCTTGATTCTGTTCCTCGCTCGGTATGGCTACTTCCTGATGTTCGAGCTCGGTCCACGCGGTGCCACACCGGGCAAGCGTGCCGTCGGCATCCGGGTCGCATCACGCGATGGCGGACGGCTAACGCCGGAGGCCGTGATCGCGCGCAACCTGATCCGTGACATAGAGCTGCTGATGCCACTGGTGTTCCTCATGGTCGCGCCAAGCGGCGAGATGGGTAGCTTTGGATACGCAGGCCTTGCCTGGCTTGCGGTGATCCTCGCGATACCGTTCCTCAATAAGGATGCGCTCCGCCCCGGTGATATCATCGCGGGCACTTGGGTAGTCGAAGCTCCGCGTACCAAGCTCGCCGACGCTTTGTCGACCCAAGGCGCAGCCAAGGGCACAAGCGAGCTGACCGGCGTCCGATACGATTTCGGAGAAAGGGAGCTGGGTGTCTATGGTGAGCGCGAGTTGCAGACGCTTGAGCGTGTCCTGCGTGATGGGCAGGCCGATGCAATCTCGGCAGTTCACGAGACAATCTGCCGCAAGATCGGCTGGGATCCGGGCGCTGGCGATGAACGCGCATTTCTGGAGGCGTTCTATGCGCGACTGAGAGCCAAGCTTGAAAGCGACATGCGTTTTGGCAAGCGCAAGGCAGACAAACACTCATGAGCGCATACCGTATCGTGACCGACGATTTGAGCGGAACCGATGTGCTCGATCTGCTCCGGTTGCATCTGGCAGAAATGCACGCATGGTCTCCTGCCTGCAAAGTCCATGCAATGCCGCCCGAGCGCCTCAGAGAACCCGATGTCGCCTTCTACTCGGTCTGGGATGGTGACCAGCTTGCCGCGGTCGGTGCGCTAAAGGAACTGGAGCCCGCACGCGGCGAGCTCAAATCGATGCGAGCTGCTCCAGAGTTCCGCGGCAGAGGAGCCGGAGAAGCTCTGCTGGTGCATCTGATCAAAGAGGCTCAAACGCGCGGGTACACTTGGCTGGGGCTAGAGACGGGTCGCCCTGAACCATTTCGCCCTGCGCAGCGGCTTTATGAGAAACACGGTTTTGGTGAATGCACCCCTTTCGGCGACTATGTCTCCGACGAATTCAGCCTCTGCATGGAGAAGCACTTGTGACGATCGAACGGCGGGCATTTCTGGGTGGAGCGATTGCACTGGGGGCGAGCGCCTGCATTCCCGTAGAGCGGACCGTACTAGGACGACTCGATGCGCGGCTTCGCATTATCGAGGCGGCAGGCGATGGCACGCTGGGCGCGGAGGTATTTGACACTGGCACCGGTGAGTCGATCGGGATCAATCAGGATCGGCGGTTTGGCCATTGCTCCTCGTTCAAGCTGTCACTCGCGGCGCTTGTGCTGGCGCGCGATGCCTCAGGAATAGACGATGCGGATCGGCGGGTGACTTGGACCCAGGACGATCTGATGTTCGTATCGCCCTTCACCACGCGCCGACTAACCGAAGGCGCAACTCTGCGCGAGCTGGCGGAGTTTACACAAAAATACTCCGACAATGCGGCGGCCAACGTCTTGCTGCGTGAGATCGGTGGTCCGCCTGCGCTAACCGCGTTCTGGCGGAGTATGGGTGATGATGTGAGCCGACTTGATCGGATTGAGCCTGCGCTCAACAATGTCCCGATTACTGAAACGCGCGACACGACCACACCCGGCGCGATGGCGCGCACTGTCGCAAACCTGGCCTTTGGCGATGCGCTGCCCGAAACCGAACAGGCTACTCTGCGGCAATGGATGATCGACACGCCCACAGGAAAAAACCGCGTGCGCGCAGGCCTGCCCGAGGAATGGGTGGCGGGCGATAAAACAGGTACATCGATCTGGCCCGGCATGGGTAGCCTCTATGTTGATATCGGCTTTGTCGAGCCCACCGACCGAGCACCGCTGACATTTGCGACCTATTTCCGGGCCCGTGACACCCATGACGGGATCGACCCTGCTGCGGAGGCGACTTTGGCAAAGATCGGCGACGTAATCGCCGACTTCGCGGAGGTAGACGACGGATTTCCGTTCTAGTGGCAATCTGCTACTTACCGGGTGGGAGAGTACCATGGAACGCGCACTCAAATTCATCGCCGATGCCATGCCGCTGCTGTTCGCCTTTGCCTTTCTGGTGCCTGTGATCGATCAGGGTATGCATGCGCTTGGCCTCCCTGCGCCGTTCGGCTTGTCGACGTTGACCTTCGCACTCATCATCGGCGGTGGCTGGGGTGTCTTTGCGCAAGTGACAGGCCGCTTCCTATGAATGCGCAAAGCCCAATCCTGCCCGGAGACCTCTCTCAGCTTAGCGAGCCAGAACTGCGCAAGCTCGAAAATACAATCGCGCGCAAGTATTCCGGCCAGGTGCCATGGATCGCGGTGATCTGGGCGTTCGGTAATCTCGCTGTGTGGCTCAGCCTGTGGCCATTGGTGATGCTCGATTTCCTGCCGCTATGGGCTGCGTTTCCAATTGCAGTGGTCAACATGACTTTGGTCTATCTGCCAACGCACGAAGCGCAGCACGACATTATCGCCCGACCGGGCACGAAACTGCGCTGGCTCAACGAGCTTGTGGGGCATGCGACGAGCTGGATGCTGGTTCTCCCATTCAATGTCCTGCGAGTGACCCATCTTGACCATCATCGCCACACGAATGACCCAGAGCTGGATGTTGACATCACGACCAAGGCCGAGGGTCCATGGTCCGCGATTTGGCAGTCGATCAAGAACCGACAACCCAATGCCAAGCGCAACAATGACTATTCGGCCAGCCTGGTGCGAAATGAACGCTTTGACCTCATCCTGCTTTCGCTTTCCTACAAGGTCGCCTTTATCTCCATCCTCGGCCTGCTTGCCTGGAATGGCTACGCGCTCGAAGCTCTGCTGCTGTGGTGGCTGCCATACCAGATCGCCATCACTTACATCATGTTCTTCTTGTCATGGGCGCCGCATCATCCGGGCACGCACCGCACACGCTATACCAATACGCGCAGCTGGAAATCGGCGGTCGGAAACATCGGGTCTATGGGAATGCAGTTTCACATCGTGCACCACCTGCACCCCTACATCCCGCTCCACCTGACGCCCGCTGCGTATCGCGAAATGCGCCCGATCCTCGAAGCGCGCGGCTGTCGGTTGGGCGAGATCTAGCCGTCCTCACTCGCCCGCAAAGATAGCCACTTCGTTCACACCGTCGCTGGTCGCACGCCCGCGATACATGCCGCTGGTGTTGAAGCTGAAGAGCGCTTGGCCATCGGGCGTCACCAGGATCACCCCGCCATCGCCGCCCAGTTCCTTGACCTCGTCCATGACCGCATCCGCTTCCTGCTGGACCGATTCTTCGGAGAACGGAAACTCGTTGGAGTGAATGTAGTAGGTCGGCAAGCCATCCGCGTCCTTTGGAACTACAGCCTGCGCCGCCGCCCGATCGGTCTGGAAGCGATAGCGCAGCCGCGTGCAAATCTCGCGTGCCACGCCGACACGGATGAAATACTCGCCCCAGCCCGTCGCGGACACTGCACAGCTACGATTGTCGGCATAGGTTCCTGCGCCAATGACCGGCGCGTCGCCGATGCGACCCCAGCGCTTGCCCGTCATTCCGCCAGTGGAAGTGCCCGCCGCAAGGTTGCCTTGCTTGTCGAGCGCCACTGCACCAACCGTTCCAAACTTCAGGTCGACATCGATGGCCGAAAGCTGGTTCGCCTTCATCCGTTCCAGCGACCTACGCCGTCTTTCAGTCGCAAACCACTCGGGCGGGGCTGTTTCCAGTCCCTGTTCGCCTGCAAACTCCTCTGCGCCCTCACCCATCAGGAACACGTGCGGACTATCAGTGCGAACTTTGTCGGCTAGCAGGATCGGATTCTTGATGCTGGTCACGCCCGTCACCGCACCGGCGCTGCGATCGCGCCCATCCATGATCGAGGCGTCGAGCTCGTTTTTGCCTTCCCAAGTAAATACCGCGCCGCGTCCGGCGTTGAACAGCGGCTCATCCTCTAGCGGAATGATAGCGGCCTTCACCGCATCCATCGCGGTCCCGCCATCGGCCAGTACCTTGGCCCCGACATCGAGTGCATTCTGCAATGCAGCTTGGTATTGGGCGCGACGCTCTGGCGTCATCTTGTCCGGATCGAGCGTTCCCGCGCCGCCATGGATCGCAATCGACCAGCGTTCATCACCGGATTGGGCATGTGATGGAACAGCGGCAGAAACCAGCGCAAACAGCGCCATCAAAATCATGTTTTTCATAAGACAAATTCCTACCCCAATCCGATGCGGCAAGCTACTGTCGGCGAACAAAAAAGACGAGAGGATTTAGCAAATGAGCGAGTTTGGCTGGAGTAGCACGACCGACGATGTGCTTTCAGGTAAGGATCTGTCGGACAAGACGGTGTTCGTGACCGGCGGAAATTCCGGCCTGGGCCTCGAAACAGGACGCGCAATGGCGGCAAAGGGCGCGCATGTCGTATTGCTAGGGCGCACTCAGGCCAAGGTCGATCAGGCTGTCGCGACGATCAAGGCTGAGCAGCAAGATGCGGACGCAGAAACGATCACCTGCGACCTCTCTTCGCTCGACAGCGTGCGCGAGTGCGGTCGCGAGGCGAACGAACGCTTTGAGAAGATCGATATCCTGATCAACAATGCCGGCGTGATGGCCTGCCCGTTTTCCAAGACGGCTGATGGATTTGAGATGCAGTTCGGCACCAATCACATCGGTCATTTCACTCTTACTAAAGAGCTAATGCCGTTAATCGAAGCGGGGTCCAACAAACGCGTGATCAACCTCTCCAGTCGGGGGCATCACATCGGGCCTGCCAACCTCGATGATCCCAACTTCGAAAGCAGCAGTTACGAACCATGGCTGAGCTATGGTCAGTCAAAGACGGCCAATGTGCTGTTCAGCGTCGGTTTGGACGATCGCTTCGCCAGCAAGGGTATACGTTCCTATGCCGTGCATCCGGGCGGCATCGACACCAATCTGGGCCGGCATCTTTCCGAGGAGCAAGCAGCAGCCTTGATGGAACGTGTCACCACCAGCGACCCCGGCTTCCAATGGAAAACGGTCCCGCAGGGTGCAGCTACTTCGGTTTGGGCTGCAACCGCCGAGGAGCTTGATGGCAAAGGAGGGGTCTACTGCGAGGACTGTCACGTCGCCGACATCGATGATGAGGCAAGCAACAAGGGCGTGCGTTCCTACGCTCTCGACAAGGAAAGCGCCGACCGGCTCTGGGCAATTAGCGAAGAGATGATTGGCGAGAGCTTCTCCGCCTAGCTCGCAAGGAATTCGCGCAACAGCTTGAACGTATCCTTTGCCTCACGCGTCGGCGTCACTGCCATGAAGACGTGGGGTGCGCCTTCATATTCGTAAAGCTTTGCATCGATGCCAGCATCGCGCAGTTTGCCAACAAATGTGCGAGAATCGACGATGAACAGATCGTGCCTTCCGGTCCAGATACGCGTGGGCGGCAGCTGCGATAGGTCCTCAGAGGCGGTGTAGAGCGGGCTGCATTCGGCGGACGCCGGGTCGCGATCGTCGGCGAACAGCTTTCCGCATTCGCGCAGAGTTCCGACCTTGAGCATGATGTCATGCGGCTCGACCGCGCGCATCGCTTCATCCTGCATCGTCATGTCAAGCCATGGAGCAAACAGCGCCAGCTTGCCAGGTTGTGGGCCGCCAGCCCTGGCCAGCCGCAGCGCAAGGCTCAGCGCCATATGCCCGCCTGCACTGTCACCGCAAAGCACGACCTTGGCTGGATCATGATTTTCGGCGAGTTTCGCAAAGGCCCTATCGGCCTGATCATCCGCCCGGCTGTAGCGCGCTTCGGGCACGACATCGTAGATTGGCAAGGTGATGCTGACACCGGCCTGCTCGACAAGCTCGGCGGCAAGTGGCCAGTGCTCCTTGAACATCGGCAGCACAAAACCACCGCCATGAAAATACAGCATATGCCATTCGGCCGGCCCTGACTTGGGGTGCAGGGTCACCACTGGCTGTCCGGCAGCCTCCCAACGCTCGACCTGGAATTTCGCCTCGAACTTCTCGGGCATCACAGCATCGCGCGGCGGTGTGCGCTCCGCCATGTAAGTGCGAAATTCCTCGGCGACATGCGGGAAGACTGGCTTGCGCTTGCTCATCAGCCAGGTGACCGCACGCAGCAGTATGCTGGGCCTGGCACTGCGCAATTCGATTGAAGTCTCGGTTAGCATCGGTCTCTCCTTGCCAGCGAAACTGACGAAGCGCGGCATGGAGTCAAGTCTTCAGGCCGGTGACCAACCCTTCCTGAAGCCATCGCCCGAGACAGGCTCCGGCACGCATCGCTGCGCCCTGAACCTGCTCGGCATCGGGTTCGTCGCCTGCAAGCAAGGCGATGATCTCACCATAGCTTGCCCCATCCTGCATTGCTGCAAACGCGTGAGCATTGTCGGCTTCAACGAGGATGAAGGTCGGTCGCTCACCTTCGCGCCAAACCAGACAGCCCTGCGGCTCGGCAAGCTGTGGGTCGGGTCGGTCTTGCCCTCCCTCTTCGAGCGCGTTCCATATGGCTGTGAGATTACAGGTGATGATACGCGATGTCGCCTTGGGTTGGAATTCCACCCTCAGTTCCATCCAGTCCTCATCGCCAAACTCGACCGTCAACGCACCAAATCCAGCCGGGTCGAGCGGCTCGCTATCAGGCGCGGTTGCAAGCTGAAGCATCGCCCATTCGAGCCATGCCAGCTCGGCGACCTCGGGATTGTTGCCGAACAGCTCCGTGCAGGTAACATCAAAGCCCGCTCCGGCGTCATCGATCGTCCAGCCTGACGGCGGATGCGAAATCGCGTGATGCGCGCCCGCCTGCTTAAATGCATCCTCACCCACATAAATCTGAGTGCGCTCGAACGTGCTTGCCAGCGCATCCATCAGCGCGCCACGATAATTGCCGCGATAGACGGCCATTCCGGCAGCCTGCGAATTGCCCCACCCCTTCGGCAGCGGCTCGCTGTCATCGAGGATCGCGCGCATGAAGGCCGCCTGCCGCTCGGCCAGGGTATTGCCTTTCATGTCGCTCATGCAGGTTCGAGCGCGTTCGCTTTGTCGGCAATCCCACGCGCTCGATCGAGTTCGGCCAGCAATTCGGCCAGTGGCGGGATCGAATCGTCGCGCTCTATCATCGTTGCGACCGGCTGTGGCAGCATGGCCATCGCCTTTGCATAGAGCTCCCAGACACCGTCGGCCACTTCGCGGTCATGTGTGTCGATGATGATGTCGCGCTCAGGTGTGGCCGGATCGTGGCCTGCCAGATGGATCTGACGCACACGGTCAAGCGGCAACCCGATGAGATAATCCTCTGCCGAGAAGTCATGATTGGCCGCGCTGACATAGATGTTATTGACGTCGAGCAGCAGATAACAGCCCGTCCGCCGCGTCATCTCCGTCAGGAACTCCCATTCGGTTAGCTCATCATCGGGAAAGGTAAGATAGCTCGAAGGATTTTCGAACAGCATCGCGCGACCAAGCGCGTTCTGGGCGTGATCGATATTGGCGCAGACCGCTTGCAGCGCCTCTTCGGTAAGCGGCATCGGCAGCAAATCATGGCTGTTATGGGCGCTCGTACGGGTCCAGCAAAGATGGTCCGACACCCATAGCGGGTGGATCCGCTGCTCCAGTTGCTTCAGCTTGGCCAGATATTCAGCATCCAGCCCACCTGCCGAACCGATCGACATGGAGACCCCGTGAATGATCACGGGATGCTTTTCGCGCACTTGATCCAGGATGCGTAGCTGACGCCCGCCTTCGATCATGTAGTTTTCGGAGATTACTTCTACGAAATCGACGGGGACTTCGCTTTCCAGAAAATCCTCGTAATGCGTGCGTCTTAGCCCCAGGCCAAAGCCGCCAAAGGGGGGAATCGTGCTGTTCTCTCGCGACATAACCGCCTTCCATAGCAGAACTTTGCCGCAATAGGATCGCCAGTGTGGTGAGCGGCAGCCCGGCAAGCTTCATAAGCCACGTCCACTAAGGGGGTCAGGGTCGTGAACCGTGCCTTATGTCACGCCGCCGGACTGCCTGACGATACGCCGCCTTGGTCAAACAAGGTGTAAGACCTCAGCTGCGTACCGCCATTGGGAAAGTTGTTTCCTACAATCACTTGCACTAGGCTTTCGTATTGCGTTCACGGGTATGTTCGCTTGGAAAGCGCGCGGCGTTA
>JBCCVO010000035.1:0-19676 GCA_039195235.1 Pseudomonadota bacterium
AGCAGCGGCTGATGAAGCGGGCCTCGCGATGGTCCTCACCGAAATGCGGCATTTCAGGCATTAGTCTTTAGCCACCACCTCCGGGGTGCGATTTCATCGCTCATACGGCCCGAAGGTCATATCCCTGCGGGCGGATGCTCTCTCTGAGCATCGGTGACCAGCAACCGGTAAGGGTCTGGCTGATGGTCTGGTAACGGAAAGCCGGCGCGCAACGATCGCATTGGCTGCCACTGCATAGGTCGCGCGACGTGCTGTCGCGCTTTAACGGCCGCGACCAATTGCCGGGCGCTTGAAGTCAAAAGGATGCGTCCCATCTTTTTCGGGAGCGATAACGTAACTTCGTCGCAAGTTGTAACGAATGGCTTTCTGCACACAATGTTCACTGAACCGAAAGCCCTCGAAGATATAGATCATTCAATCAACGAGAACAGAACCCCGAAGAGATACCCCATGCGCCTTTTTGCCCCAGACCTGTATCGCAATTTCGGCATCGGCTTTGTCGCCGGTGCGCTCGCCATTGGCGCGACCGCGATTGAAGACTGGCAGAACATCGACACCGACATTGTCCCCATGGCACGCGCTGCAGAAGCGCCGCAGCCATCGAGCGAGTTCCTGATCCGCGACGAGAGTGTCAAGATCGCGGAATGAGGCGCCGCCTGACCAGACACGTCCTTTTTAAACACGGCTCCGTTGCGCTTGCTGCTGCATCGCTCGCCATCACCGGCTGCGCGTCACCCGCTGCGGCAGAGGAAGTGTTCGACGCCCCCGCTCCCAAACGCATCGCCAAGGAAGGCTCCGGCCTTAAGACCGCAATCTTCGCTGGCGGCTGCTTCTGGGGTGTCGAAGGCGTGTTCAGCCATGTCAAAGGCGTCAAGTCGGCGGTGTCCGGCTATCACGGCGGCAAGGCCGCAACGGCCAAGTACAACCACATCATCACCGGTACGACCAACCATGCCGAAGCGGTCAAGATCACTTACGATCCGTATGTCGTTCGCTATGATGAGCTGCTGCGAATCTTCTTCTCGGTTGTCGCCGATCCGACACTGAAGAACCGACAGGGCCCGGACGTCGGCACGCATTATCGCAGCGCGCTTGTGCCGATGAACGCCGAACAGAGTGCGGTCGCAGAGGCCTATCTTGCGCAAATGGGCACATCAGGCGTGTGGAAACGTCCGATCGTGACCCGGATCGAGAGCCACAAAACCTTCTATCCGGCAGAGCGATACCATCAGGATTACATGGTTAAGAATCCGCGCTCAGGATACATCCTGCGCTGGGACAAACCCAAGGTGCAGGCGCTCAAGGCGAAGTTTCCGTCGGAGTACCGGGAAAAGTTCCTGCGCGACAGCGCCTGACCGTCCAGCAAGCCGCTGCTGGCGAAAGCGGCCATGCTCGCTTATATAGGTTGCATGAATCACAAACTAAAAGGTGCGAATGACCATTCGCACGACGACCATGGTCAGCAACAGCACTCCCATCAGGAGCATTCGGGTGAGAGCCTGATCGCGGCCGCGCGCGCCTCGTTGACAGCCTCGGGCGAACAGTGGACCGGTATGCGCGAGTCCGTCTTCACCGAGCTCTCAAGGCACGAGTGCCCTGTTTCGGCCTACGATATCGCCGATAATCTGTCCTCAACGCGTGGAAAGCGGGTCGCGCCAAACAGCATCTACCGTATTCTCGACCTGTTCGTGACGAACAACCTGGCGATGCGGGTCGAAAGCTCCAACGCCTATCTCGCGAACACCCACCCGGGCTGCGCGCATGATTGCATCTTTCTGGTCTGCGACGAATGCGGAGAGGCAACTCATATCGATGACGAAGAGGTCAGCCGAACCGTCCGTTCGCTTGCCACGACACGCGGTTTCAGACCGGAACGACCCGTGCTGGAGATTCGCGGACTATGCCGCGCCTGCGCTTGATTGCGCGCAGTGCATGTAACCCTGCACTGACACTTGGATAGTAACAAAAAACTCACAAATCGTCGCCTAACCGTGCATGAGCAGCGATAAGCCGTTCATCGACAGTTTGGTTTGGACGGTGTAAGGCGAAAGACTATGAATCAGTCGCTCGAAACTCCGTTGCTCGATCAGGTGGATACGCCTGATGATCTCCGCAAACTACCGCCTGAACAACTCCGCCAATTGTCCGATGAACTGCGGGCCGAAATGATCGACGCGGTCAGCACTTCGGGCGGGCATCTTGGGTCAGGGCTTGGCGTGGTCGAACTGACCGTAGCGATTCACTACGTATTCGACACACCGGACGATAAGCTGGTGTGGGATGTTGGCCACCAATGCTACCCGCACAAGATCATCACCGGGCGGCGCGACCGTATCCGCACGCTGCGGCAAGGTGGTGGCCTGTCCGGCTTTACCAAGCGGGCGGAAAGCGAATACGACCCGTTCGGCGCGGCGCACAGTTCGACCTCGATTTCGGCGGCACTCGGCTTTGCAATGGCGAACAAGCTGACCGGTAAGCCGGGTCGCGGGATCGCGGTAATCGGTGACGGAGCGATGAGTGCTGGTATGGCCTATGAGGCGATGAACAACGCCGCACAGGCGGGTAATCGTCTGGTCGTGATTCTCAACGACAACGACATGTCGATCGCGCCGCCGGTGGGTGGCCTGTCGGCCTATCTCGCGCGGATGGTGTCTTCCAGCGAATATCTCGGCCTGCGCAGCCTAGCCTCGCGCGCGGTCAAGAAGATGAGCCGCCGGATGCACGAGGCGATCGGCAAGGCGGAAGAGTACACCCGCGGCATGGTGACCGGCGGAACGCTATTTGAAGAGCTCGGCTTTTACTATGTGGGCCCGATCGACGGCCACAATCTTGATCATCTTGTACCGGTGCTCGAAAATGTGCGCGACACTTCGGAAGGCCCGGTCCTGATCCATGTCGTTACGACGAAGGGCAAAGGATACAAATACGCAGAGGAAAGCGCCGACAAGTATCACGGCGTGCCCAAGTTCGACGTCATCACTGGCGAGAAGAAGAAGGGCGCAGCAGGTCCGCCTGCATACCAGAACGTATTCGGTGATACACTTGCGAAGCTGGCAGAAACCGATGAGCGCATCTGCGCTATCACTGCCGCCATGCCGTCGGGCACCGGGGTTGATCGCTTTGCCAAGGTACATCCCGAGCGGAGCTTCGACGTCGGCATCGCCGAACAGCACGGCGTGACCTTCGCCGCCGGTCTCGCTGCGCAGGGCATGCGCCCGTTTGCGGCAATCTATTCGACCTTTTTGCAACGCGCCTATGATCAGGTGGTCCACGATGTCGCGATTCAGAACCTACCGGTGCGCTTCGCGATTGATCGCGCCGGTTTGGTTGGTGCCGATGGCTGCACGCATGCCGGCTCTTTCGACATCACCTATCTCGCGACGCTACCCAACATGGTGGTGATGGCGGCGGCGGACGAAGCTGAACTGGCGCATATGACCTATACAGCGGTCGAATATGACGATGGCCCGATCGCCTTCCGCTATCCGCGCGGCAGTGGCACGGGCGTTCCGATCCCCGAACAGCTCGAAAAACTCGAAATCGGCAAGGGCCGGGTCGTGCGCGAAGGCAACAAGATCGCCATCCTGTCACTCGGTGCGCGGCTCGAAGAGGCAAGCAAGGCGGCCGACGCACTGGAAGCCAAAGGGCTTTCGACCACTGTGGCCGATATGCGCTTTGCCAAGCCGCTCGACCATGATCTGATCGCCAAGCTGATGCGCACGCATGAGGTCGTCGTGACGATCGAGGAGGGCGCAATCGGCGGGCTTGGAGCGCATGTGCTGACTTTCGCGACCGATGAAGGTCTGACCGATAGCGGCCTGAAGGTGCGCACGCTGCGTCTACCCGATACGTTCATCGATCAAGACTCTCCGGAAAAGCAATACGAAGAGGCAGGTTTGAACGCGCCGAACATCGTCGATACAGTGCTGAAGGCGTTAAAGCACAATTCAGCGAATGTGGAGGGCGCGCTGGCCTGATCCCGCGCTACCGTGTCGGGTAGCTTTTGCGGGTCCGCACCAGCACAATCTCACCCGGAGCGTATGGCAGATCACCCGTGTCGAGACTGCTGACGCGGTCCGCACCATCATCTGGCATTTCCATATCATCGAACTCCGGCACCGGATCGTTAGCCATCGGCATCAGCCGCTCACCATCGGGACGCTCTGTATCAGGAATGCCCTGCATCGGTGAGCCATCGCGGAATTCCTGGATCGTGGCTTCGCGCTCAGTCAGATAGCCTTCGCGCATTGATCCGTACGGATCGTCAGAGGCATTAATCCGCTCGAGCTGTTCATCGAGTTCCAGCCGCGATTGCAGCGAACTGACCGCGAACAGCGGAATGCCAACTGCGGGATCTCTGAACGGCCCACCTACGACCGTCGGCAAAAGCAGATTGTCGAGACCATTGCCGATCACGTCGCGGACGCTTGTCGATCCGGAAAGCGGCAACACGAGATAGGGTCCCGAGCCGATACCGTAATATCCAAACGTATTGGCAAACCCGTTGCGGCGATAAGGAAGGCCGATCCCTGGCTCGCCTGCAATATCGAACAGCCCACCAATCCCAAGAGTCGAATTGATCGCGAAGCGGCCAATCGTCTCAATCGCCTTGCCGACCTTTAACTGCAGCAGAAAGTTAAGCGCATTGCTGGGCTCACCCAGATTGCGGATGGCATTGCGCAGGCCATCGCGAATCGGACCCGGAAAGCCGTCTTCGTAAGCATAGGCTAGCGGAGCGACCAACGCCTCGTCGATGTCTTGCGTAATCCGGAAGCTCTCCGCGTTTATCTGTTCGAGCGGATCGCCTTCGGGGGGGCCGACTTCGCCTTCGACGATAATCTCGTTGACCGGTTGCTCTGGTTCGTCCTCACCGGCAGTATCATCGGGCGGGGCTTGGTCTGACGGAGGCCCTTCAGCGCTGCCTTGCATTGCGGCGAGCGACCAGTTTGAGGGGATCGGCAGAGCCGTCGGTTCAACAACGCGCCCCGATGTTTCCGCGGTCTCGGGCAGTGGCTGAATCGGCGCTGCCACAACATGCGCAAGCGGCTGGCTCAACAACAATGGCGATGTTATGACAGCTAACGGCAGACTAGGCATTCATCAATCTCCAGCCCCCGGTTGTTCGAGGGAGTAACACAGGCCATGCTTGACCACTAGCCCGCTCAGATCTTTCGAATTTCCGTCAACACCTGCCCCATCAAAAGGTATCGATTTCACCATGTCACTGCTCGCCATCAGTCGGGACGGACCCGTCACCACACTCACCATAGACCGGGCCGACTCAATGAACCCGCTTGGGCGTCCGGGCGATGGTGATGATTTCACGCAGGTGTGTACACAGCTTAACCGCGACATGGAAACGCGTTGTGTCATTCTGACGGGCGCAGGTCATGCCTTTTCGGCCGGCGGTGATATCAAGGCGATGCGTGACAAGTCGGGCACGTTTGGCGGCACGACACCCGCGATCTCGGATGGCTATCGCAACAACATTCACATGATGCTGCGCGCGCTTTATGGGTTGCGCTTGCCCGTGATTGCAGCGGTGAACGGCGCGGCGATCGGGCTGGGCTGCGATGTCGCGTGCCTCGCTGATATTCGGATCGCTTCGGACAAAGCGAAATTCGGGGTTACGTTCCTCAAGCTCGGGATCATTCCCGGCGACGGGGGAACATGGATTCTGCCACGGGTGATTGGGCAGAGCCGCGCCGCGGAACTGTTTTACACTGGCGACGTGATTGATGCGAATACTGCGAAGGATTGGGGTCTCGTCAGCCGGGTCGTGCCGCATGACGAACTGCTTGGCGAAGCGCAGGCCTTGGCGAACAAAATCGCAGCGATGCCGCCACATGGGCTACGCCAAGCCAAGATCCTGCTGCGTCAGGGTCAGCAGGTCAGCTATGACAGTGCGCTGGAAATGGCGGCGAACACGCAGGCAATGATGCACATGACAGAGGATCATGCCGAGGGCGTCGCCGCGCTGATCGAGAAGCGCACTCCTGATTTCAAGGGCGAGTAGGACGAGTCCGTGAGGCTGCTGTTCCAAGCGTTGGTGTTTCTGGCGACCATCTATGTCGTACTGTTCATCGTGCTCTGGTCATTCCAGTCGCGCTTCATCTATCCGGCACCGCAAACCGCCGCGCCGGTGGCATCGGGTTATAAGGAGATCCAGCTTAAAACCTCGGACGATTTGAACCTTCGCGCCTTCTATCGCAAAGCGTCGGACGGGTTGCCCACCATCGTCTATTTTCACGGAAATGGCGGCACCTTGGCCGAGGCAAGCATTTCCAATATCGGTATGGTGCAAGCGAAGTTGGGTGCCTTACTGGTCGAATATCGCGGCTATGGGGGCAATCCGGGCGAGCCTTCTGAAGCAGGTTTCTATCGCGATGGCGATGCAGCGATGGAGTGGCTCGCCGGGCAGGGTATCGCCGCAGACGAGACGGTCATCATCGGCAACTCGATCGGTGCCGGTGTGGCGACCGAAATGGCTTTGCGGCATGATCCTGCCGCGCTTGTGCTGGTCGCACCGTTCACTTCGCTTCCGGACGCGGTGCAAAGCAACTTGTGGTGGTTGCCTGCGCGCATGCTAGTTCGTGATCAATATCGCAACTCGCAGAAGATCGATGATCTCGATATGCCGATCCTCATTCAGCACGGCGATGCGGATCTGCTCGTGCCGTTCGCACATGGGAAGGCGCTCAGCGAACGGGCAGATACTTCGGTTTTTCAGCCATTCGAGGCCTCAGGCCATAGCTTGACGTTTGAGCCTCGCTCTCAAGTCGCACGGCGTGATTGGATCCTGGCGCTCGACTTTGGGGAGGGCCGCTAGAACCAGCGCCAGATACCCGCGGGGATGCCGGCCAATGGCACATGTAGCCAGCTGAGGAACACGAACAGCAGAAGCCCCAGCACCCATGGAAGCGGCCCTGCGCTGAACAATCTGCCCCAGCGCGGCCAATAGCTGGTGTGGCTTTCCCACACCTCCCATGCGTCACCCATCAGAGCCTTTTTCTTGCGATCCTGCATCCTAGCGCCGACCAGCGCCAATAAACCCATCGCGAATGCGGTGATCATGGTGCGCACACTCCAGAACAGCACCATATGCGACAGTGCCCACAGCGCGAAGCCCCACATCATCGGGTGGCGGGTAACGCGAAAGACGCCCCTCGGCTGCGCCCGTGCCATATCTTCCGAGCCGGGTAGGCCGAGCGCAGGATTGCCCGCCATGGAGCCCGCGAACAACACCAGCGCCGGGAGCATCAGCAGGGTCGCTATGATCCACCCAATCTCTCCACTGCCCAGCAAGTCAGCGGGCGGAGCGGTGGTGAAGGCGAAATAGACCCATGCAAGCGTCGCGAGGCTGATCAGAGAATAGGCGATCTGGAAACCGAAGTCACCAAGCGTCTTCACCAGCGAGGCGCGAAGCGGATGCGACATCGCAAAATGGGTTCCGACAAAGGCCGCATTGGCCGCGATGAGTTCAATTAGTGCCCCATCCATGATGGGAAGTGTATCATCTAGTTCCCCCGGTGGGAATGATCGTCGCCTGCGCCGTGGCAACGTGCACCGGCTCCTTGCTTTCGCTTTCGGCCCAGACGTCCGATCGGACCACAACCTGACGCTTGCCCTGCTTGATCACCTGCCCATTGGCGCGGAGTTTTTCTCCGAGCGCTGGGCGCAGGAAGTTGATCGTATATCCGCCTGTCACAACGTCGCCGACCATCGACGCGCCGGCCCACGCGCAAGCATTGTCAGCCATCAGCCCAACGATTGCGCCATGGGCAAAGCCGTGATGCTGGGTCATGTCAGGTCGGATATCGAGCACCAGCTCGGCCTCGCCTTCCCAGACCCTGATCGGCTCGACCCGCAGCCAGCTGGAGAATCCCGACTGCGCCACCGCCACGCGCTTCATGTACTCAATAGAGGCTTCGGGAGAATCGAATCGCGAACCGGTCATGATATATCCTGTAAGTCTGTATTACAGACTTACTGCCTCTTGTCAGCTCGTGGTGCAAGTCTGATATTCAGACGCCATGAAAAGCTATCGTCCCTCACGTTCCCCATGCCCGATTGGTCGGGCCGCGCGCCTGCTTGGCGATCGTTGGGTTTTGCTGATCCTGCGCGAGGCGTTTCTGGGGGCGAACCGTTTCGAGCAATTCGTCGATCGGCTGGGTATAAACCGTGCGGCGTTGACCTCGCGATTGGCGATCTTGCAGGAAGCAGATCTGCTTGAGCGCAAGCCGCCTGAGGGCAAGCGCGCGCGCTATGTGCTGACGGAACGTGCGCACGCGCTGGTTCCCGTCTACCGTGAGCTGGCCGAATGGGGTTCAGACCACCTGTTTGGCGAAGATGAACCGCGCGGCCATTGGCCGACGGTGTAGTCACCTACCAGTCATAGGCTTTGGGCAAGTCGCTTTCGTCGAGATCGCGGTAGCGCTCTTTTAGGCGGCTCTGGTGGTTGTCTAGCGGTTGCGCGACCCCGCCAATATAAACTCTGGTTGGCACTGACCCGACTTCGAGCGGGTCTCCATCCCAGATCACCACGTCGCCCAATGCACCGGACGCGAGAACGCCCACGCGTCCGCCGAGGCCACTGATCTCGGCTGGGATCGAGCTGATGGCCGCAAAGGCCTGATCCCAAGTGAGGCCATCGGCACCGGGCAGCTTCGTGAGTGCGACCAGGTTGCCTGCATGTTGCGAAAGGCGACGCGGGTCTTCCATTGCTGCAGCGTTGATCGCGACCTTCACGCCAGCTTTGACCATGCGACCGATATTGCTTTGCGTCGCTGCCAGCTGGTCAAAGCCGGTGGGCAAGTCATCGAGGCTGTCAGCGATCACCGGCACGCCCGCTGCGGCGATTTCACTTGCAACGAGCCAGCCTTCGCTCACGCCGACCAGTACGATATCGAGCCGCGGAAACTCGCTGCGAAGTCCCAATGCGCTGCGGATATCGGCCGCACGCTCGACAGAAATGTAGAGCTTCTGCTCGCCGCGTACGACCGGCACCAACGCTTCCGCATCGAAGCGGCTCAGCATGACCTCGCCATCCTTGGCGATCTCGGTGGTCTGCGGCGTACCGCCTGCGCCGACAAGCGCCTGAGCCTCTCGCAAAGCGGCGTGAAACAGCGCGTAGGTCGAGGCGCGGCTGCCTCCCGCAAGCCGTGCTCCGCCTTCACCCAAATCGACCATCTGGAATGCGCGGGCCTGCATCACCGGCTTTCCATGGGCACCAAGATCGATAATCGCCCCTTGCCCGGCAAAGATCGAAGCCGAAGGCAACGTCGTGGTCGCCGCGCGAGTTATCCCGGCGGCGCGATGGATAAGGATGTGTTGCGAATTGGGATTGACGGCCGGCGCCGTGTCGAGAGCCGCGCTGAAAGGCGAATCGTCTGCGCGGCTATCATTGGAATCACGCACCGCGCCGACATCCCAGATGCCAAGAGTGGTGATGGTGGCGAAGATACCCGGCGTCACCCACGCCCCCTCGGCATCGACGATTTGCACTTCGCTCGGCGTAGCGGTGATTGCCGGTGTCTGCCCTACCGATGACACTTTGCCGTCCTCGATCACGATGCGACCGTTTTCGATCGGTTCGCTGCCATCGCCGCGCACGACCTTCGCGTTGATGATTACGACATCCTGCGCAGTGGCCGGGCTGGCAACGAGTGCGAATGCCGTAGCGGCTAGAGTAAAAAGGGTCTTCATTTCACGTCCCCTTCACCGGGCTGGCCAAGCTCGAAATCGCTCACCGGACGTCGTTTGCGATCCATCGCATCGTACATCAACGCGCCGTCGACCCAGACCTTTTCGGGTCGTGAATAAACGCTGAGCGGGTCGCCGTTCCAAAGCACCACATCGGCCATCTTGCCCTGCTCAAGGCTGCCAGTCATGGCGTCGATCCCCATCGCCTTGGCGGCGTTCAGCGTGATCCACTGAATCGCGGTGGCTTCTGAGATATCGATCCCCATCCGTAGGCCGGCTTGTCGCGCCTTGGATGCTTCCTGATTGAGCCGCTGGATGTCACCCTCGCTGTCGGAATGGATCACCACGCATGCGCCTTCGCGCTGCAAAAATGCGGCGTTTTCGAGGATGCCGTCATAAGCCTCCATCTTGAAGCCATACCAATCTGCCCAAATCGCTGCACAAACGTCGTTTTCGCGCAGAAGATCGCCGATCTTGTAAGCCTCGACCGCATGGTGAAAGGCGGTGACCTTGTATCCGACCTCTTTGGCCATATCCATCACCAGCGCCATTTCGTCGGCGCGATAGCAATGATTGTGGACAAGGATATCGCCTGCCAGCACACCGGCCAGCGTTTCCTTGCCTAGATCGCGCTTGCGATCAGCCGGATCCTTGTTGGCATAGTCGATCGCGTCGTACCAGGTCTGGCGATTGACCGCGAAGTTGCCCATCCGAGTTGAAGGTTTGCGCCCGCGTCCGCCGTAAACCCGCTTTGGGTTCTCACCGCAGGCCATCTTGAAGCCATAGGGCGCGCCGGGAAATTTCATCCCTTGCACCGTGCGGCTGTAGACGTTCTTGAGCGTGACCGATCGCCCACCCATCAAGTTCGCCGAGCCTGGAAGGATTTGCAGCGAGGTGATCCCCCCATTGGCCATGGCACGGCTGAAACCGGGGTCCTGTGGCCAGACCGAATGCTCGGCCCATACGTCAGGAGTGGTCGGCGAGGTTGCCTCGTTACCATCGCTATGCGCCTGCACCGATGGCGTGGGATAGTTTCCCAGATGCGAGTGAATATCGATGATGCCAGGTGTGACATACTTACCCGTGCCGTCGATCATGGTATAGCCCTCGGTCGACAGTTCGGCTGTCCCCACAGCGACCACTTCGCCATCGCGGAACAGCACGGTGCCATTTTCGATCCGCCCGCCAGCGCCGTCGAACACGGTGGCGCCGACCAACGCCGTAGGGCTCCCAGGATAGCGCGAATAGGTAGAGGGGAACGGGCCCTCCGCTTCGGTCATCGCAGCAAATCGCGGGGATTTGTCCCCGCTGGCGTTGTCATTCGCCGTGTTGGCAGAGCCGGTGTTGGTGGTGGTGCAGGCAGCAAGCGCGAGCGCGCTCCCGAGTACCGTCAGCGCAGAAAGCCGCGCGCGCGAAAGTCCAGAAAGCGACATCGAGGTCCCCCGTATTCCAAGGTGTTATTGTCTTGGCGAGAAACGGAGATCATGTCTACAGGACTGGACAGGGGACCAGTAATGCTCCCCCTGTTGCAATACTGCCAGCTTACTCCGCTGGGCGGGTCGTCGGATGGAAGCCACCCTCTTGCGCCTCAAGGCCCGCCTCGGCAGCACCTTCGATTGTGTCGTCGGTCAGTGTATCAAGGTGCATCAGTCGTTTGATCAGAGGACTGACAACCATCACCGCAACTCCGATACCGACCGCGTACATACCGACCGTGCCATAAACGCTGAGTACGACCTCTTTCCCAGATGCATCGCCCACACCTTCAGCGCCCGTGGCTGCCGCGATCAGACCGGCGGCGAAGTTGCCGGTGGCCGACGCGAAAAACCAAGTTCCCATGATGAGCGATGCAATTTGCGCAGGTGCGAGGCGGTTCATCGCGGAGAGCCCAACCGGCGAGAGGCATAGCTCACCAGTTGTGTGCAGCAGGTAAATCAGAAAAATGAATATCACTGGTGTCGGTACATTCACGCCCACACTGTTGGCCCCCCAAACGAGAACAAGAAAGCCAAGCCCGACCTGAACCACGCCAAGTCCAAACTTCATTGGCGCGGAGGGGTCTACCCCACGCTGGCCCAACCAAGTCCAAAGCGTTGCGAAAACCGGCGCGAGCAGGATGATGTAGATTGCATTGATCGACTGGAATGTAGAAGCGGGCCATTCGATCCCGAGCATGTTTCTGTCGACGTTACGGTCGGTGAACAGATTGAGGCTCGATCCAGCTTGTTCGAAGAGTGCCCAGAAAACGATCGATACGATGATCAGAAACATCGCTGCGACTATCCGATCTCGATCGTGATCGGTCTTCTCGATCATCTGCAGGATCATTACCGACAAGACTCCGCCAAACCCAATTGTCGCCGGAAGTCGTGCAGCAACAATGCCGCTTGAGACGAAGAACATGGAAATGACGAGTAATCCAGCAAGCCCAACAAACGAGTAGAGCGCCGGTTTCGGGGCTGCCGAATAACTGCCGTAAGGAAGCTGGAAGGTCGCTATCGCCAGAACATAACACACGAGCGCAGCCCCGAATGTGCCCAAGAAAACGCCCACGGCGTCCTGATACTGGATCGCGATCCAGCAAAGCGCGACCAGACCGAGGCCAAAGCCGTAGATGGACCATTCGGTACCCTTAGCGAGAAGGGCTGGCGGTTCGCCACGTCCGAGCAGAAGCGGTTTGCCCCAGACAAAGACGACGAGACCGGCGAGCATGCCCATCCCCGCTAGACCAAAGCCATAGGCCCAACCATAGGTTTCACCGATAAAACCACAAAGCAGCGCACCGATAGCGGCGCCCAAGTTAATGCCCATGTAAAAGATCGTGTAAGCGCCGTCGCGGCGGACATCAGTGCGCGGATAGAGCTGCCCGACAATCACTGATATGTTGGCCTTTAGGAAGCCCGAACCCACAATAATGAGCGCGAGTGCCAGCCAGAAAACAAAGACATACGGGTTATCCTCGATACCTGCTGCTGGCTCGCCCTCGAACGCCATAAAGATATGGCCGAGCGTCAACAGCACGGCTCCGAAAAGAACGGCCTTACGCTGTCCGATGAACTTGTCTGCGAGATAACCGCCAATAACCGGGGTGATGTAGACCAACGCTGTGTAAGCGCCGTAAATGATCCCGGCATCGCTATCGCCAAAAAGCCAATGCTTTGTAAGATAAAGGATCAGCAGCGCGCGCATTCCGTAGTAGGAGAACCGCTCCCACATCTCGGCAAAGAAAAGAACGAACAGCCCTTTCGGATGTCCCAAGATCGTGCCTGCGCTGTCCCCGTGCGGTAATTGCTGCGTTGCCATTTAGCGTATTAATCCCCGTAAGCGCCCGTCCTTGTCGAGCCGCAAAGCCCGGCACCCTAGCGGGCAAATCGTTCGTGTGAAGCCTTGATTACAGTTCATCCCATCTGAACACCGCATGAGGACGTTCCCTCGTCTCGCATTGGTCAGGACCTTGACGCGCATGGCTGTATTATGGCACTGATGCACCTAAGAGAGGATTTGCGGGACTCATGAGCCAAAGCCGACCTGTTTACTTGAAACTGCGCGACCAGATCGCCGCTGCGATCATCGAAGGCGTGTATCCGGAGGGCAAAATGCTACCGTCGGTGCGCGCGCTTGCTGCTGAACAGGGTGCCAATCCGCTCACTGTCGCGAAAGCATATCAGCAATTCCAGAACGATGGCCTGGTCGAAGTGCAACGCGGGGTTGGAATGTATGTCGTCGAGGGCGCAGCGGAACAGCTGCGCGCACGTGAGCGTGAGCATTTTCTGCAAGAGGAGTGGCCGGAAATCCGCGCCCGGATGGACCGTCTGGGTCTGGACTTGGCCCGCTTGCTCGAACGCGGCTGATTTCCAAGCCTTCAAGTCATTTTCGCCCTAATTATCCGATAATAACCTAGAATATTTTCCCGGTCGCTTGCGGCAGAGGCTTTGCTCTGGCAATATTACTCTATTGAGAGCGCCCTTCGGGTCAGGGCAATATGGAAAAATGGCGGGGAAACCCGCACGCGGCGGGTCGGCAGAGCCATCTGCCTGGGAACGCCGGGAGATCGATATGATCAGATCCGAATTGTTGCAGGAGCTGCACAAAGACAATCCAGAACTGCGCGCGGAAGAGATCGAGCAGGTCGTCGATATCTTCTTCGACGAAATCGCTCAGCGCCTGTCCGAAGGCGGACGGGTCGAATTGCGCGGCTTTGGCGCCTTTTCAACTCGAGAACGCGAAGCACGCACCGGACGCAACCCGCGCACCGGCGAAGCGGTCAGCGTTCCGGCCAAGCGGGTGCCGTATTTCAAGGCTGGCAAGGATATCCGTCGCCGCCTAAACGACGACTGAACTGTACCGTCCTGCTATAGATCGTGCGCTGCATAGACAGTGCGATCAGGCCGCTTCCCGTGCTTCTTCCTGAATCGAGTGCTCGCGCACCGGGCGTTTTCGTTCGATGTCCAGCTCGTTGAACACTGCATCGACGATCGTTTCGATTCCGCGCGATGATGTTACATCAACCGGAAGAATCCCTAAGTCGGCAAACTCCTCGACACCTTCTGTACCGCGTAACGCGACGATGCGCACGATATCGGGAAAGCGCTCCTGTACCAGCGGGGTTAGCTGGCGAGAGAGTGGAAGGTCGCCGCCGGTCGCGATCAGGACGACTTCGCGTTTACCCATCCCCAACGCATCCCAGCTACGCGGATCGCCCGGATTGGCCTGATGGACCTGATAGCCGTCAGCCAATGCGGTCTCGAATTGCTGCGTATTTGCCTCGACCGCCAGATAACCGACATCGTTAAAGGTCAAAGCGTCCGCGACTGCCCGCCCTGCCGGTCCAAGCCCGATGATCACGACAGGTGCATCATCGCCCGATAGCTTTTCATCAGCCGGGCCAGCGCGCAACTTCCCAGCGAGCGTGCGCCCGATGTTCGAAACCAGTGGCGTGACTGCAAGGCTGATGGCGATGGCAGTCACCAGGATCGAGATGAGCCGTGGCTCCACCAGTCCGGCAACAGCGGGGAGGGCGAACAGCACCAGCGCAAACTCGCTCCCCTGACCCAGCAGGAACCCGAGCTGGATTGAGCCGGGTACCGACCAGCGATTGGCGAGGCCTGCAACCACGTTGAAGAAGCACTTGAGCACAATCAGGCCAACGGAAGCGGCGATCACCAGCAGCCAGTTTTCCACCAACAGAACAGGGTCAATCGCGAGACCGACCGAAATGAAGAAGAAACTGAGGAACAGCCCGCGAAACGCGTCGATTTCGGTCTGGACCATGATGCGATAGCGCGAATCCGCGACCGCCATTCCGCCTAGGAAAGCACCGAGCGTGAGTGATAGGCCTGCAATACCGGTGGCCCAACCTGCTGCCAAAGCGATGAAAAGAGCGGTCGCTGTGTAAACTTCGCTGCTGCCCGCGCGGGCAATCAGGCGGAACAGCGGCCCTGTGAGATAACGCGCGAACAGGACCGCGATACCAAAAGCCGCAAGCGCCTTTACCCCTGCCATGCCGAGTGCAGGAGCCATCGCACCGCCCGTGCCAAGCGCTCCTGCAGCCACCAGCAACAGGATCGCGGCAATATCCTGAAAGATCAGGATTGATTGCGCTGCACGACCTACCGGACAGTCCTCCTGATCACGCTCGCGCACAAGGCCAATCACTACGGCGGTCGAGGAAAGGCCCATGGCGAACCCGCCGATGATCGCAAACTCGGTAGGCAGTCCGATCGCCCAAAAGATCGCGGCAAAGGCTCCGCCCGCAACCAGCATCTGCAGGCTGCCGAAGCCAAAGATATTGGCCGCTTCGTCCCGGATTCGCCCTAACGAGAAGTGCAGGCCGAGATTGAACAACAGGAACATCACGCCCGCTTCCGCCATAGTGGCAACAACAGGTCCGCTGAAGTCGTCGGTAAAACCAAGCGCTGCAAGGCCAAGCCCAAGCACCAGATAGCCTACAATCGGATTGAGCTTGCAGGCTCGCGAGACGAGCGCGGCGCCAATGCCCAGACCCAGCAACGTTACCGCCGGCTGGATCGTCTCCACCACTTCGTTGGCCACGCGATACCCCTTTGAAATGCTCGCAAGATCTGTGGTCTTTGCAAATGGAGCGCTACTCCCGGCAGCGCAAGGGTTCTACTTACCTGCGGTGCAGTTGCTTTGCTTGCTTGCTGCACACGGGCTGGCTATCGCGGCGCGGCTGCGAGCATATGCGGGTGTGGCGGAATGGTAGACGCCGGGGACTTAAAATCCCCTGATCTTTGATCGTGCGGGTTCGAGTCCCGCCACCCGCACCACTGAAAACGTAAGACTTTCTGGCTTTCAGAGCTCGTGTAGTCCCTGCCCTACTATGGATCTAGACCCGAATTGGACCCGAACCTGAGGCTCCAATGGCTTGCTTCCGCACCTACTGGGCAACCCTAGGTCCGGCGTGCGGTTCTCTTTGTCAGACCGGGCAAGAAACCAGCTGGTAGTTGCCATTCCCATCTGGGCACCAAAGGCACCCATGTTTGTCGAAGTAGCACCCTTGACCGAAGGTTTGTTCGAAGTAATTCATAAAGGTATCGTTTAGCTCGACCGGCACTTTGTCGTTTGCCGGAGCTACGAGACCCTGCCGGACGATTTCGGGAAGTGTTACACGGGTGTTTTGAGGCTCTCCTTGCTCAGTATCCTGAGCTTGGTCCTCCCCTTCTCCTTGCGTACCGTTCTCAGATTCTTGTGGGTCATCCATCATAAGATCCTCTCTGGTTTTATTCGCGGAAAGGGAATGAGCAGCCTCTAAGCTCGGCGATTTGCCAGACATGAGCGACATCCTGCGCCTTCATTTCAGTATGTCCGTTGCGAACGGTTATTCCAGCGGCGGAATTATCAGGTATCGGATTCCCGGCAGGATCGACCAACTTCCAGCCATCTCCCTGTGACTTTTTGGCTCGCTTCATCCAATTGACCAGCGCAAACGCTTCCGGCGGCGACGGTAGGAAGACGCAAAATGGAACTCGTGATGTGGGGGTCGCGATCCGGACAGGCTTGCCGTCATACTCAAGATACACGAGCGAAGATGAGGCATCTCGAAAAAGGGGTTTCTCGAGCTCGCCAGACAATGTCCCCTCAATCAAAGTGACTATGTCGTCGCCTTCCTTGATCGAGCGGACGCTTTCCTCATTTAGGTTCGACGGCGTGGAACGCGCGACTTGTCGCAGAGTGTATCTCCCAGAAGCGACAAGCGAACCAGGCTCCTCATGAGGATAGACTTCGACTGATTGGTCCAACGGGATTTTGCTGTCGCCGATCCTGAATTTGCTAATCGGTACCCCAACCTTCTCGCCTGCATACTCCATCGCAATTTTGAATTTGTAGGTTCGGCTCGCTGTAATCTGAGGAAGAGGCGCTCGGATCGGGATCGTCACCACATTGCCCGTGACAGTGTATTGCGTAGCTGTAATCGAGCGCGTGATTTGCTGAGTAGCGCTTGACGTTTCTTCATTGCTGGCGGCAAGGCCAGCAGTCAGTGGTGCAGTTACTCCGAGATTCGACGAGAATGAGGCTGTTGCCGAGTCTGTGATTGAACCGACCGCAATGGTGGTGTTGACATCGACAAAATCGCTCAGTGACTTGATCTCCCAATCCTTTGGAGCAGCGAGATTGAGAGTTGCAGATTGGACGCGATTTGCTGGATGCATTTGGGGCGACTCGACCAACGCCAAAGTGACTTCTCGCGTCTGCTTCACCCTACTGTTGTCGACATTACTACTTGACCCCGAAAACGGCGTGTTGCGGAGAAGTGCTACGCGCTGCTCTTGATCGGATGCTTCGATCAGTGCCGCTTGAACCTTTGGATCGAGCGTGGTGAACCGCAGCGGCTTGGGCGCTGGCGTGGCCACTCCAAGAACTAACGAGACATCATTGTCCTTGGGACAAGACTCTGCAGAGCATGCCATGCTACCGTAATATGTAAGGGCTTCGGGCTCAGTATGCATGCATCCAGCGGCACCAAACCCAAGCAGCCCTAAAGCAATTACCCTATATTGAAATCGCAAGGTCATCAATAAACCCTTCCCTACACCCGATCTAAATCTCCCATTTAAAGCAATTATGTCAAGTAAAAGCTCAATTGATTCTCTGATCTTGATATCAACGTTCTCCCGTTCTTAATCTATGATTTACCCCCCATTCTAAAGAGCGTGATGAAGTGGACGGCGACAATAGGAGCGACGCTGGCGTTGAAAGTTGAACGAGACCCCGTTGAGGCCGGCAGTGCGATGATTGCGCTACCGACCTTCACTTTTCCAAGGCCTAAGCGGTTTCTCTTCGCTCATACGCAACCCGAGAAGCACAGTTGACCGCGAGGTCAACCAAGCTTCCATCAAGCCAGGCATCTGGGTCAGAGCGCCAGTCGAACGGGTTGTGACGCCAATCTGCAGGGTCGGTCCGGCTTACCAGCTCGGCCAGCGCGAAATCCTCGGCGTAGTGGAAGTGTGGGTTGGCCTGCCTGACCACTGAAACCACCTTCGTCAACTCGTCGAGCGCCGCAACTAAGTCAGTCAAGGGCGGGGCAACCGCGCCCACCAGTTCATCGGGACATTCCCGATCGCCAAGTATGCGCAACAGGCGCTCAGCGTTCTCTTCGTTGTCGTTCACGTTATTCTCCTGTGTCAAAACCCGCTGGATTCACGGGCGCATGACAAGAAGGAGACGCCAGCTCGCATGTAGCCAACTATTGGAGTCTTGGTCCCTGCGCGGGACGTTTCTCAGATAATGATAGACTGCTGCTTAGCCGGGCAACGCTTTTTTGAACGTGTGGCCGACGGCGGGTTAAGCCGCCGCCGGCCTGGTCTTGCGATCGGAAGCGCGAAGGGCTTGGCTTCCGACCACGAGGAGACTGTTCAGCCGAAGACGCGCTTGGCGAGCTCCGGTTCCTGTGCGTTGACCTGGGCAGAGGCTGCCTCGAAGCTGATTCCTTCTGAGGTCATTGCCTCCACCTTGCCGTAGTACTCTCGCTCAGCGGATGTTTCGCCGCGGTCATGGGCTGGCTGCGGCCCGAGCGTCTTGGCGAGGTGCTCCTGTGCACGGCCGACCATCTCGGCCCGCACGTTTCCGAACCGGTCGTAGTATGTGTCTGGCAAGTGGCCGTTCTTTGCGAACTCGTGCTTTTCCATCATCTCTTGTTCCTTGTGTGGTAACGATTCCAGGGCCTTCAGCATCAGTCCATACGCCCGGTCGTTTGCGCCGGAGGCGGTGGCCTCGTCGATCACGGCCAACAGTTCCTCCCGCTGGTCGCTTGCCGGTTGCACCGCAACCACTCCACGCAGCCTTTCGAGCTTCGCCTTCGAAACCATGTTGTCGAGCACCTCGGCTGCTCCGGCGAGCACGGCGTTCACGTCGCGCAGTTCTCTCTCGACTTCCTGGAGCGTGCGTCCGGCTGGCGTGGCTTCGAGCGCACGTGCCGCTTGGTTGCGATCCGCCCCGGTGCTGCTGACGATACTGTCGAGCATCTCATCTCGCCTCGCGCTAACGATTGACAAGAGCTCGGTGGCTAGGCCGGTGAGGTTGGCAGCTGAAGAGTCCGCCGAGGCATCCAAGACGCCCTCTGCCTTCTTCTTGAGCCGGTTGGGGAGCGCGTCGTGAAGCTTCAGGGCGGCATGTCCAACGCTCTTCCGCTGGCTGGTAAGCCCTGCTCTTGAGAGAGAGTCAGGCATGGTCAGTTCTTCCTCGGTTTGAGTTTGTCGGCGAGTGGGCCGTCGCGCCTGGTGCCCATTGTGCGGGCCAGTCCGAGCCTTCGGCACATGGGTGCCGCAGCATGCCAGAGCGCGCGCACGTAGCCCCACTTCCGCATGTTCACGTCCACGCGCTCGGCCGCATCCAGAGCCGCGACGCGCGCCTGCAAAGTCTCAATCTCATCGAATGCCGAACCCAGGGACTTCGCCGCTCTGTCGAACTTTGCGGCAGCGGTGGAGAGCTTCTTGCGTGTCTCGCTGAGCTCGTGA
>JBCCVO010000036.1:0-18115 GCA_039195235.1 Pseudomonadota bacterium
ACCCTATCGCCCAGCTAAGCGGCGCCAGCACGGCAATAAGGGCAACCGGTAGCGTAGCAAACACCGAGATCAGCCCGCCTGCGAACAGGACATAGGTCATCATGGCCACAACCATGATCGCGTGGAGCATGACTGAGCGTTCGCGCAGGACGATGAAGAAGCTCACATCGAAACACAGCGGCAGCACCAGCATGCCGATGACCAGAGCCAGCAGGATCATCTCATGTTGTGACCATGCGACATCTTCCGGAGCGACGGCCAGCTTTGCCTCGGTGAGCAACGGGATCGAATGCGGCCGCTCGATCCGCACCAGTAGGGCTCGCGTGTTCTCGGTAATCTCTGGTAGCGCCAGCTCAAACGCCGGTCCGCCACCAAACGGGCGGCCTGCAGCTTCGTCATGTCGCAAGGTTCGCAAAGTCCCGTCAGCATCCAGCGCAGCAAATTCGATGCTGTCATGCCGCGAAATTCGGGAGATGAAATGGCGCGGGAGCATCTCGTCGGCCCAGCTTGAAGCATCGAAACGCAGCCACGCGACCGGTCGATTGGCCTCCCAGTTTTTGTCCGAGCAAATCCACGCGCTGCCATCGATCATGTCGGAGAAATTCCGCGTTGCATCCGATGCTGCATGACATGAAGGGGAGGCCGCAGGCGCGTGCTGAGCACTGGCCAATGCGGGCACTGACAGCATAAGCGCGAGCAAGCTTGCCAGCATTGCCAGCAGTTTCAAGAGGGCGGGGCGTCCCATGTTTAGAGTTCTAGCCGAAACCCCTTACAATGATCTTAAACACGGGAACGAAGATCTCAGAGGTGGAAACAAAAAAATCAAATGATTTCAGTGGCTCTGTCGTTTTTGCAACATCTCGTACTCTGCACTGCAAGTTGCCACAAAACGAGAGAGCCATCGTTCATTGGGATGTCCTCAAAGACCTGCTAGTCTTAAGGCCGCACGAGGGCGTTTGGTCACGAACGTGTCACAGACTACGCATAGCGCCGGGCAAGGGATGAGAGCGGGGATCGAGATGACAAATCGCACAGTGGGCTTTGGTTTTTTGGGTATCGTCGCGCTTACACTGGCTGCGTGCGATGGCGGGGCTGGCGGAGGTTCGCGCGATTCGATCCGTGCCGTTGGTTCCTCAACGGTTTATCCCTTCGCCAAGCAGGTCGCCGAGAGCTTTGCTCGATCGCAGCCGAACTACAAATCTCCCCTGATCGAATCAACCGGGACCGGCGGCGGTATCCAGCTATTCTGCTCGGGCGTCGGTGCAGACACTCCCGATATGGTCAACGCTTCGCGCCGCATGAAGGTCAGCGAGTTCGACAAGTGTCTCGCCAATGGGGTCGAGGAGGTAATCGAGTTGCAGGTCGGGCTGGATGGCATCGCATTCGCATCGGCCAGCGGGGGTATCCAGCTGAACCTGTCCCCAAGGACCGTTTACGAAGCGCTCGCCGCCAATCCCTATGGCGGCGAACAGACGGCGGAGACCTGGGCCGATGTGGACCCCTCGCTGCCCGATGAACCGATCCTGGTCTATGGTCCTCCAAGCACGTCCGGCACCCGCGATGCACTTAAGGAACTGGTGCTCGAAGCTGGCTGCGACACCAATCCGGACATGGTTGCGCTCAAGGAAACCGACGAAGATCGCCATCAGCAGATCTGCACCGAAGTCCGCTCCGATGGTGCCTATGTCGATCAGGGCGAACAGGACAATCTGATCGTCCAGAAAATCGAGAGCAATCCGCGCTCGGTAGGCGTGTTTGGCTTCTCCTACCTCGACGAGAATGCGGACAAGGTGCAGGGTCTGCCGATGAACGGGGTCGACCCGACATACGAGAACATCGCAAACTTCGATTACCCCGGGGCCCGCCCCCTCTATGTCTATGTAAAGAAAGCGCATATGCGCGCTATCCCGGGGCTTGATCTGTATTTGCAGGAGTGGGTGAAGAACTGGAAGGCCGATGGCCCGCTTGCGGGAATCGGGCTGGTCGCATCGCCGACGGAGGAAATGGCCAAGAACGAGCGCCGCGTGAACGAACTGCTGACGTTGGCGCGCACGGAATTGACAGGTGAGGCCTTGGCTGAGCCTCCAATAGAAGAAAGCTGAAGCCGATTTTCGGCGTTTTGAACTCTGACCCCCCACAGGAGGACACCATGACCGCATCCCCGCTTAACGAACCCGCTGCACCGCGCTTTGGATTCCGTCGGTTGCGCAGGACCGTACTCTTGGGAACCTCAATCGCGCTGTTGGCGGCATGTGGTGAGTCTGCCGAAGAAGCGGGCCCCGATCCGATCGCGGTTACGGGATCTTCGACAGTCTTTCCGTTCGCAGAAAAGGTCGCCGCAGATTACGTGGCGGCCAATGAAGGAGCAGCGCTGCCGCTGGTCGAGTCCACCGGGACCAGCGAAGGTATCGAGACGTTCTGTGCGGGCGAGGGCCCTGAAACACCAGACATTGCAAACGCATCGCGCCGGATGACCATCACTGAGTTCAACGGCTGCAACAATAATGGCGTTGCAGAGATCCTTGAGATCAAAGTTGGGCGCGATGGGATCGCCTTCGCCTCTTCGGTCGATGACGGGATCGACCTCGAACTGACGCCGGGCATAGTATACCGCGCGCTCGCCGCCAATCCGTTTGGTGAAGAGCAAGCCAGCGAGAACTGGTCTGACGTTGACGGTTCGCTCGAAGATGAACCGATCCTGGTCTACGGTCCGCCAAGCACGTCGGGTACGCGCGATGCTTTGCTGGATATCGTCATGCAGCCGGTCTGCAGAACCAATGCCGCGATGGCGGCGCTTGAAGAAAGCGATCCGACCAAGTTCGAACAGAACTGTCACGCCATGCGCCGGGATGCGGCTTACATTGATCAAGGCGAACAGGACGATCTGATCGTGCGCAAGGTCGGCAACAATCCGCGTGCTATCGGGGTGTTCGGCTATTCTTATCTCGAAGAGAATACCGATACGGTAAAGGGCCTGCCGATGAACGGTATTGCGCCCACCGCAGAAACGATTGCAGATGGGTCTTATCCCGCATCGCGCCCGCTCTACATCTATGTGAAGAAGGCCCATATCGGCGTGACGCCTGGCATTGAGCAATACCTCGCACAATGGGTCGAGAGCTGGAGCGAAGGCGGTCCGCTCGCTGCGATCGGGCTCGTTCCGGCAACGCAAGAGGTTCAGACCACCAGCAGTGATGCGATCGCCAACCTCACTGTAATGACGGGCGAAGACCTGGAGTCGCAGGACTGATATGGCCTCGGTACTCGGTCATAGACAGATTGCCGTTTATCAAGCTCACCGCTAGCTTCGCTGTATGAGCACAAGCAAGATCGATGCCTGGCACGCTGCCGGTCTTATCGATGAATCGACGCGCATGCGATTGATTGCGTATGAGGCCGAGCACACCAAGCCGCTCGCTATGTGGGCGGTGTTCGGCATAGGTGCGCTAGCGATCGGTCTCGGACTTATTTCGGTGGTGGCTGCCAATTGGGATGAAATTCCCGGACAGGTTCGTCTCGCGATCCATCTCACTCTGATCATCGCTGTTCTGGCCGCCGTTTTACTGCGCGAGAGTAAACTGGCCGAGGTCTCGCCTTGGGCGATTGAAGCTTTGCTCTTCGTTGCGGCTGCGCTGGGCCTCACTTTCTTCGGCCATCTCGGCCAAGTCTACCAGACCAGCGCTCCGTTGTGGGAGCCGCTCGCTACCTGGTTGGTGCTGTTCGGGCCGCTCCTGCTGCTCATGGGGCGGAGCTGGCTTGCGGCTGCTCTCGTGGTCGGCGGATCGGTCTATTGTGTATGGGAATTCAATTGGGCCACCGACTCTCTGACGCGACGCCCGGAGGGTGAGCCGCCGCCGTATCTGTGGATGTCCTTCGTAACGGCGCTTCCGGTTCTTTTTGCTCCTCTTGGTGCGTGGATGCGCGGGCGCGGTGAGAGAACCGCATTCTGGCGGCGGCTGGAGCAGTTGGGCTTGGCCTACGCAGTCGGCGGAGCCTCGATTTTCTGTGCGCTTGCAAGTGCAGGCGAGTCTGGATCGAATGATCTTATCGGCGATGGCACAAGCCAGATAGTGCGAACCGGAATGGGGCTCGGCGCGGGTCTGCTGGTGCTGCTGGTGCGGCCTACCGTATCGGGTCGGATGTCCGGCGCGATTATTGCTGCGTCAGGTGCCGCCTTGCTGTTTGCCTATGCCGTAGACGGCTTGGAAGTCCTCGCCGCGCTTGTCTTCATGGTGCTGTGGGCAGCGATCGCAGCGGCCGCGCTATATGCAGGATGGCGTGGCGTGTTTCAGATGGCGGTCGCGGCAATCGCTCTGCGGCTCATCATCCTCAGTTTCGAACTGGCGAGCGACCTGTTGCTGAGCGGGTTTGGCCTGATTGTATCAGGAGTGCTCATCCTGGGCGTTGCATGGATCGCGGTGCGAGTGTCGCGTCAATATGCACCGCCGTTTGAGGGTACGGAAAAGACGGAGCAATGACGCGCACTGCCCGCCTCGTCACCGCGATTGCACCCGTGCTCGGGCTCGTCGCGCTGTGGGGATGGAGCGATTACCTCAGTCGCCAGGGCACAGATTGGGACGTCGAAATCGAGGGCTATGACCCACGCGATCTGCTGCGTGGTCACTACGTCGAATTTACCTATGACTGGCCAGAACCAGTCCACAATGCCGAAGATAGCGAGGATCGCCTCTGGCGGTCCAGAGGTGGACCACAGATACTTTGCCTATATGGCGAGGCTCCCGCGCTTGATCGGGCGGTGAGCATTCAGGAGGCGGAAGTCGGCGAATGCGCGCATCTTGCACGATCCGATGGTACGAGCGTCTACGGTCTCACCAGTCTTGAGCGCGGGCGGTTTTATGTCGGTCAGGATCGTGCGCTGGAAATCGAAGAGGAAATGCGGGACCGCGATCAGCGCGGGATCGTGACCATCCGCCAGCGTGAAGACGGTACGATTACGCCGCTTGCGATCAGATTCCGTCCGCTAACGGAAGAGGAAGTCAGTGTGCGTGATGGCGAGAGCGGTGAGCCTGCAATCGAGCGGTTGATGATGGCCGAGGATGGCGAGCCAGGCGAATAGGCGGGCTTCAGATCAGAGCGGATTGCCATCCTGATCACGGAAAATCTCGCGTCGGCCGACATGGTTAGCTGGACCCACCAGGCCTTCGCTCTCCATCCGCTCAATCCACTTCGCAGCCGTGTTGTAGCCGACGCCCATCTGGCGCTGCAGCCATGACCCGGACGCCTTTTGGTTCTCGATCACGATCTGGCATGCCTGACGATATTTGCGCTCTTCAGGACTGTCAGAGGCAGTGAGGTCGTCTTCGAAGTTCAACCCGCCGCCGTCTTCGGGCTCTTCCGTGACAGCATCCACATATTCAGGCGATCCCTGCGCGCGCCAGAAATCGGCAACCGCTTCGACTTCCTCGTCGCTTACAAACGGGCCGTGCACCCGCACCATCGCGCCGGTGTTGGGCTTGTAGAGCATGTCACCCTTGCCCAGCAGCTGTTCAGCACCTTGCTCTCCCAGGATAGTACGGCTGTCGATGCGGCTGGTCACTTTGAAGCTGATCCGGGTCGGCAGATTGGCCTTGATCACGCCGGTAATGACATCAACCGATGGGCGTTGGGTCGCCATGATCAGGTGGATGCCGGCGGCACGCGATTTCTGGCTGAGACGCTGGATCAGAACTTCGATTTCCTTGCCGACCGTCACCATCAAGTCGGCTAGCTCGTCGACGATCAGCACGATCTGCGGCAGCGGCTGGTAATCGAGCTGTTCTTCTTCGTAGAGCTGCTCGCCCGTGTCCGGATCAAAACCGGTTTGCACGCGGCGCCCCAACGGCTTGCCCTTTGCAGCTGCGGCGCTGACCTTGTCATTGAAGCTGTTGATGTTGCGCGAATTGATCGAGCTCATCATGCGATACCGTCGCTCCATCTCCTCGACTGCCCATTTAAGCGCGCGCACGGATTTGTGCGGTTCGGTCACAACGGGCGACAGCAGATGCGGAATGTCGTCGTAGCTCTTGAGCTCCAGCACCTTGGGATCGATCAGGATTAGACGGCATTCGGCGGGCGTGAAGCGATAGAGCAGGCTGAGGAGGATGCAGTTCAGCCCGACCGATTTACCTGAGCCGGTTGTCCCGGCGACTAGCAGGTGAGGCATAGCGGCAAGATCAGCGATGATCGGTTCGCCAGCGATATCCTTGCCAAGGATGATCGGCAGATTGCCCTTGGAGTCCGCGAAAGCTGCGCAGGCGGCGAGTTCTTTCAGCATCACCATTTGGCGGTCAGTGTTGGGTAGTTCGATCCCCATCACCGTCTTGCCTGGGATGGGTGAGACGCGTGCAGATATCGCGCTCATATTGCGCGCAATGTCCTCGGCGAGGCCGACCACACGGCTGGCCTTGATCCCAGGAGCTGGTTCCAGTTCGTACATCGTCACCACCGGGCCGGTGCGCACGGCGGTAATCTCTCCCTTTACGTTGAAATCGTCGAGCACGTTTTCGAGCAGCCGGGCGTTTCGCTCCAGCGCAAGCTTGTCGAGCTTTGGCGCGTCATCCTCTGGCGGTGGGGTCAGCAGCTCAAGGCTCGGCAGGCTGTAGTCTGCGAACATGTCACCCTGATTCTGTTTGGCAGGAGCGGCTTTCTTGGGCGGGGCCGATGGATCGGTGATTTCGGGTGAGCGGCGCGGTGTTGGCTCGGCGCGCGTTTCAGGTTCTGTCTTTCGCTTGCGGCGCGCCCTTTGCGAAGGTGCGGTATCATCGCCATCGCCACCTGGCCGCGCCAGCTGGCCAAACCGGCCGAGGCCCGGGAGGCGCCACAGCACACCTTCGCCGCCGGTCATGAAGTTAGGCAGTGTCAGAAGCGCGCGCCAGTCGATCGCAAAGACGCGGGTGAGCAGCGCGACCGCTCCAGCCAGGCTGGCGAGCGCCGCGCCGAGGATCACCCAACCCTCCGCGCTCTCACCGAAGCGTGATGCCAGAGCTTCGATGGCTCCCGCGCCAAGCAGGCCCGAGACTCCGCCCAATTGCGCGGGCAAAGTGCCGGCCGGCGTATCAAAGGCCAGTGCAAGCACGGTCGAGAAAAGAACGATCGCGATCAGCAGAAGGCCTGTCGGTAGCCACCAGCGGGTGGTTTCCACCTCATCGCCACTTTCGACGTCGCGCCAAAGCCTGCGCGCCGAAACATAAAGCAACGGTAGCAGCAAGATGGCTGGCAGGCCGAAGGCGAACAAGACCCGATCGGCCGCCCAAGCTCCAGTGAGACCCATCCAATTGCTCACCTGATTGGGTGAGGCTGCGGTCGAGAGGCTAGGGTCGGTCTGGGTGTAGCTCGCGAGCGAAAGCGCGAGGAAGATCATCGCCACAAGCAATACGCCCGCGCCCGTCATTTGCGCGGTCCGGCGCAGTGAACGGCGCAGGCCAGCCCGCCAATCGGCATCGGATTTTCGGGTGTTGATCGCTCGCGAAGCCATGATTGCGCTCCTATGTCCTCCTATCGGAACACACCATGAATCCTTGAGTCGGAGCGGTCAAGGAATGTGCGCTGAATCGATTGCCTGGCTCAAGCCATCGATCGCGGCCCAGCGGGGCCAATTGAGGGAGTTTGCGCCATGTCGATCCATCCCTCCAAGCGCAATCACAGGCACTTGTGCGTGATGCGCCAGCAATCGGAAACGGGCTTTACCCAACACTTTGCCTCCCGGATGTGAGCGCGTGGCAAAGACTGGTGAGAGCAACACCGCATCGGTTCCAAGCCGGTTCGCAAGGCCAATCTCAGCGAGATCATGGGCGGTTGCGAAATGCAAGAGGTCCCGGCGGCGCGGGTAGAACGATCTTGGTGCACCGTAGATTCCGTCTGCGCCCCAGTCTGTCGCAGTCAATGCACTGTCTGCGAGGATGACCGTGTGATCATGCGCGCGAGCTATCCTGCGAAGCGCGCGAAACCGCTCCCACCGTTCGGAATTGTCGAGGTGATAGTGGCGGAAGATGAACCCTGACCCGCGCGGTATCCGCATTAGCGCGTCCTCCAGCTCGGCGTCGTTACGCGCATCGGAGATGAGCCAGACATGCGGCAGGGACTGGTGTCGCGGCATCGCCACGCTATAGCGCGTGCTCATGGAAAGTGCAGCCACCCGATCCGAAACTCTTTTGGCCGAGGTCGAAGAGAAAATCGCGCGCATGTGCAAAATCACACGCCGCGAACGTGATGATGTGACGTTGATTGCGGTCAGTAAAACACATCCGGCAGAGACAATCACACCACTGCTTGAAGCCGGGCATTACGTTTTTGGAGAGAACCGCGTGCAGGAAGCGCAGCGCAAATGGCCCGCCTTGCGCAAAGCCTACCCCGACACGGAGCTTCACCTTATCGGCCAGCTGCAGTCGAACAAGGCCGAAGACGCGGTTGAGCTGTTTGACTGCATCCACGCTCTCGATCGGCCGAGCCTCTTGAAGGCGCTCGCCAGAGCGATGGACAAGGCGGACAAGCGCATCCCGTGCTTCGTTCAGGTCAATATCGGCGACGAAGAGCAGAAGGGCGGCTGCCCGATCTCTGAACTGCCCGATTTTCTCGCCAAAGTGCGCCATACGAATGTTCCCATTGCCGGGCTGATGTGTTTGCCACCTGCCGACATAGAGCCCGCGCCGTTCTTCGCATTTCTTGCCAAGCTGGCCGACGACAACGGGATTGATGGCCTCTCGATGGGCATGAGCGGCGATTACGAAACGGCGGTGCAGTTGGGCGCGACGCATGTTCGGGTTGGCACAGCCCTGTTCGGGGCGCGGAGCCAGGCTTGACTGACGAGCTTGAGAGACTGAACCGCTTCATAGCCACGTGGCGAGGACCGCTGGAGTCGAGAGCGGAAGTGGTCTTTGAGGCGCGAATGCTGGAAGGCAAATCAGGCACTCACTCGGCCATTGCCGATCGCTTTGTTCAAGACTTCGACCTCCAGCCGATCGGTCTGAATTGGGAGATGCTCGACAGTACGGGTGATGAAGACGTCCCGCGATCCGCAGTTGCGGCGTTCGACGATGCTCTGGGCATGGACATGGTCTTCACCAAGGTCCAATGGCTCGGGCATGAGAACGCGAAAAGTTGCGGTCTCGAATTCCTCAACGCGTTCAGTCCGGAACACCGCATCATCCTGACGAATCGAATGTATTTCGGTTGGAATCCGATCTCACGCGCCACATTCGAATGGGCATTTATCGGCATGGACGACACAAAGATCGCCTTGCTGCTTGTGATGGCCGAGGATTGACGCCCAATAAAAAGGGCGCCCCCTTTGGAGCGCCCTTTGTGTTTCATCGGATTGTTCAGCTTAGAATTCGAACAATGCTTCGACACCGACGTTCCGACCGCGCGCCAGCGGCGAGAACGTGCCGCCTGCGGGAGCGGGATCGAAGGGACGGTTCACGCCGTTCGACAGAGGTCCGCCGAATGGCACTTGAGTGTCGCCACCGGCCTGAACTTCATCGAACAGGTTGCGACCGTAGATCGACAGCGAGAACCCGTCGACCGGTGTGACCCAGGTGATGTTGGCTTCGAGATTGTCGGACGCCTGAATGAACCCAAAGTTGTTGTCGGTGAACGCGAATTCGTCGCGGAACTGGTAATTCACGCGAGTCAGGATCTCGTTGTCACCCAGGAACAACTCGTGGATCAGGCCCACACCCCAGGTAAACTCCGGCACACGCGGCAGGCGCAGCGCCAGATCTTCTTCATCCACCACGCCGTCACTTGAAATGTCGAAGAACGCCGCGTCATAGTCGTCGTCGATGATACCGACATTGGCTGTCACGATGAGCGAGTCCGACAGGCGCATGCGCGCTTCGGCTTCGAAACCGAGGATCGTCGCATCCGCAGTGTTGAGGACATTCTGGACCACACCTGCACCTGGGTCGGCGAGGTTAACTTCGCGCTGGAGATCCGAGATGTCGGTGAGGTATGCAGCGACATTCAGAGTGAACGAGCCATCGACCGTCTGGAACTTGCCGCCGATCTCATAACTGTCGACCCGTTCTTCATCGAAGAAGAAGTTACCCGTTTCCGCCACGGCGACCTGGAAAACCGGGACATCGGTAATGCGGAAGTTGTAGCCACCCGAACGGAAGCCACGGGTCCAGTGCGCGTAGACTTGGCTGTCGTTCCATTCATACTGCACGCCCACTTTTGGTGACACGTTGCGGAACCGCACGCGATCGGAGAAGCCGTTATCTTCTCCAGGTATGAACGGGTTTGTGCCGGTGGTCGGGCAGGTGCCCTGCAGGACTGAACACTCGGGCCGTGGACGGATGAAGGTGATGTCCGCATCTTTGGTTTCCTGACTCCAGCGAATGCCACCGATGACCGAGAAATTGTCGGTCAGATAGAATTGCCCGTTGGCAAATAGACCGATGACTTCATGATCCTGCGCACCACCGCCAAAGAACGGCAGCGGGGTGGACACCGGGATATCGCGCACTTCGGTGTATTCGAGACGCTGGTCGAAGTAGAAGCCGCCGACGGTCAGATCGAAATTGTCGGTAGAGATCGCGTAGCGGATCTCGTTCGAAATCTGGTCCTGCGCGGTTTCGGTGTTTGAGTGGAATAGGAATACGGGCAGCGCGTCGATATCGGCATCGGTGGTCGCCTGATAATCGCGATAACCGAAAATGTTGGTGAGCGTACCCGGACCGATATCCCACTCTGCCGTCAGCGAGGCATTAAAGGTTTCGTTCGTGTAAGAGCCGGGGTTGTCGATCGCGAAATCAAAGCTCTCACGGTCGAAAGTGCCGCGGTTCTGAGCGCTTGGGCCATCACCTTCACTGTCGAAATAGTCGACCTTCCCTGTCAGCGTGAGATCGCCGAGCCGCGCTTCGAGTGCGCCGCGCAGGATGTAGGTTTCAGCCGCGCCGTGGTTCGAGCCATCGAACAGATTGGTGAAATAACCTTCGTCGTTATTGTAGTAGGCGCCGACCTTGAACAGCAGCTTGTCTTCGATGATTGGGCCGGAGATCACACCGCTTGCGGTGTAGTTCGCGCCACCGCGACCACCGTCCAGCAGTGGACCATCAACCGCCGCGCGGAACTTGCCGCGGAATTCCTCTGTCGGGTCGCCGGTGTTGATGAGCACCGCACCGCCGGTCACGTTGCGACCGAACAATACGCCCTGCGGGCCGCGCAGAATCTCGACGCTTTCAAGGTCGAACAGGTCGAACACGACGCCGCCATTAATGCCCAGATACACACCATCGACGAAAACGCCGACGGTTGGATCGATCGAGGGGATCGAGGAGTTGATTCCGAGGCCACGGATCGAGAAGTTCGCCTGACCGCGACTGGTACCGATCTGGTCGAGCGAGACGTTTGGTGCCTGGAAAGTGAGGCCCTGAATATCACGCACCTTAAAGGCTTCAAGCGTGTCGGCATTGAACGCAGTCACGGCCAGAGCGACATCCTGAACGTCTTCAGGATCCTGTGTTTTTGTGCCCGTGACGACGATCTCGCCAAAACTGTCGAGCGCGCTCTGGCGCTCTTCCTGAGCGTCTTCGACAACGTCACTTTCGGCGGTGTCCTGGGCGTAGGCTGCAAAGGGGGTGGCAGCGCACGAGCAAAGAAGCAGCGCAACCGAAGTGCGCCGCAATGCGGTACGAACAATCATGAATCTCTCTCTCCTGACGTAGGGGAAGCGCCGTTTAGCAATGAGTCGTGCAAATGCAACCTATATCGGTCACACTTGTCGATAAGCGGCGTTCAGACTTCTTCGAGTTGCTCCTGGCGTTTATCACTCGCAGCTGCCAGCAGCGCGGATTCGATCTCAGAGAGGCGATCCGGCGCGGTGATCTTGGCCCCGGTCAGATCGGTCACATAGAACGTGTCGGCAGCGCTTTCGCCATAGGCGGTGACATGCGCGGACTGAACGATCAGATTTGCCTTGTAAAGCGCATGGGCTAGCCGATTGAGCAGTGCGGGGCGGTCGCGAGCAGTCACTTCGATCACGGTGAAGTGGTTTGAAGCCGAGTTGTCGAAATTGACGCGCGGAGCGACATTGAATGTGTTGGCGCGCGAATGCATGAGCGGACGCGCCGCGAGTTTCGGCACCAGCTCGATATTGGCTAGCAGTGCGTCGCGAATGCCCTTTTTGAGCCGCTCGATCTGCTGCTCTTCCCGGAAGGGTTCGCCATGCAAGTCCTGCACCAGGAAGTTGTCGACTGCATAGCCGTTCATCGCAGTGTGGATGCGTGCGTCGATGATATTCGCGCCCGCGAGATGGATGCCGCCTGCCATGCGATAGAACAGGCCTGGGTGGTCGGCGGCGATGACGCTGACCAAGGTGGCACCGCGCTCCTCATCGACCTCACAATGGATCGAAAGGTGGTCTTCGATGCGACGCGCTTCCTCGTACTGGATTAGGTTCTTGGCGATGATGTCTTCGGGTTCGGCGATCCAGTATGCATCGCTCAGCACCTCGCCGACCTCTGCGACCAGATAGGCTTTCTTCCCGAGTTGCTCCCTCGCAGCCGCTTTCTTCGCCTCTACCCGTTGCTTGCGACCACTGCGCTTATGCCCGAGCCGCAACCGTTCCTGCGCGGCATCGTAAAGCTCGCCCAGAAGCTGGCCTTTCCAGCTGTTCCAGGTGCCTGGACCAACTGCGCGGATATCGACCACCGTCAGGATCGCGAGGTTGCGCAGCCGCTCTATGGTTTTCACCTCGCCGACAAAATCCTCGATTGTCTTGGGATCGGTAAGATCGCGTTTCTGTGCAGTCGAGCTCATCAGCAAATGCTGGAGCACCAGCCATGCGACCAGCTCGGTTTCCTTGTCGTCGAGACCGAAACGCGGGCACAGCTTGCGCGCTACATCGGCCCCAAGCACCGAATGATCGCCGCCGCGCCCCTTGGCAATATCGTGCAGCAGCACCGCGACGTAAATCGCCCGGCGCGAGGCGAGCCTGTGAACCTGCTTGGTCGCACGCGGATGGTCCGTCTCAAGCAGGCCGCGCTCAATCTGGCTAAGCAGCCCAATGGCGCGGATCGTGTGCTCGTCGACCGTGTAGTGATGGTACATGTCGAACTGCATCTGCGCATTGACCCTGCCAAAGTCGGGTACGAACCGTCCGAACACCCCTGCCTCATTCATCCAGCGAAGCGCCGTCTCGGGATCTTTGCGACCGGCCAGCAGGTCAAGGAACAGCGCGTTGGCGCGTTGGTCCTTTCGCACGCTCGCCTTGATCAGTTTGGAATCGCGGTCGGCCTGACGCATCGTGTCCGGATGGACTTCCAGCCCCTCGGCTTCGGCCAGCTGGAAGATTTCGATAAGTCGCACAGGATCCTGTTTGAACCAGTCATCGCCCGGCGCCCTGATTTTGCCTGCCTCAACGACATAGCCTCTCAGATCGCGCGATTTTGCATTCCAGCCAGCAAAAAAACCGCTGCGAACGCGCTTCTTGGCGAATTCCTCGTCGAGATGCGCTAGGAAGACGCCGGTCAGGTTGCCTACCCGTTTCACTTGCAGGAAGTAGAATTGCATGAACCTTTCGACCGCGCTTTTGCCGGGCCGGTCGGCGAAATTCATCCGGGCGGCGACCTCGCGTTGAAGGTCGAAGGTAAGACGATCCTCGGGCCTATTTGTGATGATGTGCATATGGCTGCGCACAGCGAGCAAGAATCCTTCGGCACGGCGAAAGCTGCGATACTCGACTTTCGTCAACAACCCTACATTGACCAACTCGGATGCTGTCTCAGCGCGGTGGATATACTTGCCGATCCAGTAGAGAGTCTGCAGGTCGCGCAGACCGCCTTTGCCATCCTTGATATTGGGTTCGACGACATAGCGGCTGTCGCCCATCCGCTTGTGCCGCAGGTTTCGTTCCTCGAGCTTTTGCGTGAGGAACTGCCGCTCGCTGCCACGCACGACCTCCGACCAGAACCGTTGGCGCAGCTCATCGTAGAGCGCCTGCTCACCCCAGACGAGCCGCCCTTCCAGCAACGCGGTGCGAATAGTCAGATCTTCCTTCGCCATTGCCATAGTGTCGGCGACCGTACGGCTGGAATGGCCGACTTTCAGGCCCAAGTCCCATAGCAGGTACAGCATCGCCTCGATCACCTGTTCGCACCACGGCGCGCGTTTCATTGGGGTGATGAAGGCTATGTCGACGTCCGAATGCGGCGCCATTTCCGCGCGGCCATACCCACCCACTGCGAGGATCGCGAGACGCTCCGCCGCTGTGCGATTGGGGACCGGGTAGACGTACTCGACTAGATAATCGTGGATCACCCGCACGAGCTGGTCGATCAGGAAAGAATAACCGTGAACGCATTCGTACCCGGCGGAGGGTTTTTCCGCGAGCCTGCGGGCCAGTTCGTTGCGACCGTTGTCGAGTGCCTTGCGCAGCTCATCAAGGATCGCCGGACGCGCCGCTTCGCCTTGCTGTTGCGTAAGCGTCGCCACCCGCTCGGCCAGCGCGCGGCGGTCGATTATCGCGCGCTGGCCGGGAACACGCGGCGCACTCACGGCAACAGTCGTCTATGCGCGGTGTACAAAATCACGCCGCGACCAGTTTCTGCTTGTACTCTTCGCGCAGGGTCTTCTTGTCGATCTTCTGAGTGCCAAGGCGCGGAAGCACTTCATCTACCACCCAGATGTGCTCTTCAAGCGGCACCTTAAACGGCGCTATCCGGGTGAGCAGGAATTCGCGCAGCTGAGCGGGTGTCATCGGATCGCGACCTTCCTTTATGCGGAAGACTGTCGCGGGGACTTCGCCCATGCGCTCATCCGGCAGGCCAAAGACCGAACATTCGGCCATGTCGTCATGCGCATAGACCGCGTCTTCCACCTCGATGCACGATATGTTTTCGCCGCCGCGAATGATAATGTCCTTCTTGCGGTCGACGATGAAGAGGTATTCGTCCTCGTCAAGGTAACCGAGATCGCCGGTGCGAAAATACTGGTCATCGGTGAAAGCCTCTTTGGTGGCTTCGTCGTTGTTCCAGTAGCCGCGGAAATTGGCGACCGTGCGGATGCAGACCTCACCAACATCGCCCTGAGGCAGTTTGTTGCCATCATCGTCGAGGATCGCGAGATCGACCATCGGCTGGCTCGTGCGTCCGGTCGAGCCGGGCTTTGCCATGTAGTTCTCGTTGAAATTGCCGCAGCCGATCGCGTTGGTCTCGGTCAGGCCATAGCCGAGCAGCGGGAAGCCTTCCGGGAAGGCCTTCTTGATCTTGGTTACGTGCTCCACCGGGCGCGGTGCACCGCCTGCTGCGAAGCTCTTGCAAGCAGACAGGTCGTATTTCTCGCGGTCGGGATGGTTGGCGATTTCATAACTCATCAGCGGGACGCCGACGAAATAGGTGACCTTTTCCTCGGCCATCAGACGCAGCGCCTCGGCAGCGTTCCACTTGGGCATCAGCACCAGCTTGCGCGCGATCGCATAGCTTTGCAGGAATAGCGGAACTTCGCCGGTCACGTGGAACAGAGGAACAGCGACCAGAGCACACGGCTGGTCAGACAAATCCTGACCCTGGCTTTCTAGCAGGAGTTTCGCCATCGCGCTTTGAGCGACGTAGTTCATGACACCGTGGATCACGCCGCGATGATCGGACCAGGCGCCCTTGGACTTGCCGGTCGATCCCGACGTGTAGAGGATCGTTGCGACGTCATCGGGGCCGAGCTGCCCGAGCATGGCCATCGCCACCGATGGCGAATCCGCGCCAGGCGCTGCCCATACATTCGCAAGACCTTGTGACGGGGCCTGGTCATGCTCGATCATCACGATTTTGGCAGCATGCTTGTGGCCATCGAGCCGTTTCGCTCGGCCTTCATCGGTGAGCACGATTTTGCATTCCGCGAGATCGATACCGTAGGCCAGCTCTTCGCCTGACCAGAACCCGTTAAGCAAGGTTGCGCACCCACCGGCCATGGCTATGCCCATGTAAGCGATGATCCAGTTGGCCGAGTTCCGCGCTGCAATACCTATCCGATCGCCCTTTTCGACGCCATGCTCGGTAGCCAGGCCCTGCGCCACGCAGACAGCAGCGGCATAGGCTTCACCAAAGGTCAGCCGGATATCGCCATCGACCAGGAAGGGGACGTCCTTGTGCTGGTTGCAGAAATGCGCGAAATAATGCGCCAATGTTGGGGGAGTGACAGCGAAGGCGGGCATCTCAATCCCGTCGCGTTCGAACGGCACTGTGGCGAAAGGCTGTCCTTCCTTGGTCAGTTCGCCGATGATCTTTTCAAGCGCCGTGTCCAGCTGGGTGGGCATGCGAATCTCTCTCCTGTTCAATCTTGCACAATTGTTCGACAACGCGGCCCGTTAGCCACGCCTGAATAATGACCGCCTGCGCAAGGCTTCCCCCAGACCTCTCGCTGTGCCAAAGACCGCACGGCATATCTGCCGACACGGCGTATCATCGCTCTTAAGAGGTTAACTTGGTGCTGTCACTACTCGCTGCAAGCGGTGCTGCTGATCCGATTTATTGGTCCGATTTTGGCCTGCAACCTGGGATTGATCTCGGTTTCTTTACGCTGCGCTTCTATTCGCTCGCTTACCTGATCGGCGTGATTTTTGCGTATTGGCACACGTCAAAGGCGCTCAAGACTCCCGGTGCGCCGATGGCGCAGCGCCATGCCGATGATCTGTTCTTCTATTGTACGCTCGGTGTGATCCTTGGCGGACGGCTGGGCTACGCAGTGTTCTACACTGGCGGCGACACAGGTATTCCCAGCGCCTTCACCGATTTTTCGGGTGAGGGCTTTGTCAGCTGGAAACTGCTGCGGATGTGGGATGGCGGGATGAGTTTTCACGGCGGTCTGGTCGGAGTGTTGGTCGCGATCATGTTTGTGACCTGGCGCGACAAGCTCAACTTCCTGAGGGTATGTGACTACATCGCGATCAGCGTCCCTATGGGAATGTTGCTCGGGCGGCTTGCCAACTTCAACAATGGCGAGCTGTGGGGGCGCGCCACCAGTGTGTCCTGGGGTATGGTGTTTCCCGATGATCGCGCGGGGGAGATTGTACGGCACCCAAGTCAGCTGTATCAGGCCGGCCTTGAGGGGCTCTTGCCGTTGCTGATCCTGATGTTCCTGTTCTGGAAGACCCGCACACGATATCGCGCTGGCTTGCTCGTAGGCGTATTCACGCTCGGCATGGGTATTGCCCGCTTCGTTAACGAATTTTTCCGCGAACCTGACGCACAATTGGCTGACTTTGCAGTGCGAACCGGGCTATCGATGGGGCAATGGCTGACAATACCGCTGATAGTGATTGGATTGATTGTCACGCTTTACGCCGTGACGAGGAAGCCGGTGGGCACGGGTACGGGCAGCTCTCCCGCTACGGCCTAGACGCCGCCGATTCAGGCGCAACGGGCGTCTGGCAAAACAGCCTTCGACTGATCGAACCAGACGGAACCGTGACCGAGGTTCCAGTCGAAACAATGCTGCCCACTACGCTCGACAAACAGGCAAAAGGAGAAGCAGCTGCCGCTGCCAAGGCGAAGAAGGAAGCCGAGGCCAAGGTAAAAGCGCAGGCCGCTGCGGAAGCGAAAGCCAAGGCAGAGGCCGAAGCAAAGGCTGCGGCAGAGGTGAAAGCGAGAGCCGCGGCCAAAGCGAAGAAGGAAGCGGACGAACGGGCAAAACGAGAAGCTGAAGCCAAAGCAAAACGAGAGGCTGAGGCAAAAGCCAAGGCCGAAGCAAAGGCAAGAGCTGAAGCCCAAGCCAAAAAAGAGGCTGAAGAGAAGGCCGCCGCAGCGGCTAAAGCCAAAGCCGAGGCAGAAGCTAAGGCAAAAGCAGAAGCTGAGGCCAAAGCCAAGCGCGACGCGGAGTTGAAGGCGAAGAAGGCGGCCGAGACGAAAGCGAAAAAAGAAGCAGAGGCCAAGGCAAAAGCGGAAGCCGAAGCGAAGAAGAAAGCGGAAGAAAAAGCCAAGCGGGAAGCCGAGGCTAAGGCGGCTGCGGAAGCGAAAGCCAAGGCGGAGGCTAAAGCGCAGCGTGAAGCGGAGGCCAAAGCAAAGAAAGAGGCTGAAGCCAAAGCAAAAGCGGAAGCCGAAGCGAAAGCGAAGAGAGAAGCCGATGAGAAGGCCAAAGCAGAGGCAAAGGCAAAGGCTGAAGCTCTAGCTAAGCGTGAGGCTGA
>JBCCVO010000037.1:0-17909 GCA_039195235.1 Pseudomonadota bacterium
AGGCTCGCCTTCGACGGTGACGAACTCGGGTGTAGTCTGCGCGATTTGAGGTCCTGGATCGGCTGTAACTCCGGTTTCCTCGAACAGCTCGCGTCGGGCGGCTTCCTCAAAGCTCTCACCCGGCTCGCATTCGCCCCCGGCAGTGACCCAGAACGGCGGGCGACCGGAAACGTCAAAGCGGAACATCAGCGCCCGATTGTCTGGATCGAGCACAATGATCCGCGCGGCTCGGCGAAGGCGTTTGGTGGCAGGTGCTTCGCTCATTCCGCCGGGACACCAGCCTTGATCGCAACGGCATGCACGCGATCGCCAACAATATCGCCGAGCGCTGCGATGACCGCGCGCTGGCGGGCAAGGCGGTTCATACCTGAAAAGGCTGCCGCCTCAATCACCACCGTGAAATGCGATTCACCCGATCCGTCATCGCCCGCATGACCTGAATGCTGCGCGCTGTCGTTGATCACATCGAGCTTTGTAGGGGCAAAGGCTTCGCTAAGCAGTGCTTCGATCTCTTCAGCCATCGTTCCAGTCATCGTGTGTTTCCCGTTTTGCGTTCTTGGCAAGTGGGCTCGCAAGCCCCATTCTCAACCCTTATGCCTTCTTCCAAGTTCCATGGCCGCCACGAAAGCCTTGATCGCCAATGTGATTGGCCCGGTTGCAACAAGCAGGGCGAATTTCGTGCACCCGGCTATCGCCCGAACGGGTTCGACGGCCCCGGTGAATGGCGCTGGTTTTGTCTTGAGCATGTGCGCGAGTTCAATGCGGGATATGATTGGTTCGAGGGCATGAGCGCGGACGAAATTCTGGCCGCACAATCGCCTGTATCCGGCTGGAAGACGGAGAGCGCCGCGTTTTCGCCCCGTGCGCAGGTAGATGGTATGCCGCGTTGGGCGGACTATGATGATCCACTCGATGCAATCTCGGCGCGCGCCAACGGCATCAAAAGCAGAGCGCAGCGGGAAGCAGCCATGGCCATGGATGGGCGCTTTTCGAAAGACGAGGCAGCTGCGCTTGAGACAATGGGGCTGGGTTCGAACACGGACAGGCAGCGTCTGCGCCGACGATATTCGGAGCTGGTGCGGCGTTACCACCCGGACCGGAATGGCGGGGATCGTCAGTTCGAAGCGCGGCTGAACAAGGTGGTTGAGGCCTATCAGATTCTACGCAAAAGCACTGCTATCGCTTAGCCGCTGGCTATCGCTGCCTCAATCGCGGCAATGTCGATTTTGGTCATGGTCAGCATCGCTGACTGCGCGCGAGCCGCCGCGTCCGGATCGGAATGCGACAACGCGTCCATCAGCACGTGCGGGGTAATCTGCCAGTGAAAACCCCATTTATCCTTGCACCAGCCGCACATGATCGGTTCGCCACCATTGCCGGTCACGGCGCTCCAAAGCTTGTCAGTCTCCGCCTGATCCTTTGTGTAAACCTGCAATGAGAATGTCTGGTTGGGGGGAGTGTCTTGTCCGGAATTGAGCAACACTGTCGGAATCCCACAAAGCACCATTTCAACGATCTGGACAGCGCCAGCCTCGGTCCCTGGAACATCGCTTTGCGGGCGGATAATTTTGGTGATCTCACTATTCGGAAAGGTCGATGCGTAGAACTTCGCCGCGTCCTCCGCTTCGTTGTTGAACATTAAGAAAACGCTGGCTGTATCAGGCATTGGCAGCCTCCTCGATCAGCTTGGCATCAATTGCGTTCGCTTCCGCATAGGCCGGGCGCTGGGTGACGCGTTCGACATAGGCTTTGAACGAGGGGCGTTCAGGGATCGAACCGAAGCGGAGACCCCAGATGAACTGGCTGCCGACATAGGTGTCGGCCATTGTGAAACGGTTTCCGGCGACGAAATCGTTCGCCTCTAGCCATGCGCCGAGCGCGTCGAGTGTCAATTCCAGCGACCCGAAGCCTGCCATGCCGCCCTTTTCCTCGGGCACTTCCCAACCCATTGCCTTGGCAACGACTGCTTGTTCCAGAGGGCCCGCACCGAAAAAGAGCCAGCGAAAATAGGCTGCCTTTTCTTCTGGCTGAGGAAGCAGGCCGGCGTCCGGATGCGTCTCGGCGAGGTAGTGATTGATTGCGGCGGCTTCGGTGATGACGTGGTCGTGACCACCTTGGTGGTGAACCAGTGCCGGAACCTTACCCATCGGATTGATATCGGAGAAGTTGTCCGGTTTGCTTGTCCAGTCAAACATCACGTGTTCGTAATCTGCGCCGGCCTCATGCAGCGCCCAGCGAGAAATCTGGCCGCGGCTCATCGCGACGGTGTAGAACGTGAATTCAGACATTGGATCAGCCTTCCTTCTTGCCGCGATAGATCGTGCTGAAGCCGCCGAAAATCATACGCTTGCCATCGAAGGGCATGTCTTCGGGCATCTTCTGCATTCGCTCGTCCTGCATCATCCTTTCGTGAGCCGCGTCATGCGTTTCCTTGTCAGGCCACGTGATCCAGGAAAAGACGATCTTCTCGTCTTGCTCCGCCGCGACGGCTCGGCGAAAATCGGTGCGCTCGCCATCGGCGACGTCGACTTCCCAGTTCTCGACAACTTCGAGCGCGCCGTATTCGATGAACATTTCATTCATCCATCGCGCCATCTCGAGATAATCACCCTGACGGTCGGCTTTTACGCCGAGCACTGCTCCCATGACATACATGTCTGCTCTACCTCCAATGCACTACTTGCAACGGTATAGCAGGTTTGTAGCTGCGTAACGTCAGTTTTGTCGGAAGGCCCAACGTAGCGTTCGGCCAACGCCCCAGGTCGCTGCGCGAGCGGGCAGGGCGGTGAGCACCGGGCGTTGCAGTCGTAACATTGAGCGTGCCCAATCGGGCACCATCGCTACAGCTTCGGCGGCGATCACACTCTGCAGCGCCGGGGGTGTGCCTTTGGGGCGCTGGTTCAGCACGAGCTGCGCGACTTCGCGCGCCTCGGGCGAGGCGCGCAGATCTGTGCGCAATTCGCGGAATATTGCGTCTGCCTCGTTGCGGGTTTCGGGCACCGGGTCTGCGCCCAAAGCGCGGGCGATGATTGCGAACTGGCGGTAATACTCGTCTTGTTCGGCATAGGGCATGTCGGGCCGGACGTGGCGGAGATAGCCTGCTAGGAAGCTCTGCGCTTCGACCACGTGGACCCATGCGAGCGTGCGGGGATTGTTGGCTATGTAGGGCGTGCCATCCGGCAGGTTGCCCCCCACTTTAGCGTGGATACGGTTGACCCGGTCGATCGCTTTCATCGCCTCGTCCTCGTGGCCGAACGTGGTAACCGCGATGAACCGCGCCGTGCGTTGCAGCCGCCCGTGCATATCTTCGCGGAAATTGGAGTGGTCGAGCACCCCTTGCAATGCATGCGGGTGGAGCATCTGCAGAAGCAGGCCGCGGATGCCACCGGTCATCATCCCGACCAGATCGGCATGCACCATCCGGATCGGCGTATTCTTGGCAAACAATGCCTCATCGGAAGGCGGGACCGGCTTTTGTCCACGCGACTTGTCGTTAAAGACGGTGCGAACCTGTTCGACGACTTTGAGTCGGAGGGATTCGATCGGATCAGCCATTGCCAGCGAATGTAGTCACAGCAATCGCATTTTTCGAGCATTATGGCCCTTAAACCGCCATGCTGTGGCCCCATTTGATTAGGATGGAAATCAATGCCAAGTTCGACGAGCCCGCCCTGATCCACACCAACATCCTTGAATGGCAGGCCTCACCGATGGCCGGAGTAGACCGCCGAATGCTCGACCGGGTTGGCGATGAAGTTGCCCGTGCGACCAGCATTGTGCGCTACGCCAAGGGCAGCGCTTTTTCCGAACACACGCATTCAGGCGGTGAAGAATTCATCGTGCTCGAAGGCGTGTTTCAGGATGAGCACGGCGACTACCCGGCAGGCACTTACGTCCGCAATCCTATTGGCACGCATCACGTCCCGCGCTCCGATCCGGGTTGCACGATCTTCGTGAAGCTCTGGCAGTTCGATCCTGACGATGACGACCAGATTGCGGTCGATCTTAACGCGGTGGAACTTGCTCCCGATCCCGCCAGAGCGGGCGTTCAACATGCTATACTTGTGGATCGCGATTATGAGCAGGTCGCGCTGGAACAATGGAAAGCGGGTGCGATGCATGAACCAAGCGTTGATGGCGGGTTCGAAATTCTCATTCTTGAGGGTGCGCTGGCGCATGGCAGCGAGCGCTATTCGGAGCATGACTGGATGCGCTTTCCCTCGGGCGAAGCGGCAAGTCTGACTGCCGGCTGTGAAGGCGCGCGGTTCTGGATCAAGCGCGGGCATCTCTCGCAGATTACTCTACCAGGCCAGTGATTGGGCACGCAGGATTCGGCTGACTTGCAAATTTAGCAGGTTTGTTCGTCTTGCAGCCGCCGCCATGCCGTTCTAACCGGGCACCGCAATGAACTCACACTCATCTGAAGAATTCGCTGGCGCGAGCGCCATCCCCTCTGAGCCGGACAGTACAGTCGACGTGCGCGACACGTTCGGCATCGATATTGACTGGCAGGTTCCCGCCTTCAGCGCGAATGACGAGCATGTACCCGAGCTTGATGAAAGCTATGTGTTCGATCCCGACACCACGCTCGCGATCCTCGCGGGATTCGCACATAACCGCCGGGTGATGATCCAGGGTTATCATGGCACCGGTAAGTCGACTCATATCGAGCAGGTCGCCGCGCGCCTCAACTGGCCCAGCATCCGTGTGAACCTTGATGCGCATATCAGCCGGATCGATCTCGTTGGGCGCGATGCGATTGTGCTCAAGGACGGGCTGCAGGTCACTGAGTTCAAAGAAGGTATTCTGCCTTGGGCGTTGCAGCACCCGGTCGCGCTGACATTTGACGAATATGATGCGGGTCGACCGGATGTGATGTTCGTGATTCAGCGCGTGCTTGAATTCGATGGTCGCCTGACGCTGCTCGATCAGAATCGCGTAATCACGCCGAACCCGTATTTTCGCCTGTTCGCAACCACCAACACGGTGGGACTTGGCGATACCAGCGGCCTCTATCACGGTACGCAGGCGATCAATCAGGCACAGATGGACCGCTGGAACATCGTCGTCGCGCTGAACTACCTGCCTGCCGAGACCGAACAGCAGATCGTCAAGTCGAAGACTCCGGACACCGATGACGTGATGATCGCAGACATGGTCAAGGTCGCCGAGCTGACCCGTCAGGGCTTCATGAATGGTGATATCTCAACCGTGATGAGTCCGCGCACCGTGATTACCTGGGCACAAAACGCCGCGATCTTCAATTCTGTCGGCTTTGCTTTCCGCCTTTCGTTCCTCAACAAGTGCGACGAGGCCGAGCGGACTCTGGTGAGCGAATATTATCAGCGCGTCTTCAACGAAGACCTGCCGGAAGGGGCTGCTCAGGGTTCGTAAAGGTCGCGGAGAATAGCCTCTACTTGCAGGTCGGTGTTATAGTCTGCTAATACACTAGGCAATGGGCTTGTTCGCACGATTCCGAAAACGCTCAAGCGACGGCACCGCGCAGGGCGGTGATGGCGGATTCTTCCCGCTTTACGAATCGCAGCGCGCCTATGATCGCGAAGACGACTACAATGGCAGTGCCTACTCGCCGCCAAAATTTGGCAAGTGGGATGCGAAGCTTTCTGAACTCGATCGGTCGGTCGAGTTGGAAGAGCGCCGCCGACTGCCATGGTGGAGGCCCGATCACTATCGTGGCAGGCGCAAGCGCTGGTGGGCGTTTCGTGCCATCGCTTTGGCGATCCTGCTGTTCTTCGCGCTGATCGGCTGGCTTGCAATCACTGCGCCTCTGTCCAAGTCGCTGGAGCCGATTGCCGCGCCGCAGGTTACCCTGTTGGCCAGCGATGGCACGCCGATTGCTCGTAGCGGGGCTGTGGTCGACGAGCCGGTCGAGATCGACGAATTGCCGCCGCATGTCGCACAAGCCTTCATAGCGATCGAGGATCGGCGGTTCTATTCGCATTGGGGCGTTGATCCACGCGGGATCGCTCGTGCTGCGTGGACTGGTGTCGGCGGGGGCAGCACGATCACACAACAGCTTGCCAAATTCACCTTCCTTACACCCGAACAGAGCCTGACCCGCAAAGCGCGAGAAGCGCTGATCGCGTTCTGGCTCGAGTCCTGGCTTACCAAGGACGAGATCCTCTCACGTTATCTGTCGAATGCCTATTTCGGCGACAACCAATACGGTCTGCGTGCCGCCAGCCTGCACTACTTCTATCGCCAACCGGAAAACCTGTTGCCGCAACAGGCCGCGATGCTGGCAGGGCTGTTGCAGGCACCGTCACGCTATGCGCCGAGCAAGCACTTTGAACGGGCCAAACGGCGGATGGACCTGGTGGTCCGTGCTATGGTCGAAGAAGGCTATATGGCCCAAGCCGAGGCTGACGCATTGCCTGATCCGAAGATCGACGTGCGTACCCGCAACGACCTGCCGACTGGTACATACTTCGCAGACTGGGCTCTGCCGATCGCGCGCGAAGGCTTCGAGCCGGGATACGAAAGACAGGTTCTGACAACTACGCTCGATGCGCGATTGCAGGCGCTAGCTAGCCAGGTAGTGGGTCGTGCGTCGCTCGGCGAGGCGCAGGTCGCACTGTTGGCGATGCGCCCGACAGGTGAAGTGGTCGCGATGGTAGGAGGTAAAGATTACTCCAGCTCACCCTTTAACCGCGCTACGCAGGCTAAGCGCCAGCCGGGGTCGACCTTCAAGCTGTTCGTCTATCTCGCCGCGCTTGAGGCCGGTTGGGAGCCTGACGATATCATCCCCAACACGCGGATAGAGGCGGGATCGTACCGGCCCAAGAACTCGCGAGAGAACTATTCGGATACGCTTACCCTGGAACAGGCGCTTGCCTCTTCCAGCAATGTTGCCGCCGTTCGCCTGTTCAACGAGGTTGGTAGCGAGCAGGTTATCCGCACTGCACGTTCGCTGGGCGTGACAGCACCCTTGCCTAAAGGTGATCCGAGCCTTGCACTTGGGACGACATCAATGACTCTGCTCGAATTGACCGCTGCGTATGCCGGGGTTGCCGCCAACGAATTTCCCGTGCGCCCGCACGCCTTCGAGCAAGAGGAAGAGAGCTGGTGGGAGTGGTTCTGGAATGTGCTGACCGGTGCTGAGGAAAGCATTTCCGAAGATGCGCATAACGATATCGAACAGATGTTGCGCACGGCGATCAATTCCGGGACTGGGCGCGCAGCTACGCTGCCGATTGCCAATTACGGCAAGACCGGCACGACCCAAAATTATCGCGATGCGCTGTTCGTTGGGTATGCCGAGGATCTAGTGGTCGGCGTGTGGGTAGGCAATGACGACAATTCGCCGCTGAACAAGGTGACGGGCGGCGGACTGCCTGCGCGTATCTGGAAGGACTTCATGCGCGGTGCCTTGTCGTTGAAGCCCGCCCCTGCTCCAAGCGCATCGCCCGACCCGCAGGGTCCGGTGCAACCGTTCGATATCGAGGAGGGAGCCGAAATCCTGCTTGACGACGAGGGCTCGGAATTGCGTTTCGACGAAGATGGCGTGACGATCGTGACCGAGGTTGAGGGAGTGCCGGTGGAATTCCGGTTGGATGAGGATGGGCTGGAGGTCGAACCCGTCAGCCGGGAATAGCAGCGCGCCAAACCTGCTTCAGGCCATCAGGATGTTCATCACCGCCGAAGCGATCGGCCGGTCACGGTTGTCTTGCCACGCTTCGACCGACAGGTTGGCATTGCGCCGCCCAAGCCGGGTAATCCGGGCCAGCGCATAGGTCTGCTTTTGCTTCCCTGCAGAAAGATACTGTACGGTGATGTTGATCGGTTTCAGCTGCGGATTACGACCCTCGCGCACCAGGACAGCGCGCAACGCGGCATAGCCTGCGTTTTCCAGCAGCCCGGCTGTTGCGCCGCCGTGGAAATGGCTTGGACGCCCTTCGACGTTAGGGCCAAAATCCACCGTTAGCACAGGCAGGCCTGCCTCAACCTCATAGAGTGCAATCCCGAGTGATTGGGCATAGGCGGGCAGGGTAAGTTTGAGTGCGGGATCAGTCATCGGTGTCGCCTTCCGATTTCGCGCTCGTTGTTGCCGCCTTGTCCTTCTGCCTCGTGTCTTTCGCGATGGTCATGAACACGCCTGCAACATGCGCGACCAAGTCTTCGGTATCGCCGTCATGCGCAATGCCGCGGACAAACGCCGCAGAGCGTGTGGTGCGATAGCATTCAACCCGACCGAACACTGCCGACCGTTCGCGTGCGGGGCGTTGGTAGTCGACCCTCAAATCGAGCGTGGCAATCGGAGTGAAGGTGCCTTTGGTCTGCCAGATCGACATCCCGCTCGCCATGTCCATCAGACTTACGATTGGTCCGGAGGCCAGCACTGCGCGGTCTGGCTCACCCAGCAAGTCTTCACGCCAAGGCAATTCGAGCTCCACCCAGTTGTCGGCATGCGCCCGATACTTCAGGCCGAGCCAGCCGGTATGGCCATGGCGAAAGAAAAACTTCGATGCCTCTTCTGGATCGAACCGGGTCAGTTCCGTGCTCATTCAAAAACCTCTGCGACAGACGCGTTTTTGTTACAATGTTTTAATTTCTGCAACAAACATTTCTGGGTCACTTTGCTTGTGCGCCGCGGCAATTGTGCCGGGTGCATAAACGAAGGAAATACTTATGCCGAAGATTGATACTGCTTCACTACCGGGACTCGAAAGCGCTGTGGGTCTGTTCGGATCTGCTGATCTAGGTGGCCAGGCATCGCCTGACGTGATCGTTGAAATCATGGTGTTTCTCTACGAAACAACACCGCCAGCAGCGTTTTTCTGATCGAAGGCGGCTGACCGATGCACCTGCATCCAGATATCGCAGCGCTGCGGGGCAATCGGGCCTCGCAGCAGCATGCGCAAGCGCCGGTGATAAAGGCCTCAAAGGACTGGCGCCAAAGCCGGGCTTCTCAAGCGTTGGCTAACTCGCTTGAGGCCTATGCGGGCGGTGAGGATCTATCGGGGTGCGAGCTGCTTGAGACCCTGCTGTCAGATCATGCGGCAGCGCTGCAATGGGCGCGCGAGTGGATTGCCGCACTGATAGTGCCATTGTGTGAAGAACCACTAGGCGAGGTGCCGCTGCGTTCTCACCATTCGAACGGGTTCTCGACGATCCAGCTGCTCAACCATGGGCGCGCACGTTTGAGCCTGTATGTTTGCGACCGGCATACCGAACGGCCCATGTCGGACATCGCTCTGTGGGCCGATCGCGAGAGCACCGAACTGCTGCTTTGCGGGTCTGCTCGTGGAACGCTTCACAGTATTCCAGAAATCCGCGCTGATGGCGCCGAGATCCAAACATCACACTACGAATGGCGTGCGGGTGAGAGGATGGTTCTTGTACCTGAACAGGCTCGCCAATTCCTTGCTGTCGACGAGACGCTGCTCGTGCTTCAGCTCAGCCGCAGTGCCGATCGACCAAGACCAACGCGCGAATATCGGCTGAGCGATGGCGCAGTCGTCAAGAGCGCAAGTGGCGACAAGCAGGCCAGTCGCAATGTGATGGCTCTGGCGGTTCTTGGCGCGATCGAGCATCGGCCGGCTCTCGATGTGATGGAAGATCTGGTCAACGACCGGCGGTGCGACTCAGATGTGCGCTGGGAAGCGGTCCGGCAGGCTCTTTCGCTCGATTCGACACGTGGATTGATCTTGCTGAACAGTCTGGAAAAACGCGCGTGCGATCCGCTGGCCGAGCCTGCAAGAAGCCTTCGTGCTCAGTTGCTCGCAGCATATCCGCAACTTGCCAATCTGCCCTTGGAGAACGCCTGATGCCCCGCATCATCGACATTGAAGACCCAAGTGATTGCTCGCTTCCCGAAGCCATCGAAGCGTTGGCCAAACTCGACTTCGATCCGAATTGCGAAGAACGCACACAAGAAGCTGCGCGCTGGCTCCAGAGGCTTAGCAACAACCGCAGTTTCCTGGCCGATATTCTAGTTGATCAGCTGACGGACAGTTTAGGCAAGGACGCGGCGGCGATCGATAGCGGCTATGGTCCGCAGGCGATCGTGCTCAGCCCACAAAGGCTCGGGCAGAGCGGCGGCATGTTCCTGCGCGCCAATATCTGGCCCGCCGAACATGATCTGTGCTTCAAGAACAGCGGTGCGAAGAACTTTGTCTATGGTGTGCCGCATGATCACGATTTCGGGTTTCTTACGAGCGGCTATCTTGGTCCCGGCTATCGCAGCGATTACTACGAATACGATTACACCAAGGTGATCGGGTATGCGGGCGAGGCGGTAGACCTGCGCTTCATCGAGCGCAGCGCGCTGCATCGGGGCAAGCTGATGCTGTACCGCGCGCATGTCGATGTTCACTCGCAACTGCCGCCTGATAGCCTGTCCGTTTCGCTGAACGTGATGCATGTCGATCCCGCGCAGGGGTGGCTTGACCAGTACGGGTTTGATCTCGAAGAACGACGGGTGAGCCGCGTGCTCAGCCCCAACGCTACTGAGACGTTTTTGCGCGTGGCGGTAGCCACCGGGGCCGACGAGGCGCTGGATTACGCCGAGTGGGTGGGAGCGAGCCATCCGAGCGACAGATTGCGCCTGGCCAGCTTTGAAGCGCGGGCTGCACAGCTGACTGATGCGGCGCACGAAGACACACTGTGGCGAGCTGGCGAAAGCAGTGGGAACTTGATGGTGGCTGCGGTGGCAAAAGAGCGCCGTGCTGCGCTGATGGGTTAAAGAACCCCACCCGCCAGCCGATCGATCGCTCCTTGCAGGATTACTGCTGCTGCGTGGCTGTCGATCGACTTGGCACGCTTGGCGCGGCTTACGTCCTGACCAATCATCGCGTCTTCGGCCGACTTGGTTGACCAGCGCTCATCCCACAGCAACACTGGAAGAGCGAATGTTCCTTCGCAATTGCGGGCGAATGCGCGGGCGGATTGCGCGCGCGGGCCTTCGCTGCCGTCCATATTGCGCGGCAGGCCTAGAACGATACCTGTGATCGAACGCGCTTGGATCAGCTCTCCGAGCAACGCGCGGTCGCGAGTCCATTTGCCCCGGCCGAACGTCTTGCCATTAGTGGCAAAGCGCCATCCCGCATCGCAGGTCGCGGTGCCGATCGTCTTGGTCCCAAGGTCAAGGCCGAGGAGCGCGCCGCCATCTGGCAACGCTTCACTGAAATCCATGGCAGCTTCGGTAATCAGGAGGCGTCAGCCGCAGCCGCGAGTGCGTTAACACGGCGAGCGACATCTGCCTTGGTGTTCGCCCAGAACAACGGGATGTCGTAGACATGATAATTGTTGCCCGGAAGCACGTAGGAACCAAGATCAGGTGGATCGCCGATCAGTAGCAAGCCGCGCTCATCGCAGCGCGCCGGAACTGCGCCGGGTACAAGCTCTCCGTTGGAAATGCTGTCATCGGGCACCAGCGTGCCGAGATTGACGCTTTCTTCTGCCTCGCCACCAAACATGCCGGTCAGCGGATTAGTGCAGACGATCTGGCTGTTGCCGCGCGGCTTACCATCGAAACCAACCGAGTTGGCGTAAGTCTCCATCAGGCTGGATGGGTCCGCCGGTTCGGCGAAACTCGACCATGACAGAACGCACTGCGTTTGCGCGGGTGTCGCGCATGCGGCGATGCCCATTTCGGGCAAATCGCGCTCGACCGAGATCGGCCAGCCCACCGCATAGGCCGCGACCAAGCGATCCGCGATGGGCGAGCCTTTGACTTCCTCGCGCAATAGACGCAGCAGGTGCAGCGAACCTTGGCTGTGCCCAGCGAGCACAATCGGTGTTTCGTCGTCAATCGAGCTGAGGAAGTACTTGTAGGCATCGAGTACGTCCGCATAGGCGGCATCGATCGCCTGTTCGGCCTCTGGAGCGTCGGTCAAGAATGCGCCCATGGTCGCTTGACGATAGCGCGGAGCCCAGATCTCGTCCGCCGCGTTGAAAGGGCTGGCCATGCCGCGCACATAGATGCGGGCGACGCGCTCTGCCTCTTCATCGGCATCCTCGCCAATCGGCGCGTTCCAGTTGTCCCGGCTGAGATAGCTTGTCGGGTGGATGAAGAAGACCACGAAATCCGCGACCTGGCCGCCTGCCCGCGGATCGACCGCGCGTGAAGTCGTGGTCTCAAAGCGATCGGGCGCATCGAGCGATTGTTCGGCAGCCGGATTGTCGGGCGAGGGCGCTTGCTCAGCGGGGTCGGAAGCGAGACTGGCCAGGGCAGGCTGCCAGCGGGCCGGATCGTTTATTCCTATGCCTGGCCGCGAATACCACAGTGATGGGTCCTGATAGGCGTTTGCATCTAGGGGTTCGGTCGGTGTGAAATCGGCCGAGGGGACCAGCGCGAACGCGGCCAGCTCTTCCTGAAACATCTCGTACCCGATCCGCCCGACAAGGAAGACCACGATGCAACATGCTACGAAATAGAGGAATTTCTTGGCCATTGTGATGCTCTGAATATCTGGATCTTTGTTCGCGTCACTCCGAAGCGGGGGTGCCGCCCGCTCTCACTGGCGGAGCCTCTTCGGCGATCGCCGGACGCAGTGTTTGCCACGCGCGGTCGCCGCGCATGCTGGTAAACCAGCTGATCGGGTTCCACGTTGTCGACCCGTCGAGCGAGAAGGTGATGAACTCTGCCCGTCCGCCGATATTCTCCATCGGGATGGCGCCGCCAAGTCCACGCGCTTCTGCCGGGGCGCGGCTGTCGGCGCTCTCGTCGCGGTTGTCGCCCATGGCGAAAACATGTCCTTCTGGGATCATCACAGGACCATAATTGTCGAGCGGCTGGGTCTCATGATCGATTACCAGATAGGTTGCGCCATTGGGCAGCGTTTCGCGATAAGTCGCCGGTTCGTAGTATTGCGCGCCATTGGCCTCGCGCGCCTTGTACGGTTCAAAGGCGTTGAGACAGGGGACGCTGATCCCGCTGCCTTCGCATAGCAATTCTGGCTCGAATGGAATGCGCACCGGCGGCACGATCTCGCGCTTGATCGGCTCTCCGTTGAGGATAATGCGCCCTTCGCGCACTTCGATAGTATCGCCCGGCAGAGCGACCACGCGCTTGATGTAATCTTCATCGCGCACTGGGTGCACAGGTATGACGATATCGCCATATTCGGGCGATGCGGGGACGATGCGCCAGTCGCCGCGCGGCAGCATGTGAAAGCTGACCGAAGCCCACGACCAGCCATAAGGATACTTGCTAACCACCAGCCGGTCCCCGACATGCAGGGTCGGCATCATTGAGGTGGAAGGGATGTAAAACGGCTTGGCGACAAGGCTGTGAAAGGCCAGCACGGCGAGCAGCATCAGCAACAGCCCGCGTGCTTCAGCAAGCCAATTGACCTTCTCGGTCTTGCCTGATTCGGCGGAATCCGCGGGAGCCTCAGTCGTCGAAGACGTCTTGATTTCAGTCACTTGGGTCAGTTCCAACAAGGGGGTCCGTTTCAAACATATTTGCCGATCAACCTAAGATCGCGCGCACTTCGATGATTACGAAAGCCTGCGCCCATGGATGGTCGTCAGTGAGGGTAAGATGAATGTGCGCCTCATGGCCTGTGGGGACCATTTCTTCAAGCCGCTTTGCCGCCCCGCCGGCAAGCGCAAGCGTCGGTGCACCCGATGGCGCATTTATCACGCCGATATCCTTCATGAAGACGCCGCGCCGAAAACCGGTGCCGACCGCCTTGCTGAAAGCTTCCTTGGCAGCAAAACGCTTGGCATAGGTTCCGGCGATGGTGAATGGGCGTTTGCGCGCCTTCGCCCGCTCGATATCGGTAAAGACTCGGTTCTCGAACCGCTCCCCGAACCGATCAAGCGAATTGGCGATACGTTCGATATTGCACAGGTCAGAGCCCATTCCGATGATCATCCTGCACCTCTCAGAATTAGCGCGAACAGCAGGCCAATCGCCATGCAATGCAAAATCACCTGGTTCTTAAACAGCGGATGCGCGAAGTCGCCATTCGTGAATTTCAGCGCGCCGACATAGCCGAAAATCTGCAACGCCACCCAGCCGATGGCGAATGTCCGCATGATGCCGGTTTGCAGCGCAAACCCAAGAAATCCGATCGCTGTTAGGAACAAAGTTGCCGCGCCGAATGCCCAGCGTTTCTGCGCGCCGGACAGTTCGGGAAGCTCTTCGGCGGACATAGCTACCGCGCCTCATCCATCAAGCTGCGCATCCTGCGGATTGCGTTCTCGAGGCCGGTGAACACCGCCTCGCCGATCAGATAATGCCCGATATTCAGCTCGGCAAGCTGCGGGATAGCGGCGATCGGCTGGACATTCTCGAAAGTCAGACCGTGGCCGGCATGTGGTTCGATTCCGTTCTTGGCGGCAAGCGCGGACATATCGGAAATGCGGCGCAGTTCGCTCGCTACCTTGTCGTTGTCGCCGTCAAGGCCGGCATGCGCGTACTCACCCGTATGGAACTCGACCACGGGTGCGTCGAGGCGCAGGGCTGCGTCGAGCTGACGTTCGTTGGCCTCGATGAATAGCGAAACTCGGATGCCTGCTTCACTCAACTTGTCGACGATGGGAACCAGCATATTGTGCAGACCAGCCGCATCCAATCCTCCTTCGGTCGTACGCTCTTCGCGCTTTTCCGGGACGATGCAGGCGGCGTGCGGTTTGTGGCGGAGCGCGATGTTGAGCATTTCCTCGGTCGCTGCCATCTCAAGATTGAGCGGCAGGTCAGTCGAGTCCTGAATGCGAGCCAGGTCTTCGTCGCGGATATGCCGTCGGTCTTCGCGCAAGTGCGCGGTGATGCCGTCGCCGCCGACTGCTGCGACTATCTCCGCAGCGCGAACGGGATCGGGATGATCGCCTCCACGTGCATTACGGATGGTGGCGACATGATCGATGTTTACGCCCAGTCTGAGTGGCTTGATCATTGCGATGTCATTCCTTGCGGCTGCCCGGTCTCGTCACAGCTACGCGGGCCAGCTCTTCAGGGATGTCGGCTTTAGCATAGGTCGGGAAATCGAAAGCGACGAGCGGGAAGAAGGGAACCCCGAGATCGGCCGAGCCGCCTGATCGGTCGACCAGCGAGCACTCGGCGATCACTTCACCGCCTTCGCGCGCCACCGCGGCAATGGCTTCCCGGCTAGACAGACCGGTCGTCACGACATCCTCGACCATGAGGACCTTTGCCCCCGGGTCCAGAGTAAAGCCGCGCCGCAGGTGGAAAGTGCCCTCAGGCCGCTCTAAAAACAGAGCATCCTTGCCTAGTGCGCGTCCAACTTCATGCCCCATGATGATCCCACCCATCGCTGGCGAGACCACCACATCGACCAGAGCGAGCACTTCGGTGGGGATTTTTGCACAGGTGGCCTCGGCCAGTCGTGCTGCGCGGACCGGGTTCATCAGCACCCGCGCGCATTGCAGATAATGCCCGCTATGGCGACCGGAGGAGAGCCTGAAATGCCCCTCCAGCAGCGCGCCGCAGCTCCGGAATTCGTTCAGGACCTGGTCCTTTGTGAGTGATGCGGTCATCGCTGATAAAATCCTAAGAGAATACGTATGGTTGCATGAACTTGCGCGAGCGACATGGCGGCTTGCATATTTTTCTCCCTAGAAGCGCTTGAGACGCTGAGCAAGCGCGGCTAAGGGAGCGGAGAAGTTGGCAGAAATGTCGACAAGCTGTTACAGGTCAAAGCAGGGTAAATGCCCTCGGATCGGACAGCATGGGATTGAACGAGCAACAATTAGGCACATGACAATGGGTCAGATCGCAGCCCGCGTTAAACAGGGTATGATGGCGCTTATTGCAGCGCTTTTCGTAATGGCTGCACCGCATGGTGCGATGGCGCAGGCCACACTTGGTGAAGAGGTGCCTGAGGGCGTCGGTCCAGGCGAAGTGGTTGCCGGCGAAACCGAGGCGCCTGAAGCAGCCGGCGGCTATGTTCCGATGGCTCCGACCGAAGGCAAGGGTATGCCCACCGCTTTTGAAGACGGTGCATGGGAATCGATCGGCTTTCAAGATCAATACACGCAGGATGGTGCTTATGCGCTGGGGATGCATGACTGGCTGTTGATGCCGATCATTACCCTGATAAGCCTCTTTGTGCTCGGCTTGCTGCTTTACGTCGTGGTGCGCTTTAATCGCCGCGCGAATCCGGTTCCGTCAAAGACGACGCATAACACTGCGATTGAAGTTGTCTGGACGGTTATTCCGGCGCTCATTCTGGTGGTGATTGCCGTCCCTTCGATCACGTTGCTGGCGCGTCAATACGAAACGCCACCAGAAAACGCCGTGACGATAAAGGCGACCGGGTACCAATGGTATTGGGGCTATTCCTATCCTGATCATGGCGAGATTGAGGTTATCTCGAATATGCTGTCTGATGCTGACGCTCTTGCCAATGGTGAGCCTGCGCAGCTGGCAGTGGACAACCGGATGGTTGTACCTTCGAACACGCCGCTCCGGATTCAGACGACTGCTGCTGACGTAATCCACGCATTCGCTGTTCCTTCGCTTTGGTTCAAGATGGATGCCGTTCCCGGTCGCCTAAACGAGAAACTGCTGACGATCGAAGAGCCTGGCGTGTATTACGGTCAGTGCTCTGAATTGTGCGGCACTCGTCACGCTTACATGCCGATTGCTGTAGAAGCTCTGCCACCTGCGGAATTCGAAGCATGGGTGCGCGAGCAGGGCGGAAGTATGCCCGGAGACGCGGAGGTTGAGGCCGAAGCTGACCCTGCAGAAGGCGACGAGGCGGAAGAAACCGCTGAAGAGCCTGCGGCTTGATCGCCGCGCAACGAATACGACGCACTAGAATACGAACTGAACCCGAGAGAGCTTGAACGATGGCCACCACCGCTGAAGGTTTCGACATCCCCACCGATGATCACGCGCACGATGCAGATCACAAGCCGGGCTTTTTTGCCCGCTGGTTCATGTCGACCAACCATAAGGATATCGGCACACTTTATCTGATTTTCGCGATCTTCGCGGGGATCATCGGTGGCGCTATTTCCGGCATCATGCGTGCCGAGCTGGCCGAACCGGGTATCCAGTACTTGCAGTTCTGGGCGGACTTCATGGGCAACACGCCCGGCGATACCAATGCAGCGCTTCACATGTGGAACGTCTTCATAACCGCCCACGGCCTGATCATGGTGTTCTTCATGGTCATGCCCGCGATGATTGGCGGCTTCGGTAACTGGTTTGTTCCGCTGATGATCGGTGCGCCGGACATGGCGTTTCCGCGAATGAACAATATTTCGTTCTGGCTGACCGTTGCCGGTTTCCTGAGTCTCTTATTCTCGCTGTTCGTGCCTGGCGGAGCCGGTACGGGTGCGGGCGTTGGTTGGACCGTCTACGCACCGCTCTCCACGACCTATTCGCAGGGGCCGGCGGTCGATTTTGCGATCTTCTCTTTGCACCTTGCAGGCGCTGGTTCGATCCTGGGTGCGACCAACTTCATCACCACCATTTTCAACATGCGCGCGCCGGGCATGACCCTGCACAAGATGCCGCTGTTCGTGTGGTCGGTGCTGGTCACGGCATTCCTGCTGCTGCTTGCACTGCCAGTGCTGGCCGCTGCCATCACCATGCTGCTAACCGATCGTAACTTCGGAACCACCTTCTTCGATCCGGCCGGTGGCGGTGACCCGGTCCTGTATCAGCACCTGTTCTGGTTCTTCGGTCACCCAGAGGTTTACATCATGATCCTGCCGGGCTTCGGCATGGTCAGCCAGATCGTCGCGACCTTTTCGAAAAAGCCGGTCTTCGGTTATCTCGGCATGGCTTACGCTATGGTCGCAATCGGTGTGGTCGGCTTCATCGTTTGGGCACACCACATGTACACCGTCGGCCTCGACGTGAACACGAAGATGTACTTCACTGCAGCGACTATGGTGATCGCCGTGCCTACGGGCGTGAAGATCTTCAGCTGGATCGCGACGATGTGGGGTGGCAGTCTTGAATTCAA
>JBCCVO010000038.1:0-15566 GCA_039195235.1 Pseudomonadota bacterium
CGCGGCTTTTATTGGCTGCATATGCCGGGGTTGGAAAGCGATAACGAGCTTGGGGCGTCTCGTCCGCTACCGGAGTTCTTCTGGATTGGCGAGACCGCCATGCGATGCCTTTCCGATTGCATCCGATCCACGCACAACAATGCCCACGCGCACCACATCCAGCGGCTGATGGTACTCGGCAATTTCTGTCTGCTGGCAGGTATTGATCCACGCGAGGTTCAGGACTGGTATCTAGCGGTTTATGCCGACGCGTATCAGTGGGTCGAGCTGCCCAATGTAAGCGGTATGATCCTCTATGCTGATGGAGGCAAGCTCGCGACCAAACCTTACGCTGCGTCCGGCAACTACATCAACAAGATGTCGGATTATTGCAAGGAATGCTCATATTCGGTGAGCAAGAAGACCGGTGAGGGCGCTTGCCCGTTCAATCCGCTCTACTGGCATTTCATGCACCGCCACCGCGACCGGTTGGAAAGCAATCACCGCGTCGGTCGGATTTACTCAAGCTGGGACCGGATGAACGACGAGAAACGCCGAGACTATCTCGATAGCGCGGAAGAATTTCTCGAGTCACTTGAGCCTGCTGAAAAAGGGTGGGCGCGCAACCATTAGGCAGTTTGTGCTTCGATGTCCTCGCGCTTCACAACTTTATGCTCCGGCTCGTTGAGGCCGTGTTTCCAATAGCTTGAGATGTAGAGCTCGCGCGGCCCAAGGCCAAGGTCTTCGCGTAAGAACTCGCGAAGCTTGCGCATCGCGGAGAATTCACAAGCAGCCCAACCGTAAAGCCTGCCTGAAGGCCGCTCGACAGAACGCAAAGCATCAACCAACAGGTCGGGCCGTTGTCCTGGTCTGGTGTTTAGAATCCAGCGCAGTTCGATGCCTTCCGGCGCGTTGATCGCAATCCGATCAGCTTCATCCTGAATCTCCAGCACGGCCACACCGCGCGCATCGCGGTGCATGGCTTCGAGATTTGCGCTGATTGCGGGAAGTGCAGCCATGTCTCCTGAGATCAGATAAAAATCATGACCCTCGGGAAACGGTTTTGCACTGCCGGGCCCACGAATGGTCATGGCGTCCCCAGGCTTCGCCGCCAACGCCCAGCCCGTTGCTGGTCCCGCCGAATTGCCGCCGTGCAGGGCAAACTGGATATCCAGTTCATCCTCACGCTGAGCCCGGATCGTGTAGGTTCGCATCAGCGCTTTCTTACCCTCACTGCCGGGCTCAAGGATTAGTTTGAGATAACCACCATCCTGACCTTTCGGAAAATGATGGAGATCTGGGCCGCCAATTGTGACCTGGTGCATCGAAGGTGAAATCCGGCGCGTATCGCGCACCGTCAGATTGCAGAAGACTTGAGCCATACCCATGAGCTAATGCGAGCGGTTCGCAATTCAAGGCTTGTGAGTCTGTTCTTGCCTTTCGGACTGGGCATTTCCGAAAATCTGTCAAAATCCGATTTTTCCCGAACCCGAAAGGCCCGAATCACTTGCCCGAATCGGACCCGCGAAGCTTTATCTGTCCGAGACCAACCGTGACAGTTCGAAGACGATTGCCAGACCCGTAAATTTGGCGTTCAGCTAAATCGACGGCTTTCCGCCCTTTTTGTCAAAACCTGCGAATTTCATTGGTTTGTTCCGAATTCGGCACAAATGTGATAAAGTTCCAGATGGAGCGCTCCTACTTTCCCAACCCCTCGATTGTAGGAGTAATATCGTGCACTTCTTACCCACCAAGGTGGGCGCTGGCGTGGTCGCCGCCGCTCTCGTTGCATCCGCCGTTCCGGCGAATGCCTCATCCCTTCCCTGTTTTGACGAAGCCGCCATGCAATCGGCCCGCATTCACGATTTTCGCGTGATGCTGATGGTCAGTGCACTTAAGTGTCGTTCGGTCTCGCCAATGACCTTGCGCAGTTATGGCACTCTACTCGATAGCAGGTCGGACGAACTCGCATTTCATGGCGAAAAAGTCGAAAGCTCCCTGGTCGCGCGCTATGGACTGTCGCAAGGCCGGACGGCTTTCAACGACTATGAGACGCGCATTGGCAATTACCATTCCGGCGTCCGGGTAACTCCCGAATTGTGCGATGATGTAAACGCATTCATCAAACTGGCAAGCCGGGCCAACCATGCCGAGTTGGAGATGCTGTCCAAGCTTGCGACAAATCGCAAGATTGACGAATGCTACGTCTCGGACCGCGTTGCTTTCGACGGCGCTGCAAGCACCGAGTTGGTCGCTCCGGTCGCCGCCCCGGCACCTTTGCCTGTGGCAGAGCCAGCAATCTCGACTGAAGTGCCGCAGATGGTCGACGGCATTCCCACTTATATGACGCCCGGAAGTGGACCGAGTACGACGCCCGAACCTCTCCCCAACGTCGCAGTCGCAGAGCTGGCTGCACCGGACCCGGCGCCTGCTCCAGCAACGCCCGCGGCACTTGTCGAAAGTGCCCAAGCGCCAGCACCGGCGCCCTCGCCTCGCGACGCAAAACTCACCCAGGCGATCGATGCGCTAGATGCCGCCGCAGCGGCGTTGCGGGACATGCAGGGTAGCAGCGCTCAGTAGCCTTCTGATTGGCGAGCCGTAACTCGCCACCCGGAGGATCGATAAACAAGGGGGGGTGGGCCCCCTTTTTTTGTTTCTTGCTGCGATGGCGGGCTGCTCTATGCAAACGCAAACCATCAAGGGGATTACAATGCTCACCATCCATCACCTGCGCATCTCGCAATCCGAACGCATCGTCTGGCTGTGCGAGGAGCTGGGGCTCGATTACGATCTGAAGCTCTATATGCGCGACCCCGACACACGACTTGCGCCGCCTGAGCTAAAGGCGCTCCACCCGATGGAGATCGCTCCGCTGATTGAGGACGATGGCACAATGCTGGGCGAAAGCGGCGCGATCGTCGAGTACATCGTGGGCAAATACGCACCCGATACCGATCTGGTGCCGGGCCCTGATCACCCCGATTTTGCCGACCATCTTTATTGGTTCCACTTTGCCAACGCGACGTTCATGACCAACGGGATGATGCAGATCGCGGTGAACGCCGTGGGCGCAGACATGCCCCCGCCACTCATGAAGCGCGTTACCAATGCCTGGGCGCAGATCGAGCGACGGCTGGGCGAAGCGGATTATTTCGGCGGCGCGAAACTGACTACAGCCGACATAATGATGGTCTTCCAGTTGACGACCAGCCGCGCCTTCAACGGCATGACCATCGACCAGTTTCCCAATCTCAAGGCCTATCTCCAGCGGATCGGCGCGCGTGAAGCATACCAGGCGGCGATGGCCAAGGCCGAGCCGGACTTCCCGCCAAAACTGGACTAGGCGCGCCGGGCAAAGTTGACATAGTTGACACCGTGCCAAGCGGATGATTTGCAATTAATTTACTGATGCTAAAAGAATTTTTTCCCAAATGCGAAGTTGACACATGACGGGCGAAAACACTTGATCCCGTGTGGGATCCTTAAGCGCAATGCGGATCGACGATGTAAAAGAGCTACTTGATTGGTAGCGGCTCGACGGAGTGTAGGAAAACGGTCGTCATTGGGGCAAGCGGACGTTTGGCTATCATAGTTATGGCCGCCAGATTGAATGATCCGCATTTTGGGCGAAAAGCCAGCGATGAGAGCGACGGGGGCAGACAGTTCTGCTTAAGATCAAGCTCCAACTCTTTCGAATAAGGAATAGGAGGCATCGCCTCGTCCTCTGACCCCATATTCGCTTGCATTTTCGGGATCGTCGCGATCCCAGCTGTCGGTACTCGGGACAGTGCTGTTCCAATCATAAACGGCTTGGCGATGGCTGATCTTCCAGCTTTTGTCGCGCCGTTCGAAAGTATCGAGATATCGCCCGGCGGCCACCATCAGAACGTCGCCATCGGGAGTCTTGATCGTGTGATAAGCGACGAAGTGGCTCTCCCCCGCAGCCGTATCGCCGGAAACTTCGATCAGCGATTGGCCAATTACGTGCTGTGTACGCTCCATGGTTTCCAGCATCGGCATGACCCAATCAACGAAATCAATGGCCGAGCCCTTGAACAGCCCATGATCATCGGTCGCATCGCGATGGAAACAGCTGTGCACCAGATCAGCATCGCAACGATCAATTCCCCGCGCTAACCGCATCACCACTTCGGCGCATTCCAGCTTGTCAGCCATGATTTCCACGCGGCTCAATTTCACACTACTCCTACAAAAAAACGTTTTTGACTTAGCGAGCCATCCAATCTTCAAGTGTCTCATGGAAATAGCGCATTCTGCTCTCCTGAGACGCGAGATAGTCACGCTTGTAACCTCGAGAATGGAGCCCACGCTGCTGCTGTGGCCAGATCTCAAGATCCTCATCAATCGCAGGGCCTGTGGTCACGTCTTCGGCTTTACCCTGCATATGTGGGACGACCGTTTCCGTCGAAATCGTTTCACCCATCACATAGGAATAATACTCGGTTTGGCCCTTGGCGAAGAGCACCATGAACCACATGTCGAAATAGCACTTCTCCGGGTCGCTCTCATGCGGGCGGGCGCGCAGCCAGATATTGCTTTCCGGCTTGAGGCTAAAGGATAGATTTGGGAAGATCGTGTAGTGCCAGTTATCGGTCAGCTGTTCATCGTGATATGATGAGAAGTCATACCCCTTCTCAGCGCCCAATTTGCGTTTGGCACGCTGGAGATCGAGCCGGATGTTGCGCGTCTTCCCGCCCTTGTAATCCTCGGGATTGAGCTCCCAGAAAGCAAGCTCTCCTGCCATACTTTCTAGCGTTTCTTTCTCACCGCCCAGCACAGCAGCCGCGGGCGTGCCGCCCGGCATGAACATTCGGCAATGACCTTCGGGATAATGGTCAAACTGGCATTCCTTATGGCTGTATTCCAAGGTGTATTTGGCGCCGGGATGCACAAAAGGAACATGGTATGATTCGCTGAAGTTGTCTTGCACCAGCTTCCAATTGAAATCCCCTTCGACAGTGACCCAATGCGTGCGTTTGAATTCTGCCATGGGGTAGGTGTCGATTTGGTCGGCGATCGGACCAAGATACTCGCGCAACGATGCGCATTCATCGTCCATATTATACCATACGAAGCCGGCCCAAACCTCACATTGCATCTCCACAAGGTTGAGCTTCCCACACGGACTGCCTTGGGCGAAGTCGGCTTCGTCGGGAACAGTTTTGAGGATGCCTTGAAGATCATAGGCCCAGGCATGATAGGGACAGACAAGCCGCTTTGCATGGCCGCGCTCGTCTTTCATCAGCTCAAGACCGCGATGCTGACAAACATTGTAGAAGGCGCGGATTTTTCCGTCAGAACCATGGACGCATAAAATGCGCTCTCGACCGAGCGAGGTGGTGGTGTAATCACCTTGTTTTTCTAGCTCGCTAGAGAGACAGGCGATCTGCCATGTTTTGGTCCAGACCGTCTCCCACTCCTTGTCCATCCAGTCTTTCGAAAAGTATCGTTCGGGCTGGATGGGCTGGTTGCGCAGCGCTGGTTCAGGCTGCTTTGACACATCGGCGAGTTGCTTATCGCGTGTATTTGGATCGCAGTCGGCCACTGTCGCAACACCTTTGAGGATGATCCAGTAATTGGACAATGCGTATCACCAAACGAATTGCAAACTAGCAATTCTGAAAGTCTATGTTTGATCGACTGCATTGGCTGGATTTGACTCGTCAGCAGGCTTTGCGCAAACAAATACGGTCCTTGCCAATGGCCCCCTGGACTGCCCCAGCAATCCTGCGTCTATCCGCGGGCTTGGTTGCAGGATCAGGGCGCAAAAGCGGCCTTCGCAGACTCTGCTACAGCGGCCATTGCATCTCGCCACGGTCCCGGGCCATAGCTGATACGGGCAACACCCAGCTTCGCAAGCTCAGCATTGCTCACCATTCCCGGTAGCCGCATCACGTTGACCGGCAGATCTACGGCTTCGCAAATACGGGCGATGAGTGAGGGGTCGCTCAATCCAGGAACGAAGAAGCCACCCGCCCCTGCTGCGCGATAGGTCGCCGCACGCTCAATCGCTGCCTCGACAAGCTCTTCACGATTGGGGTCCTCACCGGCCATCAATGGGCCAAGGAAAGTGTCGGTACGTGCGTTCACAAATAGCCCTTCGCTATTGACCGCAGCGATGCGTTCGGCCTGTTCATCGGCCGAGCGCAGGCCTCCTGCCCGGATCAACCTATCCTCCAGATTGCAACCGATCACGCCAACATCACGGAGCGCAGTGGCATTGCGTCCAAGGTCGGCAAGATTGGTCGCGAAGCCCGCTTCGACATCGATGGACAGCGGCAGGTCGACCGCTTCGGCAATTTGCCTTGCAGTCTCGGCCAAACGAGAAAAGGGAATATGTTCGCCGTCTTCATATCCTTGCGATCCCGCCAAAGACGCGCTGCCCGTAGCGATCACGCTCGCTCCGGCCCTGGCCACCGCATTCGCGCTACCAGCATCCCAGATGTTGAACAGGATCAGCGGATTGTCACTGGTGTGAAGCGCTGCAAACTCGTTCTTCGTCATGGTCATCCTTCACTTTCGCGCTTGAGCAATTCCGCCTTGATCTCGGTTCCATAGGCGTAGCCGCCCAGGCCGCCATCGGCGGCGATGACACGATGGCAAGGGATCAGCACAGCGATGTTGTTAGCGCCGTTCGCGCCGCCGACCGCTCTGCTCGCCTTGGGGTTGCCGAGCGCAGCGGCAAGCTCGCCATAGCTGCGCGTTTCGCCTGCCGGGATATCGCGCAGCGCCTGCCACACACGCTGTTGAAAGGCAGTACCTTTGACATCCAGCGGGATCGCAGAGCAGTCGGAACCGGGTTCTTCGACGGCCGCGACCACCTGATCGAAAAGGGCGCGGAAGGCCTCTCCTGCCTCGATCAAGTCGGCCTGCGGAAATCGCGCGGCGAGCTCTGCCTCGCCGTCCCCAAAGGCCAGGCAACACACGCCTTTCTCTGTCGCGGCGACCAGCATGTCGCCAAGCGAGGTCGCAATCACGCTCCAATGGATTTCGCGGCCCTTGCCGCCATCGCGCCAATCGCTTGCGCTCATTCCCAGTTTCCCTTTCGTATCAGCATAGAAGCGGCTCGGTGCTTCATATCCGGCATCATAGATTGCGTCGGTAACGCGGTCCGCCTGGCCGAGCGCATCGCGCACACGCTCCTCTCTCAGCGCCCTTGTATACGCTGCAGGAGAAAGCCCGGTGGCCCGCTTGAACACGCGTTGAAAATGCGTCGGCGAGTATCCGGTAAGCGCTGCGAGTTCATCAAGCGTTCGCTTGCCACCCGTCTCGCTGGCGATCGTCTTGATCTCGTCTATCGCCGCCAGCACCGCGGCTTCATCGCGTGCAACATCGTCGGGGCGGCAGCGCATGCAGGCGCGATAGCCAGCATCACGGGCGGCGCGAGCATCGATGAAGAACTCTACATTCTCCTTTTTTGGATGACGCACCGGGCAGCTGGGTTTGCAATAGATTCCGGTGGTCTTGACCGCACCGACAAACTTGCCGTCAAAGCTGCGATCACGCCGCATGAAAGCGGACCAGGCATGCTCGAATACGGGCCGATCAATCGCCACGATCGCTCTCCAACGTTTCCTTCGTCGCGGCCAGGCCGGCGCGCATGATCTGCGTAATGGTTTCAGCCTCCGTATCGGGAAGGACATCGGCGATCCAGCGGACTATACAACCGCCCGCCTCCGCCCTTTCGACTGACACCGAAGCATTGTGATGCGTCCAGTCGCCGCCTTGAGCCGTCCAGACCAAGGTTTGTGTTGTGTCATCGCAGGCGATGATCGGCTCGACCAGCGTCATGCCGTTGCGAAATGTGACCTCGCGGACGCGACTGTCTTGATCGTACGAACATGCCTCGACCAGTTGCGGCGCCATCCGGTCAAGCCCTGCGACATCGGCCAGAACCGCCCACGCGGTCGCTTCGTCAGCCCTGATTCTAATCTGCTCGATCAATCGTGCCATCGGTTCCTCCGTTTCAACAGGTATGATGGGGGATCGCGCCGTTCACTTCCCAATTCTTGCGTTCAAAAAGGATTCGCCCTCTGCCCCTGAAGCGGTTGGTCGCAGTCTTCAGGCTCATAATGCCAATGCGACTGCACGGCCCAATCGGTGTTACCGAAGCCCGACCGAATCATTCCGTAACCCGATCTTCAAAAGCGAGGCTATACCAACGCAATGATGTTTGATTCTCTTTGCATGAAATTGCGTGACGAACTGCGCGGGATGGCGGTTGCTCTGATCGTTGGTCTTGCCGCAGTTCTGGCAGCCTTTCCGGCGAAGGCCGATCCAGCCGATATCGAGGCGGCTGCGCGCGGAGTGGTCCGTGTCGTGCTGATCGCGCAAGACGGTGAGGAAGTCGTACCCGTTAGCCATGGCAGCGGTTTCGCCGTGTCGCCCAACAGGATTGTGACCAACGCCCATGTGATCCGTCAGGCTCTACAGGATGACACGCTGCGGATTGGCATAGTGCCGAGCGAGGGCGAAGACGGGGCCTATGCCAAGCCGGTATCCGTCAGCCCTCGCAACGACTTGGCTTTGATCGAGATTACCGACCCTTCCCTGCGCCTTCCCCCGCTGACAATCGCTGGCGGTGTTGGCGGAGACATGGGCGAGGTTTCGGCAGTTGGATACCCTATGAACGTAGACCTGGCCCAAGGCCTGGAGATCAGCGACATCTTCCGTGCACAACCTCCGGTAAAGAGCCGCGGTTTTCTATCCGGAGAGCGACCGAGCCGACAGTTCGATACCATCCTTCACACAGCGCCAATCGCGCGCGGTAATTCGGGAGGGCCGCTGCTCGATGGATGCGGGCGCGTACTCGGGGTCAATTCGTTCGGCGCGGATTCGAACGGTTCGGATGCGGAGTTCTACTTCGCTGTGTCCTTGCGCGAACTGCTCCCGTTTCTGCGTGCCAACGATATCGAACCGCAGACCAATGCTCTGCCGTGCCGCTCGATCGAAGAACTGAACGCCGCCGAACTTGCGCGGTTCGAACAGAAACGCGCCGAGGCACGTGAAAAGCTCGAAGCGCGCGAGGCCGAGATGCGCGAGAAGCGCGCCGACGCCCGGATGCAGGCGCAGATGGAAGTGATGGGCGGTCGCGAAAACGCAATGGCGCTGGCCATGGTGCTGATGCTGGTCAGCATCGGCGGTGGTTACGCGGCGGTGCAGATGCGCAAGGTCGAGGCGACCCGTCAGCGCTCGATGATCGTGGCGGGAATTGCCGGTGTGGCGCTCGGCGGTGCGGTGCTGGCGTGGATCACTCGACCCAGTTTCAGTGAAATCGAAGAGCGCGTTGCGACCATGATGAACGAGGGCGAGGACCTGGATGAGACGACCAATCCAGTATCGCTAGCGGGCGATGGCACGTTGATCTGCACGCTTGTTCCAGAACGCAGCCGGATTACTGGCGCACGTACCGACGATGTCGAATTCGAATGGTCCGCCGATGGCTGCGTCAATGACCGCACCCAGTACGGGATGAGCGGAGGGGAATGGCAACGCGTCTTCGTTCCCAACGACGAGGCGGCAGTGTCGGTCAACACCTACGATCCGCAGACACGTATCTTCCAGACCGACCGTTATCTACTACGCAGGACGCAGATGCAGGCGGCTCGCGATGCGCGCGGAGAGTACACTCCGCCAAGCTGCAATATAAGCGACGGCGCGCGCTTGCTGGGCGAGCAGCAATCGAAGGTGCTTGCCAGCCTGCCACAACGCCCGAATGAACGGCTGGTCTATACCTGCGAGGCGAAGGCTGCGGCCTCCCCAGCTGCGAGCGTCGAAGGCGAGTAAGTCACCTTATGGAAAACGCGCTCGTCTTCGTTTCTATCGTCTTGGGCGTCGCAGTCGCATTCGAACTTGAGCATCTCAACCGCCTGCTGCGATCAAAGAGAGTCAAGTGGCACTGGGCGCAGCCGCTCTTTGCGCTGTTCGTGCTGCTCTCGATCATGTCGATATGGTGGATGATCGCCGGGAGAAACATCGAAGGCCCAATGACCCTCGGGCGCTTCATGCCGATCATGTGGGTACTGGTGATACTCAACCTTTTGGCTGCTGTATCCTTGCCTGATCAAGTGCCTGAAGAAGGCATCGATCTTGCCGATTACTACCAGCAAAACCGACGATATATGTGGGGGCTCTACCTGCTGTTTTTCCTTCCGCTCGGCTCCAATTGGATCACCTTCGCCGCGCGCGAAGCAGGAAGCTTCGGCGAATTTCTTGCCTATGCCAGCGGCGACATGATCGGGCTGGCGATCATCATCTATCTGTTCTTTGCCCGCGCGTGGTGGGCTGTCGCGGTCGGCTATGTCGGACTTTGCGTGATTGCCGCCAACTGGATGCTGAGAGCAATATAGCTCACGCTGCCAGCGCTTCTCCGCTAAGCGTAATGCGATGCATTTCGCGGCGGTAGCCCTGGTAGTCGTTGATCGCGTTGTGCCAGCTGGTGCGGTTGTCCCAGATTGCCACCGTTCCCGGCTTCCATTGCAGGCGGCACTGATTGTCCTCAGTCAGAGCGGCGGCGAATAGGCGCTGTAGCAGCGGCAGGCTTTCTTCGCGGGTCTGGCCGACGAAATTGATCGTGAAGGCTGTGTTCACATAGAGCAGCTGGCGCCCTGTCTGCGGGTGGCGGATCACCACCGGGTGAACCGCGCCGGTCTTCAGATCCTGCCCGCGCAGGCTCTCACCCATGTCGGTCTGCGCATAAAGTCCATCAGCTTTGTAAACGTGATCAGCAGTGTGAAAGGCTTCGAGTCCTTCAATCTCCTGCTTCAGATCATCAGGCAGTGCGTCATAGGCCGCGCCCATATGCGCCCATTCGGTGTCCCCACCCTTCGGAGGGAGCTCGCGCGCAACCAGCACCGATCCCATCGCGGGGATCTGGTCGTATGAATGATCGGTGTGCCAAGCACCGCCGATGTTGGTTGCCTGATCGGCTTCTTTCTTGACCACCGCGATTTCATTGTAGTCATCCTGCAGCGGGAAATAGTTGTTCACATCGATCCCACCCCAGCGGCGACCGAACTTGATATGATCCTCGGGCGAGAATTCCTGATCGCGAAACACCGCAACACCATGTTCATAGATCGCTCGCTTGATGTCCCGCATCTCCGTGTCGCTGCAAGCAGCAAGCGATACGTCCGAAATCTCCACCCCGCATTTGGGAGCCATTGGCGTCAGATGCATTCTCTCTCTCTCCCATCGGCGCTGTCCGCTGTTGCAAACAATCTGCCGGGAGTTTTTGTTTTTCGCAAGCTCATCCGCTTGCGGAATCAAAAGCGCAGTGCTAGGCGCGCGCCAACTTCGCTGGGAGCCCCGTTCGTGCGCCCGGAATTACGGAGCCAAGCATCGTTACTTTCTTCGATCCTAGAGGACCAACAACGCGTGGATATTTCCGCCGGTATTCAGGCTAGCCTGTCAGGGCGCTACGCAGTGGCCCTGTTCGATCTCGCTAGCGAAAACGGAACCGTTACCGCCGTCGAATCCGATCTTGAGAAGCTGGGCGCTGCCTTGGCTGAGTCGGACGAACTGCGCGAAGCGACCACCAACCCACAGCTGTCACGCAGCGCACAAGGTCAGGCAATTGCCGGGGTTGCAATGCATCTTGGCATTGGCGAACTGACCGCAAACTTCCTTGGTGTGCTCGCGGCCAATCGTCGGCTGGGATCGCTTGGCGACATGATCCGCGCGTTCAAGACGATCGCCGCCGCTCAACGCGGTGAAGTGACCGCCAACGTAACCAGCGCGCATCCGCTCAGCGAAGAACAGCTCGCCACACTCAAAACCAAGCTCACCGCTCGCGAAGGCCGGACCGTTATGCTCGACGCTGACGTTGATCCCGACCTGCTCGGCGGTCTGGTCGTAACCATTGGATCGCAGCGCATTGATGCCTCGATCCGCACCCGTCTCAACTCGCTTGCCCAGGCCATGAAGGCTTAAAGGACTAAGAACATGGAAATCCGCGCCGCAGAAATCTCCAAGGTTATCAAGGACCAGATTGCCAATTTCGGCACCGAAGCCGAGGTCAGCGAAGTCGGCTCCGTGCTGAGCGTGGGTGACGGTATCGCCCGTATCCACGGCCTCGATCAGGTGCAGGCAGGCGAAATGGTCGAATTCGCCAACGGTGTTCAGGGCATGGCGCTGAACCTCGAAGCCGACAATGTCGGTGTCGTGATCTTCGGCTCCGACGCCGAGATTAAGGAAGGCGACAACGTAAAGCGGACCGGCACCATTGTGGACGTTCCGGTTGGCAAGGGCCTGCTTGGCAGGGTGGTTGACGCTCTGGGCAACCCGATTGATGGCAAGGGCCCGATCGAAAACGTTGATCGTCAGCGCGTTGAAGTGAAGGCGCCGGGCATCATCCCGCGTGAATCGGTCAGCGAGCCAGTGCAGACCGGCCTCAAGGCTGTCGACGCGCTTGTCCCGGTTGGCCGTGGTCAGCGCGAACTGATCATCGGTGACCGTCAGACGGGCAAGACTGCAGTCGCGATCGATACCTTCATCAACCAGAAGACGGTGAACGAAGGCGATGACGAAAAGAAGAAGCTGTACTGCGTCTATGTCGCTGTCGGTCAGAAGCGATCAACCGTTGCGCAGATCGTGAAGCAGCTCGAGGAAAACGGCGCGATGGAATATTCCATCGTCATCGCCGCAACCGCTTCTGAGCCTGCTCCGCTACAGTATCTCGCACCCTACACCGGCTGCGCGATGGGTGAGTTCTTCCGTGACAACGGCATGCATGCCGTGATCGTCTATGATGACCTTTCGAAACAGGCCGTTGCCTATCGTCAGATGTCGCTGCTGCTGCGTCGTCCTCCGGGCCGCGAAGCGTATCCGGGTGACGTGTTCTATCTCCACAGCCGCCTGCTTGAGCGCGCTGCGAAGATGAACGAAGACAATGGCCACGGCTCGCTCACCGCTCTACCGATTATCGAAACACAGGCCGGTGACGTGTCGGCCTATATTCCGACCAACGTGATTTCGATCACCGACGGTCAGATTTTCCTTGAGACCGACCTGTTCTACCAGGGCATTCGTCCTGCCATTAACGTGGGCCTTTCGGTTAGCCGTGTTGGCGGAGCTGCTCAGACTAAGGCGATGAAGAAGGTTTCGGGCTCGATGAAGCTCGACCTTGCGCAATACCGCGAAATGGCTGCGTTTGCGCAGTTCGGTTCGGACCTCGACGCGGCAACGCAAAAGCTGCTCAATCGCGGTGCGCGTCTTACGGAATTGCTGAAGCAAGCTCAGTTCTCGCCAATGCCGTTCGAAGAGCAGACCGTATCAATTTTCGCTGGCACCAACGGCTTCGTCGACGAAGTGCCGGTCGAGCGTGTCAACGAGTATGAAGAGCAGATGCTGGCACACTTCCGCGCCGAGCATACTGATATTCTCAGCGACATCCGCGAGAGCAAGAAGTTCGAAGGCGACGTGAAGGATCGCACCGTCGCGGCGCTCGAAGCCTTCGCCAAGCAGTTTGCCTAAGGCAAGGTCATGGCTCTCACCTATCTCGCAACTATTCCGGTGAAGCCGGAGCATATGGAGGAAGCCTGCCACGCAGTTTCTTCGATTGTTCCTGCTACCCGTGCCGAGACCGGGTGCATTGCATTCGAACCACGCAGAGCCGCGGATGGTTCGAGCACGATTACGATTTTCGAGGAGTGGGCAGATCGGGCCGCGTTCGATTTCCACCACGCCCAGAACTACACAAAAGACGTCTTCGCAAAATACGAGAACTGGCTTCAAAATGATCCTGTTCTGGTCGAAGTGAAGCCGTTGGATAGCTGAAGAGATGCCCAGGTAAATGCCTAGTCTCAAGGAACTCAAGGATCGGATCGGATCGGTCAAATCGACCCAGAAGATCACCAAGGCCAAACAGATGGTCGCCGCCGCGAAGCTTCGCCGGGCGCAGACTGCGGCCGAGGCCGGTCGTCCCTACGCAGAGCGTCTGGGTGCCGTCATGGCTTCACTCGCTGGCAAGGTGTCGGGCGACAGCGCACCGAAACTGCTCGCCGGAACCGGATCGGACCAGCGCCAGCTGCTCGTCGTGGTCAACACGGACAAGGGTCTGTGCGGCGGTTTGAACTCGAACATCGTCAAGGCCGCCAAGGCCAAAGCGCAAGAGCTGATCGCCGATGGCAAGAACGTGACCTTCTACCTCGTAGGGAAGAAGGGCCGCGCACCGCTCAAGCGCGAATACGCTGAAAAGATCGGCGCTGGCTTTGATACCAGCACGGTAAAGACGCCTGGCTTTGAAGAAGCCGACGCGATCGCCGCTGACCTGATCGGTATGTTCGACGAAGGCAAATTCGACGTCGCGCACCTGATTTTCCCGACCTTTAAGTCTGCACTGGCGCAAGACCCGACAGTCAACCAGCTCATCCCCGTCCCCTCACCCGAGACTGCCGACGATGGCGGTGCGGTAGTCGAGTACGAGCCGGGAGAAGAGGAAATCCTCGAAGAGCTGCTGCCTCGCTATGTAAAGACACAGCTGTTCGGCGCGCTGCTTGAGCGTGAGGCTTCAGAGCAAGGCGCCTCGATGACCGCGATGGACAACGCCACGCGCAACGCAGGCGACCTCATCAACAAGCTGACAATTCAGTATAACCGCAGCCGTCAGGCCGCGATTACGACTGAACTTATTGAAATCATTGCAGGCGCTGAGGCGCTCTAACCGAAGGCTAAGGAACCGAAAATGGCCACCGCACCCGTACTCAACCAGACCACCAATGGCACCATTGCCCAGGTCATCGGCGCTGTCGTCGACGTGCAGTTTGAAGGCGAACTGCCCGCGATCCTCTCGGCGCTCGAGACCAAGAACGGCGACAAGACGCTGGTTCTCGAAGTCGCTCAGCACCTCGGCGAAAACACCGTCCGCACCATCGCGATGGACGCAACCGAAGGCCTCACCCGCGGCAGTGAAGTTATCGCCACCGGCGCTCAGATTTCAGTCCCGGTCGGTCCGAAGACCCTCGGCCGCATCATGAACGTGGTCGGCGAAGCGATTGACGAACGCGGCCCGATTGGTGCCGATCAGACGGCTCCGATCCACGCTGACGCCCCTCCTTTCATCGATCAGTCGACAGACGCCGCCATCCTCGTCACCGGCATCAAGGTGATCGATCTGCTTGCCCCGTACGCGAAGGGCGGCAAGATCGGTCTGTTCGGGGGCGCTGGCGTCGGTAAGACCGTCCTCATTCAGGAACTGATCAACAACATTGCAAAAGGCCACGGCGGCGTATCCGTGTTCGCCGGTGTGGGTGAGCGTACCCGCGAAGGTAACGATCTCTACCACGAATTCCTCGACGCGGGCGTCATTGCCAAGGACGAAGACGGCAATGCGGTCAGCGACGGTTCGAAGGTGGCGCTGGTCTTCGGTCAGATGAACGAGCCTCCCGGCGCGCGTGCCCGCGTGGCGCTATCCGGCCTTACCATGGCCGAATACTTCCGCGATCAAGAAGGTCAGGACGTGCTCTTCTTCGTCGACAACATCTTCCGCTTCACTCAGGCGGGTTCGGAAGTGTCAGCGCTGCTTGGCCGTATTCCTTCCGCCGTGGGCTACCAGCCGACCCTGTCGA
>JBCCVO010000039.1:0-14888 GCA_039195235.1 Pseudomonadota bacterium
CAGGTGAAGTGCTTGCCACCTCTTTCAATGCCAGTCGTAAATACCGGGTCCGGATCGAGGAGTGCCCCGGCGCGAATCTGGCCCCCTCTGATCTTGCAGAATTGAAATCGGATTGCAGTGCAGTGGTCCGCGCCTGCCTAGCTGGGGAAAGCCTGGATTATGGCCTTTTCGCTGAGGAAAGCGATGCTTGGTCACGCAGTGTAATCACCTTGATCACCCGTCGCAGCGACGGGACGCCCATCGCCTTTAACGCGATGCCGATGCTAGATGTGAAGCATGGCGGTGTCGATGAAAGCGTGCTGCACCTCGGCCTTGTTATGGTCGACCCGTCGGAACGCAGTGGCGGGCTATCCTGGATCCTATACGGGCTTACCTGCTTTGCGCTATTTCTGCGCAAGCGCATGCGGCCTTTGTGGGTCAGCAGCGTCACGCAGGTTCCTGCGGTAGTCGGCATGGTCGCCGAGACCTTCAACTCGGTTTATCCGGCGCAGGCTGAAACGCGCCAGACCTTTACCCACCGTCACCTTTCGCACCAGATCATGCTGGCCCATCGCGATGCCTTTGGAGTGGGTGAGGACGCTGGGTTCGATCTCGACCGGCAGGTCATTACCAACGCCTACACCGGAGGATCGGACAATCTGAAGAAGACCTTCGAGGTTGCGACAAAGCATCGCAAGGACAGCTACAACGCCTATTGCGAAGCTGAACTGGATTACGCTCGCGGCGATGATGTGTTGCAGATCGGAGCGATCGATCTCGCCGCTGGCCAGCGCTTCCTTGCGCGCAGCGTTCCAAGGAGCGTCCTGCCACAACTTGCTGTGCAGGCGCTGGTTGTGCTCACGAGTGCGACGCTTGCTCCGGTTGTTCAATGGCTTGATTCCGCTAATTCCTTCGGTCGCTTGAGGGCACGCTCATGACAGGTTTTACCTATGCCGAAATGACGACCCGAAATCGCGGTTTCGTGTCCGAATCTGAGCAGGCCCAACTGCATGACGCTACAATCTTCATTCCCGGTGTCGGGGGAATGGGCGGAGCCGCATTTATGGCGCTAGTCCGGGCCGGGATCGGCAGCTTCATCATCGCCGATATTGACACGTTCGAAGTGTCGAACCTCAATCGCCAGCTATTCTGCCGCGCCGATACGATCGACGAGAAAAAGGCGGAGGCGGCCGCTCGGCTGGCGCGCGAGATCAATCCCGAGATCGAAATCGAAGTGCTTGGCCGCGAATGGACCGATCGCCTCGATGAGATTCTGCCGCAGGTCGATGTCGTCATAAACGGCATGGATGACGCTGCCGCTGGCGCGCATCTCTATCGTCGCTGCAAGCATCACGAGCGCACGCTTATCGATGCCTACGCGTCGCCTTTGCCCTCGGTAACGGTTGTCAGGCCGCAAGACCCTAGGCTGGAAGAACGGCTTAGGTACCCTACGCTCGGCGTTCCCTGGACCGAGATTACTTCTGAAATGGGTGTCGATTGTCTGATGAAGGAGATCGAGTATGTGCTCGTGAACTCATCGAGTCATAAGTATGTTGATCTCGAAGTCGCAGCCGAGGTTGCAGCTGGCAAAAGGTCACGCTTTTCGTTTTCGACGATGGTAACGATGTCGGGCACGCTGATGGCGGAAGAGGCGATCCGCATCGTACTGGGGCGTGAAGGCGGGGCAGATTATCGCGGGTACTTCCTTAATGCGCATACCATGCGGGTCGAACGCCCGTTGGCGGTGCCGATCGCTTTCTTCAAGGCCATCCTGGTACGTAAATTCATGAAGCGCATGATGGGATGACGACTTTCGGGGCACTTCTGACTGTTATCGGGCTACTGGCGGCGCTTGTTGCGCGGCGCGGTGTTGGACAGTCGGCTGGCGATGGCGGCGCGGTTGAGCATTTGCGTCGGCTGTTTACGCTTATCAGCCTGCTGCTGGCGTTGCGCCTCGCCTTTCTCGCTTGGCCCAAACCGATTGTCGTGGCGTTTATCATGGTGGTCGCATCGTGGCTCCCTCTGGTGACCTTACGCCTTGGCGAAGAGCTGGTCCGGCGGCATGCATCGCGCCCACTTAAATTTTTCGCGCTGGGCGGGGCTATTGGGTTCTCTGTTCTGGCCGCAACGTTCGGCCTTGTCTGGGCGCGCGAGGCGATCCTTGCTCTCGCGGCGTTTCAGGGCGTTGTTATCCTAGGTGTACTGGCTCATTTGCTCGCACAGCGAGGGTCGGTGTCGCTCGTGGAGCGCCGGACGGCCGATCTGCTCGCACTGGCGTTCATTCTCGGGCTTCCGTTGCTCGCGACGGACTTTGAGCGGCTGTTTCCCGATCTGCCATTTCGCGGAGGCGCGTTTGCGGCGCTCGTGTTTGTCCTCGCGTGTTCGCGGTTGGTCGCGCAGAATAGCAGGCCGCTCTCGCTTTTTGCGGATATCGCCATAACGTTGGGTGCCGGCGGGATAGCGGCGCTGACCGCCTATCTGGCAGACGCAAAGCCTGTCATGATCCTGTTGGTCACCGCCTGCGCTGTGGCCACTGCCGCGCTACTTTTGCTTATCGAGCGATTCGCTGCCGTTCGCAGATCGGACGAGGGGATACTCTATGATCTCGCCAGGAACGAGATGACTCGCGCAGGCATCCTTTCCTCGCACCCGTTGCTGTCAACGGCAGTCAGACTGAGCGAAAGTGAGCTTGCTGACCTGCCCACCGATACGATCGAAAAACTCGCCCAATCACGGATTGTCTCAGCGGATCAAACTGAGGGCAGCGACGCTCTGAGCGGCGCAGTGCGCGAAGTCCTCAATCGGCATTCGGCGACACACCTGCTGCGACTGTCAAAGCAACCGGCCCAGTTTCTCGCAATTAGCGGAGGCGCGCTGACCGAAGATCGACTGACGGCGGAGCTGGAGATTGTCGCGCGGTTGCTGGAGCGTGCGAAATGAGGCTGGAGCTTAGACAGGGCGACGTAAAGGCGTTTTTCGATGCACCTTTCAACGCTTATCCATCCTCACTCGGCTATGTGTCACCGATGCGCGGCGACATCATGCGGATGCTCGACCAGGAACAGAACCCGCTCTGGCAAGCTGGCAACCCCCACGCGTTCTGGACCGTACATCGGGAAGGAAAGCCAGTAGGTCGGATCATAGCGCATATTCATGAGCAATCGAATGAGCGTCACAGATGGAGGCGTGCGCAGTTCGGCTTCTTCGATTGCATTGATGATGGCGAAGCAGCTCAGTTATTGCTTGGTGCAGCGGAAGAGTTCGCATGCGAGCATGGGCAGGGAGAACTGGTCGGCAATTTCAACCTGACTGCGATGCAGCAATGCGGAGTAATGACAGGCGGGTTTGAGAACCAAGCCTACACAGACATGATTGTGGGCGCGCCGTATCTGCCGAAATTGCTCGAAGCGAACGCCTTCAATCGGTACTTCCCGATGACTACCTTCGAGATCGACATTGCCTCTGCCAGTATCAAGGCGCGCGATCTCGACTCCGAGCACTTTCGCTTTGCGCCGATCGAGAAACGCGTCTTCCCCGAGCGGATGGACGAGGCGCGACAAGTCCTGAATGACGGCTTCCACGACAACCCGATGTTCGTTCCGCTGACAGACAGGGAATTCGAGTTTCAGGCAGGTGAGATGAGTGCGATCCTCGATCCGCGACTGTCTTCCGTTTTGCTGATGGACGGTAAGGCAGTCGGCGCGGTCATTTGCATTCCCGATCTCAACGGCTTCCTGAAGTCGACCCGGTCGCGGTTCGGACTGGCGACGCCATTTCATTTCCTGCGCTATCGCCTCCGGCGAAGACGGGCAGTGATCATATTCTACTCGGTCGCTCGCGCGGCGCATGGTCAGGGTATCATGGGTGCGATGCTGTCTCGCACGCTCAAGGCGCTTCAGGGAGCTGGCTATGAAAAGCTCGGTGTGACGTGGATCGCAGATGAAAACCCCGCGAGCCTCCGCCAGATGGAAAAACTGGGCGGCAGGCCGCTTCATCATCTCCACCTCTTCCGAAAGGATATCGCGTGAACGCCGACCTGCTTCGCAGGCTCGTCGCAGAGGCGAGCGTTTCGCCCAGCGTGCATAATGTGCAGCCAGCCCGATGGCGTATTGAGGGCAGCACTCTGGTTCTGCTGGAGGACGTTTCGCGGCGACTTTCAGTTGGCGATCCGAAAGGCCATGACGCTCGTATCAGCCTCGGTGCATCGGCTGAGGGGTTAGCGATCGCGGCGTCAACACACGGTCTCCAAACGCATATCGAGCGATGCGAGGGGCAGGACGGAGCGCCGCGCAAAATTGCACGCTTGACCTTTTCAAAGGGCGGACAACGCGACCCGCTCTGCAAAGTGTTGCACTGCCGAGCGTCATGGCGGGCCGCGTTCAAGGCACCGACCGATAGCGATCATGATGCGGCACGCGCTCTCCAAAGGCCAGACAGCACAATCGTCGTCGATCCGACGGACATTGCTTTTCTCGCCGCGCAGTATGACCGCGCCAGCTACCATTTTATGCGCCAAGACGGATTCCGGGCTGAATTGCGCAGTTGGATGCGCCTCAAGCGCGAGCATCCTGATTGGACGCGAGATGGACTTAACGCGGACGCAATGAAACTTTCGTCATTTGAGGCATTTGGGGCGGGCGTGGTGCTTGGCCCTCTGTTTAAGCCGCTTGCTGCGCTGGGATTGGCGCGCCACCTGCTGGCCGAGGCTGGGACCTTTGGAAACGCCACCGGGATCGCGCTTTTTCATCGCGCCATCGGCGAAGACCCGTTCGATAGCGGACGTCGGTTTCATCGTCTCTGGCTGGAGATCGAAGCTGCTGGATTTGGCGCAAATGTCCTAGCTGCTGTTGCCGATGACAAGCCAACCGCTAAGCAGATTGCTGAAAGGTACTCCATCGACTCAGGCCGGCGGCTTGTAAGCGCATTCCGGTTTGGACGACGCGATGGCGAAGGCTTTGCGCCGGCTCGTCTGCCTATCGAGGAGTTGCTGATCTAGAGCAGTTTAAGAAACTCGATCAGCGCGCGCCTATCAGTCTTTGACAATTCGCTTCCATATTCGTGCCCCACATTGCCCATGCCTGGCTCGCTCGTATCGACCCATTGCGGTGTCGAGAACGCGGTATATCCGGCTGGGTACTGACCATCATTTTCTACGCGCACACCGATGCTTTCGAGGTCGAGAGCATGTCCGCCAACCTTAAATCGAGACAGCCGCCGGTCTGGATCTAGCAATGCCTCGAGGCTGTGAATCGACCCGTTGTGCAGATAGGGCGCGGACGCCCACAGCCCGGCAAGTGGCGGCGCGGCGTATCCGTCTCCTATCCGCACATCAATCAGTTCCGCATAGCTTGTCCCGCCAATGGCCTCGGCTAGCGCCCGGTCGAACGTTTGTGCGCGCAGCGGATCGGTCCCCACATCGCCGATCCAGTCCGGGAAATCGGCCAGCGCTGGCTGCTCTCCGGTCCACTCGAAGCGGCCATGGCAGGATGCACATTCGCCTTGATAGACGCGCAGCCCGTCACGCGCCTCTTCCTTGCTGACCGGCTGAGGGAATGGCTGCGGACGATACTTTGCGAGCCATGCGAAGATTGCTTCGGCCTCAGCCTGGTGTGATCTTGCCTCGTGCGGATGAACGCCCATGCTTGGCACGGTAAAGAAGCTTGTGATCGCGGCCAGCGCCCTTGGATCGGCTGCACCCGAGGGCACAGCATAGGCCCCATCGGCCAGCAGGCGACTGCGACGATCGCGCAGCGCGAGCTCGGGTATTGAAACGAACCCGCGATCTTGCGGGCCGCCACCCAGCAATGGAGTGCCGAATTGTTGCTTTAGCGCCGCAACGCCGTTGGTTGCACCGGGCAAGCCGTTGGGGAACGGCAATGGGCTTTCCTGTCCTTCCAAATCGGCTAGCCGCTGCCGGGCCAATGGCAATACGATCCATTGCAAGCTCAATCGCTCACGCCAGCTTATCTCGGGAAAGAGTGCATCGACTGTCTCGAGCAATGCCGGATTGTCACCATGCTCCCGTAACGCGACGAAGATTGCCTGCGTGTAGCTTTCCAGATCAAGCGAGGTATTTGGCATGCCGGGGAACGCTAGAGTTGGATCAGGATCCCCATTCGCGTCATAGCCGACGCCCGAATGACATGAAGCGCAGCCGAGGTTGGCGATCTCCACCTTTGCGCCTCCGATGGGCGCTATGTCTCCATGCGTCATCCCGAGCGGCTTTGCGCCGAGCGTAAGGTCCAACTCGCCGGATATGCCTTCGATCCGTTCTGGATAAAGGAAGCCGAAGCGGGTCAGGATCTTGCGCAACACTGCAAGGTCGCTGTGAGCATTGGGGTTACGCGTCTGCTCATCCAGCACCAGCGCTGCTGCTGTCAGTTTCCAGGGGATCGCATTGGTCTCGAGCGCTTCCAGCGAAATCCCGCCGAACCCCGCCCCAACAAATGCCGCCGCCCCGCGAGTTTGAGTGGACGCGTTTACATCGGTTGTCGGAAAGACTTGGGATTCGACGCGTCGTTCCGCCCCCAGGATTGCAAATCCCACCAGTGCAAGAGCTAGCAGGAGCAGCGCGATGCCTACTCTGCGCAGGCGCTCTCTCGACAATTTGGTGCCCGTCAATCCGCCCTCCCGATCACGTACCGTATTCGAAAGTGGCTTATAGCAGGACTGAAATGTACTGCGGTCGATTTATCACGCGCTACAGGCGCTTTTCACCAATCAATAGAGCTTGAGGCGAATGCCTGCACGACCGATTCCGCGTCGGAAATCGCACATCAGGACGTTGGACGCTTTGTCGATATTGCCCAGTTCAGCAAACCCAGCGATCGATCGGATGACTTGTATGAAACGGCAGTGCGCCGGTCAGAGGTCAGATACCAAGTCGAGCACGACGCTGGTAAATGGCCATGCATCGACCAAAGTGTAGAAGCAGGTTTCGGCAAGAGCTCGGCACTGCGCTCTCAGCCTCAAATGTGGATGAATTTCAATCGACATTGATCGGACTGGTGAAACCTTCAGGTTTCACGGCCACGATTGAGCACTCGACAGAATTCAAGATATCCTCGGCAGTGTTTCCGATGATGATGCCGCTCAGCCCAGTTCGCGCTACGGTGCCCATAACGATTATGTCAGCTGAAAGGCGCTTTGCTTCCTGGGCGATGACAGTGTGCGCCGGTCCGCGGACGAGACTCTGCAAAAGACGCGGACCCTGCTCACCGATGGATCCCAAAAAAGGGTGAACCAGAGTTTCCAGGGATCTATGCCTGGTCGTCAAGACCTCGTTGACATACTCGTCCGCAGCCAATCGTGGGTTAGGGCTGGATGAGTGTACCCAGATTAGGCCTTCACCAATCGCCTCCCACGCATGCAGAATATGTACCGTGGCGTCGGAGCCGGTCGTTAGACGAAGGCTCAGATCGATCACCTGCTGGTTCAAACTGGCAAGCGTTTCCGGTTCACTTGCATCCCATTCGTCCACATCAACAGCGGCTAAAACCGTGCTGGGTTTCGAAGGCGTTTCGGGCAGTCGAAGCCAGATCGGACAGGGGCATTTCCGAATGAGGTGCTGGTCCGTGCTTGCGAAGAAAAGACCTTGCAAGCCGGACAAAGGCTCGACCGTCTTGACTACGATGTCGATTTCAAATCGGCGCACGTGACGAATGATCTCGATGAACGGTTTGCCCAAGGCCAGATGAATCTGGACCGCTGTGTGGGGTAAGGTACATGCGACCTGCCTCGTGACCCTTTGTCGCTGGTTCTCGGTGAGCAGCTCAACCAATGAAGGTTCGCTCAACTCAGCCGCACGCGCAATTGCTTCAAGGTCTTTAGGCGGCTCCACACAGGTCAGCACATCCAACCTTGCCCCATGGCGAGCGGCAAGGTCGGCAGCGGCGCATAGAAGCTCCTCTGTATCGTCTTTGTTGACCACCACAAGAACGCAGGCAATCGGACCGGAGACCGAAGGCGACATGCCCCCGGACGTGTCGACACTCATACTATAAGCTCTCTTTGACCTTCAGGACCGGGCATGGCGGGGTGCGGTGTCTTGCGCCCCTCAAGTATCATCGAAGCAGCCGCGATCGCCGCGTCCCGGTAGGGCATCATGACGAGGTCCGCATCGGCCTTTGCTAGCTTATCGGCTGTCTCTTCGCGGTGCGCTGCCAAAGCGATCTTGCCTGCAAAGCCCAGATCGCGTGCCGCACCCAGTAGCGCCTGTCGGGGGTCGTCATGGGTTAGCCCGGTGTCGTGTTCCGGTACGGCCATGACCAACCAGGATACCGAGCGAAGAGGAAGATGTGCGAGGAACTCCGGATCTGTCGCATCGCCGAATAGCACATCATAGCCATGCGCTCTCGCGTGGCGCACCGCCTCGGGGCTGAAATCCACGCCCAATACCCGTAACCCTGCTTCCCTTAGCTCGGCACCGATACCCAGTCCGTAGCGGCCCAGACCGAAAAGTATAACGTCGTGCGGCTGCGTTTCGGACAGCGCATCCTCTTGACGTGTCTCTGCGTCTTTCTGCTCGAAAACACCGAGAAGAGGCTCAAGCAATTCATAGATTTTGTGCGAGTAAGTGATCATGTAGGTCGACGCGGCGATGGTTACGAGGCCGACAAGTGTGACAAGTCCGAGAGCGGTCTCGTTCACATGACCAATGGTCACTCCCATAGCCATGAAGATAAGGGAAAACTCGCTGATCTGCGCCACCGTTAATCCAGCAAGAAAGCCCGTTCGTTTGCGGTAACCCATCCGCCACATGATCACGAGTACGATCAGGGGGTTTCCGATAAGGACGAAGAGCGCAAGCACCATTGCGGGCCCCACACTCGCGCCGAGCACAGACAAGTCGAGAGAGGCGCCCAGCGCAATGAAGAAGAACAGAAGCAGGAAGTCTCGCAACGATGCCAGCCGTGCGGCAATCGCCTCCCTAAATGGGGTTGAGGCCAGTGATACGCCGGCCAGCAGTCCTCCCAATTCCTTGCCGAAGCCCAGATAATGTCCAAGCGCGGCCAGAAGGGCAGCCCAGCCAATCGCGAAAGACACCAGAAGTTCGGGCGCTAGCGACAAACGTTCCACCAAGGGGTTAGCAACGTAGCGAATAAACACGCCGACTGCAGCGAGCATAGCGACCCCGTAGCCGAGCACCAGCAGTACGTCGGTTAGCGCGCCGTCGCCTGCCCCGCCAACACCGATTGCGGAAAGCACGATCATCGCAACCACCACGACAATGTCTTGCACGATCAGAAAACCGAGAGCGATCCGGCCATGTAGCGAGTCGATCTCGCGTTTGTCCGACAGGAGCTTCACGATGATGATGGTCGAGGAGAAGGTCAGCGCAATCGCAACATAAACCGCGGTGCGGGCGTCCATGCCTAATGCAAGCGCGATGAGAAAACCAAAAATCGTAGTGAATATGACCTGCCCGAGACCTGTAACCAGCGCCACAGGGCCTAGGGTCCGCACGAGATTGAAGTCGAGCTTCAGCCCGACCAGAAACAGCAGGACGGCGATTCCCAATTCGGCCAAAAGGTCGATCTGCTCATCCGATTGCGCGATATCCAGCACGGAGGGACCAGCGATGATGCCCACGGCGATAAAGCTGACGATCAGGGGCTGTTTGAGCAGAAGACCAACAAACCCCGCGCTCGCCGCCAGCACCAGAAGTGCGGCAATTTCATAGAAGATATAGCCTCCGATGGCCTCGGTCATCGCCGGTCTCTGGCAACCTTAGCCATTCTCTTGATGCTCGCGTCAGGATTTGTCATCGGACATCGCGCTTTGTTCGCGTGCGGTATCGAATCCGTCCGGGCCCCTGTAGCTTGCGCAAAGCAAATCAATCTCATGGGCCGCAAGATCCGATGTCATGCAAGTGCAATAGCCGCCGCCGCGCGCCGCCACGAAGTACGCACAGTCACCGCAGGTGCCGAAAGCACGCGCCCCACGAATATCTGCAAGCGACGAGGTTAGCAGCGAGAGCGTTGATAAAAGAGCTGCATGGTCAGAGGCGCCAAGGTTATCGAGCGCGGCGATAAGATCTCCCAAAGGATCTTGAGCGAGAGAGGCGGCACCTGCTTCCGTGACGTTGAAATACGTGCTGCGGCCATCGACCCGTGACTTGCATCGAACAATCATCCCGCGCTCTTCCAATGACTTTACAATCTGAGATGCTGTTCCCCGAGTGGTCGCATGGAAACTCGCAAAAGCGGAAGGAGTGCGCGTGCTGCGATTAGACCGCGAAAAGAACCGCAAGCAGGTCCATTGTGCAGCCGTCAGCCCTGACCTTGCATCCACGGTTCGAGAAGAGCGCCCAAGGTGAATGAGGAGCTCGGCAATGCGATCCGAAGTGATGCTTGGGGAAGGCATGTCAATGAAGTATCGATTCGAAACTACTTTGACAAGCGCTGCCGACGTACTCCTTCGAAGGAGTTTCCATAGGCAGTTCTTTGGGGCTGTTAGTCTAACGCAAACTCGTTTCGACTTGCTGAGTTCGCCCGACCTGCAGCGTCGATCAAACCATGAGGCTTTGTCACACAGCCCGTGCGGCTAAGCGATTGGTCTTGTAAGCCTGTCTGCTTGTAAATTAGCGATCCGAGTTCAAATGATTTTGGACTTGATGCGGACTGAAGCGGGCCTTTGGAGAGACTTCAGTCGCCGGAAGCGCTGCATTACGCGCTCTCTTTGTTGGAGCGGTAAATGCGAGTTTTCCGTTGGTTTCAACCGGCTTGGTGCATCCACTCCTCTTCGCCCTTTCCAACTATATTCGCGCGATCGCTCGCGCGTATTTACTATGCCGCTTTCGGCAACGGCTCTCGATACCGTTCGCGTTCGAGATTTGCGTGCGCTGGCGGTTGAGCATCAGCCTTACCCGATGGAGCATCATCAGGCTTTGCTGCTCCGTGCTCCTCACCGCGACAAAGCGCATGGTCGGCCTGGTGACCGCCTCGCGGATTGCGTCAGCATCGGCTGCATCGTTCTTTCCGCGCTTGACGTAGGGCTTCACATGTTGCGCCGGTATCGATCACTTTCGTGCGCTCCACCATGCCGGAATGCTGAGCGGGAAGCGCTCTTGCGCTGTCTTTTGGTCATCTGTCGCGTCTGCTGGAAGCGATGTATCCACCGTGGGTGGCAGCCCTCCGCCAGCACTTGAGACGGGATCGACATACTCCAGTCTGATATCCTCAAGCACGTCGGCAAAATCATGGCTTTCGTGATGGTCAGACATTTGGTGATAATAAAAGGCGACCTTGTCCTTGAATGAAAGGAGGCAGTAATAGCTGCGCTCTTCCTGCCCTTTCCAATATTCATATCGGATCACATCTTTCTCGGTAGAAAGTGTCTGCGTCACCATGTCTTCGATGATCGCTTCCCACTTTTCCTCTTTGCCCGGCTTGATCTTTATATGCGTAAGCAATGTAGCCATCAGGCATGCTCCTCTCGTGCCGTGGTCAGGTGAAGATGGAGCGCACTGGTTCCAAGCATAATACCGGGCTGGCGCTCAAAGGTGTTGCCGGGGGCGTAGGCGATTGCGTCGAAGCGGTCGAACAGGCGATTCCACGCGATCATCTGCTCTACCCTGCTGAGATTGGCCCCAGGACAGGATCGCAGTCCTTGCGAGAATGCAAGATGCCGGGTCGCTGCGCGGCGATCGAGTTTTATCTCTAGCGGATCGTCAAACTCGTCTTCGTCTATATTGGCCGCAGCCCAGCGCAGATGAAGCTGGGAACCCGCAGGGACTTCGACGTCCTGAAATACCTCGTTCTGACTGCAGATGCGCGTCGAAAGACCCTGTGTGGGAGATCGCAGGCGCATCCCTTCTTCGATGAATGTGCGGATTAACGAACGGTCCTGCTTAAGGGTGGAAAACAGGTCTTTGTGTCCATGAGCGCCGTTCTCGTCCTCAACACCGTCGCATATGATCTGAGCCTGTTCTGCTATCGCGTATTGCGTTGTTTCAAGCCCGCCAATGACCATCGCATAGACGATGCCATTGATCTCATCATCCGTCAGCTTGCGCTCAAGTGCTTCGTATTCGACCTCGCAAAGAAAGCTGATCATGGAAGCATCAGGACGTTTGCGTTTCTCCTGAACTTTGTCCGCCACATATTGCTTGAAACCGGCAAGAATTCGGAACTTCTCTTCGGTCTGCTCGGGAGTGAGGATATTTCGGTGAGTCTTTCCAATGACGTAGGACATGACCTGCGCATTGCCCCACACTTCAAGCTGCGGAATGTCCTCTTGCGGCAATCCGAGTATGCTCGCCATCACGCGCTGCGGTAAAGGACGCGCGAACTCAGCGACAAAGTCTACCACTTCGCCAGCTGAAGCGCGATCAAACCAGCCATTAATTAGATCGTCCACATGAGCCGTGATCATTTCGTTGTGTCGCGTAGCGCCGGGGCCAACCCAGGGATCGGTCAGCTGTTTGCGATGCTGGCGCCATAGAACTTCATCCGGACGCAAAGTTGCAATTGACGCGATCATTGCATCAATATCAGGCATCGCCGTTGGCAACTGTCCCGACTGCTCGATCTGCTGAACCAGAAGTTTTAGCAGCGGCGGAAAGCGTTCGGCATCGCGGACTACGCGCTTGATATCCGCGTGCTTGGTAAGGATGTATGCATCGGTTCCGGGGGTGATGCCTTCACCAGGAATTTTGTGCACCGGCGCTTCGCGGTGAAGGATTTCATAGGCCGGATACCAATGCGCCTGCGCACCAGACTCAAACAGATCGACCTCTTCCAAAGTACGTGGACATTGCGCCTCACCCGCCGCCACGTCGCTGACGCCAACCATCAGACCAACCTCTCTCTTTCGCAACGCAAATCCGCAAAACCATCGAAACTGCGCATTCCTGATCAGTGAAGTGTCCAGTAGACCTGCCATTTGGGAAACACGCGATTTTGAGAGGTCTTTAAAAAAGCATGAGCCGGATCGAAAAACTTGAGCCTGACCAGTGGGATGAGCGGCTACAGAAAATGCTCAAGCCAGAGGAGATGACCGGCCTCGAACAGGGTCTTACCCGCTTTTTCGCGCACTGCCCGGAACAGGCGATTGGCCTGATGAGCTTTGGCGGGGCGCTCAAGATGAACCGGCAATTGTCAGAGCGGCTGGTGGAACTGGTGCGCCTAAGGATCGCATTTTTCAATCAATGCCGCTCTTGCATGGCAATACGCTACTCGGATGCCGTCGAGGACGGCGTAACTGAGGGGCTAGTATGCTCGCTTGAACGCCCGCAAGAAGCCAAAGAGCTTAGTGATGCAGAAAAAGCTGCGATCCGGTTTGGCGAGCTATTGGCGACAGACCATCTCTCGATTGACGATGCGGTATACGACGAATTGCGCAAGCATTTCAGCACTGAGCAGATCGTGGAGCTGGGCATGACTTGCGCGTTCTTCATAGGTTTCGGTCGTCTCGCCGCCACATGGCAAATGACGGAAGAATTGCCGGAAGCTTTCAAAAGAGCTGAAGCGATTGCGCCATGGGGCGAAGAGATGATCGAGGTGCGCTGATATGAGTGAGCCAAGTGTTTCGTCCGATCAGAGCGTTGCGGTAAATCTGTTCGATCCCGAAGTGCAGCGCTGTCCCTATGACGCTTACAAGCAGCTTCGCGACGATGCTCCGATCTACAACATCCCGGGCACACCCATGTATGTGGTGAGCCGCTATGATCATGTCCGCGAAGTTTTGACCAACCCGGACCGCTTTCCGAGCACGGCCAAAAGCGCAGTGATGCGCGCCAATCCAATCGATCAAGAGCGTGGAGAGAAGATCGCCGAACGGTTTGAAGAGAATGGCTGGCTACCTGCACCAACCCTAGCCGGGCGGGATGATCCTGAACACAAGCAAATGCGCGCGATGTTCAATCAGGCGTTCAAGCCTTCCAAAATCAAAGAGATTGATCCGCAGGTTGAAGGGCTGGCCTATGAGCTGATCGACGGCTTTCTGGACAATGGCCATTGCGATTGGGTGCGCCAATTCGCGATTCCAATGCCGCTTTTCATCATTGGTGAGCAGATGGGCGCCAATCGCGAAGACATGTGGCGCATCAAAGGTTGGACCGATGCATTTTTTCATCGCATTTCGATGATGCTGCCGGAAGACAAACACCTGGAAATGGTGAATCGCGAAATCGAAGCCCAGCATTACTTTCAACCCATCTTCGAGCGTTTGCGCGAAAGCCCCGATGGCAGCCTGATCTCCGTCCTGGTGAATTCCGTGATTGAAGAATGGGGCCGCCCGCTGAACGACAATGAGCTTCATGCTGAAATGATGGCAGATACCTTTGTTGGTGGTAGCGAAACGACCACCAATGCGCTGGCCGCGGGAATGAAGTTGTTGATCGAGAACAAGGATGTCTGGCAACAGCTCAAAAGCGATCCTGATCGCTACATGAAGACCTTCGTCGAAGAGGTCCTGCGATTGGAGAGCCCGGTGCAGAGCCTTATGCGGTTTGCGCATGAGGATGTTGAGCTGGGTGGAGAGACAATCCCGGCAGGAGCGGTCATCAACATTCGCTATGCCGCTGCCAATCGCGATGAGCGCGCCTTTGAATGTCCGGAAAAACTGGACTTGGAGCGCAAGCGTGCCGGATCCCATATGGCGTTCGGTTCAGGGACGCATCATTGCCTCGGTGCACCGCTTGCGCGGCGAGAACTCATCTGGGGCTTCACCGCCGTCGTCGACAGGTTCGAAGACATGTGGTTTGCAGAGGGCAAGAACGATTTCACTTATCATCCGCACTTCCTGCTGCGCTCGCTTAAGGAATTGCATATCGAATTCAAAGCAAGATGACTGGTGCTGTCAGTCTAGTGCGAACTCTTCTTCGCTGCCTTGCTCCTAAAAGCGCATCCTCCTCCCACGGCCCTCGCTCAGGCTCTGGCGATTTTCTGACGCAAGTCTTCGTGAGC
>JBCCVO010000040.1:0-14492 GCA_039195235.1 Pseudomonadota bacterium
CGGCGGTGCACCGGGCGTTTCGAATCTGCTGTTCGCGGCCGAGACACTAGCGGCCTCCAATATCGTCATCGACACGGCTGGCGCGGTCAGCGCGCAGAATCTGACAGCAAGCGCTGGCGGGATCGACGTCGATGCTGGGTCACTGTCTGCGGTCAATGTTCAGGCGACCAGCAATGTGACGCTGGATGCTGCGGGTGCGATCGACATTACCGGAAACGCGATCGCCGATAGTAACAGCGATCTCACTGGAGACCTGCTGATCGGCACTACAACTGAGCCGACCACTCTTGATATCGCCGGGATCAGCAGCGGTACCAATGTCGATCTCAATGGCAGCACCTCAATCACCGTTAGCGATGTAACGGCGACCGCGGGCGACTTGACGCTTGCAGGTGGAGCGATCACCGGCGGCAATCTGGCCGCGACGAACGATGTTACAATCACTGGCACTGGCGCGATCAACCTCATCGGTGCCACTGCCGATAGCGACACCAACAACATGGGCGCCCTGTCGATTGGTACTACCTCGACCTCGCCGCTCGATATCACCGGCATTGCGAGCGGCGTTTCGGTCACCATTTCCAGCGGAGGCGCTATCACCGGGACAACAGTGACGGCAACCGGCGGGGATGCGAGTGTCAATGGGGCCTCGATTGCGGTAACCGACGTAAGCGCGACCGGCGGCGACGTGCTGCTTTCTGCTGCTGGCGACATCGTAACGACTTCGATCACCGCGAATGCGGCTATTGGGATGGGCGGGGCTATCGATGTGGATAGCACCGGCGGAAATCTCGATCTTGGGCCGCTGACTGCAGATAACGGTATTGCACTAGATACGGCGGGCACATTGCTGGCTGGCGCGACCGATGCAGATGCCGATAACGATGGGGTGGGCGCACTGACCGTTGGCGCGACCGTGATACCGTCGTCTGTCACCTTCACTGACGTAGCGACTGGCTCTGCTGTCACGATTGATGCTGCCGGGGCCGTGATTGCCACTGATCTTGTTGCATCGAATGGCTCGGTTGATATCGACGCAGCCTCGATAGCGGCGGGCAATGTGCAAGCAAGTGGTAGCGTTTCCCTGACGACCAGCGGCGCGACCACAATCACCGACGCGACCGCGGCTGGCGGCGATACGACGGTTGCGGTTGGCTCGCTGACGGCGGGCACACTTGCAGCTACGGGCAATGTCACCGTCGATGCAACCGGCGCCGTGGTGCTTGCGAGTGCTATAGCGGACAGCGATATGAGCAGTGCGGGCGACCTCATCATAGGCGCAACCACTTCGCCAAGCAGCGTCACCATAACCGGCGCAGCGACTGGCGTAAGTGCTTCTGTCGGTAGCACAGGCGCGGTCGTGCTCGACACACTCACTGCAACGGGTGGCGCGATTGATGTCGATGCCGGGTCAGTTGCTGCAGGTGCGCTTGCAGCCACCGATGCGATCGCGCTTGACGCCGCCGGGGCAATCGATCTCGCAAGCGTCGCTGCCGACAGCGACGCCAATGGCACCGGAGACCTCACCGTTGGCATGGATACGGCGCCTTCCGCCTTGGCGGTTGCAGGTGCAGTGTCAGGCGCGAATGTGATGCTGCAAAGCGCTGGCACGATTGATGCCGGCGCGGTTTCGACTAATGGCGGCAATACCACGATCGAGGCGAGCGACGCGGTGACCATCGCCAGCATTGATACAGCTGAGCTCGCGGTGACATCTGGCGGAACGCTGGTTGTTGGCGCTATCGACACTAGCGGTTCTGCAGTTTTGCAGGCGGACGATGCCGACCTGCAAGGCGCGGTGAATGTCGCCGGCGCCAGCCTGACGGTGCGTTCGAGTGATGGGCAGGATCTCGGTGTCGGTGATGGCGCTGGCGGTTTCAACCTGTCGCAGGCAGAGCTTGATCTGATCAGCACCGGCACATTGATCATCGATGCAGGCGACCAGAGCCTTGGCATTGCCAATGTCGTATTCAACGCGGCAACCGGATCGAATGAGGTTGTGTTCGCTGGCCAGGGCCCAGGTTCGCTGATCAGCATCACCGGCGACATAACCGGGTCAGGCGCAGGCCGTATATTCCGCTTTGGTGGAGACGCCGATGGCACGGCAGGCGCGCTGATCGACCGGATCATTATGGATATCGAAGTCGCAACGATCGATCTCGGCGATGCCGACCTGGATATCCGTGGAACGGATATCGTGTTCGGCCAGACCGAGCTTATCGATGAAGTTGCGGGGCTGGCGAGTGGCGATCTGGCCGTCAATTTCGTCGGCAACTCGACCTCGTTGCTGTACGACCCGTCTCTTGTAGGCGGTCTTGGCGGAGCCCGTGTGGCCGATCCGGTGTTCCTGCGGGCTGGGAATATCTCCGTCAGCTACGGCAATTCGGCGCTGTTCCAGAACACGATCCCGGCAGTTCAGGGCGGCGGGGATCTGGCGGGTATCGTGCTTGGCAGTGTCGGGGGGAACGGTACCTTGACCCTCGCGCCGACAGACGCCACCAACACGTTTGCCTTCTTTGGGCAGATCAACGATCTTACCGGAACTGCGGCGGCGCTGGTGGGCAGCAGCGTGATCATCGTCAACAACGATACCAACCTCGCCGATTCTCGGGTGAATGGCTGCGTGATTGGCAGCGGCGCGGACTGTATTACCACGATCGTCGGTACGACCATCATTTCGATCCCGCGCGAAGTGGTTCAGGTGTTGAGTGCCGATGACGGATTGCTGGTTCCATTCGACCCGTTGGTTGGCACCAATAACGAAGGTCTTTTTTCCGATGCCGCAGTGGTTCCGGGTGACGAAAATTGTGAGCGAGATGAAAATGGCCTTTGCGTCGAATAACAAGGAGGCAGGCATGATGTCCGGACTGCACTGGACCAGATTGTTTTTGGGCGGTGCCGCGATGAGCCTGGCGCTGACCGGTTGCACCACTGGCCAACGTGCTGGCCCCGTGGGCGAGTTCGCCTTGGGCAGCAACGCCAGTGGTGATCCATGCATCGCATCGCCCAACTGGACCGATCCGAGCTATGGCGAAGAGACGACGAAGTATGGTGATGTCTATTCGGTCAATTGCCGTGGCGCTTCGCAAAGCTCGCTTGCGCGCGTTCGGCTGTTTTCTTCCGATGAAGAGCGTAATGCCTTCATCGGCTCCCTGACCTGCGGTGAGGCTGTTCCCGTTACGCTAGAGGGATTCGAAGGCGGGATGGCGAAGCGCTGCCTCGATCCGGGCATCGGTTTCGCTACCGTGGTGATGGATGCGGAGCGTGCGGGTACATCTTATCAAGTAACCGCCGTGCCGAACTCGATCGGCGCAGGGTATCAGGCACTGCGCATCGTCGCGGGCCTCGATTCGCCAAGCGATGCGACCTCCGACCGGACGCCGTTTGAACTTGCGAGTGTTCCGGCATTACCAGATGGCGCGACGCTTGCCGTGGACGACCAGGCAGGCGAAGAGCTGAGCGCGATCCTGAGCCGCGCGACCGCGCTCAATTTTCGCGGGCTGAGCGCTGATGCCTCGCGTTTCCTACGCGCTGAACTTGCGACCTTGCCACAGGACGCGCCGGAGCTGATCCGGGCACAATTGTTGCTTGAGGCTGGACTGGCAGATTCGAACATCGAGTTCTTTGGTACGGCGGGACGCAATCTTGACGCAGCGGGTGTCGCCATTTCGAGGCTCGGCACTGCTGACCAGCGGTTGCTGCTGCCGAAACTGCGGATCTATCGCGGTCTCGATGCGCTGAATCGGCGCGATTTCGCGGAGGCTCGCCGGATTCTCTCGTTCCTGGCCAATGACAGCGTCGGCGCTGCGCGCGATCTGACCGATCCGGCCACGCTCGTGCGGCTGAACTCATCAGCCGCGGGCAGTTCGGATGTGCGATCGTCGATTGCCCTGCCCGATGAGGAGGCCTTGCGCGAAGCGTTCTTGCGGATTCAGGGCAACTGGGCACGCGGTGTGGCCGAGTTGGCGCTCGACAATCCAGTCGGCGCGGATGCAGCTGTCGGCGTGGCACGAAAGGGGCTTGCTGATCTCGAATCTGTGCTGACATCGGCGCGGTTCCGGCAGGATGGGCTGTTCTGGCTGAACGCGCGGCTGCTGCGCCAAAGCGGTCGGATCGATGCCTATAGGGGTGATTATAGTGCGGCGATCAGTTCGTTCGATCGGGCGATTACCGAGTTGACACGAGGTGCGTTGGCGCGGTCGGGCACCGGGCGCGATCCGGCAATTGCCGAACTGCTGCTCGAACGCGCCTCTTGGGTGGCTCGCTCCGGTGCGCCGCGCGGCGATGTCGATCAGGCCTATGATCGTGCGGTTAAGGCGTTGCTGAGCGCGCGCGATGAGAATGCGAGCTTCTCGACCCAGAACCTTCAGCCATATCTTGATCAGATCGCTGTGGAACTCGAAAACGGCAACGATGAAGCGGCGTCGCGCTATTTCGAAGTGCTGCAAATCGCAGGCGAAAGCGGAGCAGCGCGGCAGTTGAGCGCGCTGCAGGACATCGTCGCCGAAGACTCCGGTATTGGCGGCAAGCGTCGCCAGCAACAGGATCTCGCGCGGCAGATCAGCCAGACCGAGATCGATATTGAAGATGCTCGTGCTATCGGGGAGCCAACCGAAGAGCTTGAAGTGATCCGTACGCAATTGCAGGCGGCTTTTTTCGAACTCGATGCCGAGCTTCAGACCGAGTCCCGCCTCAGCCAGGTTTCGAGCAAACCGGCTCCCTTGGCCGATCTGCAGGCCGCACTGCGCCCGGGTGAGGCCTATGTCCGGTTCGCAGTTATGGGCGATCGGCTGTTCGGCATGCTGGTGGAGAAAGATGCCGCGCACCCAATCCGTCCACCGACAGATGTCGAGGAACTGCTCTATTTCACCGACGATCTGCGCGAGTCCATCGATGGCAAGGTCGGTCAGGGGCAACTTTCCGAATTCCGCGTCGATCGCGCGGTGCTGCTTTACAGTGCGCTGTTCGGGTCGGTCGATGAGATCCTGCGCACAAAAGAAGAGCTGGTCGTCGATGGCGGTCAGGTGCTTGCGGGCCTTCCTGCAGGCGTGCTCGTAAGCGATCGGCGTGCAGCCCTGCGCTTCACACAGCAGGAAGATCGCTTCGACTACAGTGAAATTGAGTTCCTCGCGACACTGATGCCGACGTCTGTGGCGATGTCGCCGCTCAGCTTCATCATCTCGCGCAACCTGCCGCAATCGGAGGCTCCTCGTGCTCTGGTCGGCTTTGCCTCGCCCGAGCCGGTCAATTCGATCCCCGCCGCTGGAGGACAGATCAAGATCGGCAATTGTCTGGTCACGCCTGCCGAACTGGCCGGCCTTAGCCGTCGTTTCCGACCGATCCCCGATGACGAAATCGGCTATGCCGCAGAGGCGCTGGGTCTCGAAAGCGGCCCGACACTAATCAAAGATGCAGCGTTCTCCGACACGGCAGTGCTCGGGAGGGGCGGTGATAACGGCGATCTGTCGCAGTACCGAGTTTTGCACTTTGCCACGCATGGCCTGACCGAGGGGCAATTCGGGTGCCTTGAGTCGCCCGCCGCCTTGCTCACATCGCTCGGTCGCGAAGGCGAATCCGACCTTCTGCTGGATTTTGAGGAGATTGCCGGTCTCAAGCTCGATGCCAATCTCGTGGTGCTGTCTGCGTGCCAGACCGCTTCGGCGATCGGTGAGCGCTCTGCCCGACTGACAGGCGATGGACGGCCCGGATCGACGCTCGAAGGGCTGGTCCGCGCTTTCTTTGCTGCGCAGGCACGCGCAGTGATGGCAACCTACTGGGAGACGCCGAACACCGGCGAAAGCGAGATCTTCATGCGTGAATTTTATCGCGCGGGTCGCACGAACGATATTGCCAACGCGCTCAATCAGGCGCAGCGTTCGATGATCGTCGATCGCGAAACCTCGCATCCCTATTACTGGGGCAGCTTCTTTGTAGTGGGCGATACCGATAACCGGATGCTCGATTCAGCTTCGAACACCCGCGTTGCAGCCTGGTAAGGTCGAGCAAAAAGGACACGCAAACCAATGCCTCCCGCAGCCCGTATCACCGACATGCACACTTGCCCGATGTCCAGCGGTCCGGTTCCGCATGTCGGCGGGCCCATAATCATGGGACAGCCCAATGTCTTGACCTGTTTCATGCCGCAGGCACGCGTGACGGATCAGTGCGTCTGCGTCGGGCCTCCTGACATCATTACAAAAGGGTCGCTGACTGTGCTGGTCGGGAATATGCCTGCGGCCCGGATGGGCGACCTGACGGCGCATGGTGGCGTGATCGTCACGGGTGCGCCGACGGTGCTGATTGGTGACGGGGCGAATGCCGGCGGCGGCGCGCCGATCATTGGCATGGGAATGCCTGGCAACGTGCCGTTTTCCGCCCCCAATCTGCAGGCTAAAGCGATGATTGCCGCGCACAAACTGGCAAAACCGTTCTGCCGCCTGTGCGACCGATCTTAAGGAGCTTCGATGCAGGGTTGGTATGCGATAGTGGATGGCGCCGCCGACCCGCGGCTGTTTCCGCTGGTCACCGCGTCGTCGCAACATTCCTGCCTTTACGAAGACGACTACGATGAAGACACGCTCGCCGCGCTGCCACATCTGGTCGCGCTGGCCGAAGGTGAGCAATTGCCTGACATCTGGCGCAAGCATGAAGCTGGACGGTTCTGGGGCATCGTCATACAATCACCGCTCAGCTTGAAAAAGCTTCGGCGGCACCTGCGCAAGTTCACCACCGCACGCCTGCCAGAAGGCGATGTCGTGCTGTTCCGGTTTTGGGACCCGCGTGTCTTCGCGACCTTTGCCGAAAGCGGATCAGAAGAGGAGGTCGCACCGTTCTTTGAGATGATCGACGCTGTGATCGCGGATCTTGGCCAGGATGGACGGCGACGTTATGCCTGGAACGAAGGGCTGCAATCCTCGCAAGTGCCATCTGCTGCTCAACCCGCCACGCAGGCTGCTGCGCCGGACTCGCAAAGCTGAAATGAGCGCGTCAGATGCCCTCGCTGATTGCGGCGCTCGTATTCTCGCGCTGCGAGGTGAACATGGTCAGAGCCTCGCCAGCAAGGGCCTCGACCTCCGACGTTTCGAATGTCAGCGGGTCGAGTGGCTCGCCATTCATCCGGATTTCATAGTGCAAGTGCGGGCCGGTCGATCCGCCCGTGGTGCCCACATAGCCTATTATCTCGCCCTGCTTGACCTCGCCCCCGACGTACAAATCTTCTGCGAACGCATCGAGATGCATGTACCAGGTCTGCATGCCTTCGCCGTGATCAAGGCGGATGAAATTGCCTGCCGATCCGCGCGGCCCGCGGAATGCCACTGTCGCATTGCCCGAGGCGTAGATCGGCGTTCCGGTGGGGGCAGCGAAATCCACCCCATTGTGCTTCTTCCCGCGGCCAGAGATCGGGTGCGTGCGATAGCCATATCTGGATGTAATGCGCGCGCCATCGACCGGAGTACGCATCAAACCGCGCTCGTTTCCCTGACCGGACTCGTCGAACCAGCGCTGCTGCACCTCGTCGGGCGGTGTGAAAGCGTAATAGGATCGCGTGCCCTTATCGGTGCCAAGCTGCACATAAAGCAAGCGCGGCGGGAGCGTACTGCGCCCGCTTTGCGTGACGGTCTCTTCCCAGCTCGCGGTGAAGCTGTCGCCGATCTTGATATCGCGCTGGAAATCGAAATCGAAAGAGAACGCTTTGGCAAATGGCGATATAAGGCTGTCAGGCACACCCGCCTCGACCGCGGAGGCGTAGAAGGTATTCTGGTCGATAATGCCGCGCACGGTGCGGACCTGGGTGGTCGCCTCGTCGAGCAGCGTTTCGCGGTCGAAAGTGCCATCTCTGCGCCGCGTCAGTTTGACCGCAGTACCGTTATCCAGTTCCGCACTGATCGTGCGAACGGATTTCTGACCAGCTCCGCTCGAGAGTTCGACCGCAACCCGCATCTCCTCATTGGTGCCGGTCGCCGCGATCGTTTCCTGCGCGATGGCGAAGGCGTCTCCGGTCGGCACGCCCATCGCCTCAAGCGAAAAGCCGAGCTCGTCCATGCCTCTGACAGTGATGATACGCATTTGCGTGGTGGGCGTCGGGATCGGTTCTGGCGTGGCGGCCGCGAAGTTAGGCGTGGCGCGCGGTCCGTCAACGGTCTCGTTAGAAGCGCTGGGCCAAAAGAGATAGGCGCCGCCCAGCACCAGCATCGCGGCGATAGACGCCGCGATGAACGCCGGCTTCACGGCGTTTTTGGTGGGCGGATCACTGGGTACAGACGCCGGCTTCGCGGCGACCGGTTTGGGGTCGATCCACGTCTTCGGATCAAAAGAGGTTGTTTCGCGCTCCATTTCCCCCGCACCACCTGTTTTTGTGGGACAAGAAAAAACCCGCCTGAGGTCAAATCACGTGCTTTATCTGCCTCACGCTGTATGCTTAGTTATTCGGGGAAGGGGTAGCAAGGCATGAGCGATCGCAACCGTGTTGCTTGGCGAGAGGGCATGTTCCTGCGTCCGCAGCACTTTCAGGCTCAGGATCGGTTTATCGAGTCTTTTGTCGCTGCGCGGCACGATTGGGCTATCCCTTATTCGTGGGGCTTTTCAGAGGTTGAGGTCGATTCCGGCCTCGCCGAGCTGGGGCAATTTGCGATCAAATCGGCCAAGGGCGTAATGCCCGATGGCACGCCGTTCTCGATCCCTGGAGATCAGGCACCGCCTCAACCACTCGCGATCGGCGCCGAAGTGCGCGATACCGATGTCTATATCACTTTGCCACCGCGCCAATCGGGCGCAGTTGAGTTCGCCGAAGCGGATCAGAAATCGCTCGATGCGCGCTTCGATGTGACCGAAAGCCAAGTGAGCGACAATTTCTCGACCGATCGCGCGGTTGAAGGGATCGAGACAGGCGCCCCCAATCTGCGCTTCGGAATGACACCGGACGAGATCGAAGGACGGTTACTGCTGGGCGTGGCCCGCATTCGTGAAGTGTCGGGCAAGAAGCTTGTCCTCGACGATCGCTACATCCCACCTGCGGTAGACATTCGTGCCTCGCGCTTGAAGAGTAACCTTTCCGATCTGATCGGACGAGCGGAATCGATGGTTGGCGAGTTGGCCTTGCGCGCAGCGGAAACGACCGAAGGCGGGCAGGATACCTATCGCGCGTTCTTGCTGCTGCAGACGCTCAACCGCTGGGGCGCGATCCTTAAGCATGTCTCCACTATGCCTGCCGTGCATCCTGAGCGACTGTTTGAGAACCTCGTTGGCATGGCGGGTGAGATATCAACGCTTACTCGCAAGGAACGGCGTCCGCCGGAACTGCCGGAATACGATCATGAGAACCTGCAAGGTTGCTTCGATCCGGTGATTGACCTGTTGCAGACGCTGTTGTCGGGCGAATTCGATCGATCGGTCGAGCCGCTTGATCTGGAGGCGCGTGGCCCTGGTTCGTACATGCACGTCATCAAGAACCGCACCCTGCTCAAGCAGAGCTATATTTATCTGGAGGTGGCCGACAAGACAAAGTCGATGGAGGATATCCGCAAGCGCTTTCCATCGGTCTGCAAGATCGGTCCGAACACCAAGATGCGCGAAATCGTCGCCGCGCAGCTGCAGGCGGGTATTCCGCTGCGGCACACGACCACGCCTCCGACCCAGCTGCATGTGCTACCAGGCTACGTCTATTTCGAACTGGATCGCGGGGCGGCCGATTGGTCCGAAGTCTATGATGCACCGGCGCTCGGCCTGTTCGTCGCAGATGACTGGCCGGAACTGAAACTCGAACTATGGGCGGTTAAACAGAAGACATGAGCGGGGATGACCGGAACAAGACGGTCTTTCGGCCCTCGCCACTGAAGGGCAAAAGCAGCTCGGGCGGTACACCGGGCACTCCCCCGCAGGGTGGCGCAGGACAGCAAGGCGGCTTCAGCAACACCGATAGCTGGGATGATCCAGCCCCCGGTGCTCCGCCATCACCGCCCGCGCCCACTGGCGGGTCTTTCGCGCCGATGAGTGATGATCCGTTCGCCGGTGGCGCTGCTCCGGCGGCACCCGCAGGCGGCGCTCCTGTCGATACACGGAACGAAGAGTTCTTCGATACGGTTCCGCAACCATCGCAGCCACGCGATGACCGCAACCCGATGATTGCGCATGCTGCCCCGGTGCTGGCGATGGCCGCTGCACTGCAATCTGGTCGTTGGGAAATCTCGATGCAGGAATTCCATCGCCGCGCGCGTGAGGCGATCGGGAAATTCGAAGCCGCGATCCAGCCAATCTATTCAGAAGGCGTGCGTCAGCGTGCCAAATATGCCGTATGCGCGACGATTGACGACATTGCCCAGAACCTGCCAGGCGTGGGTGGCGGCGGTGCGCAGTGGGCACAGCGCAACATGGTTGTGACCTTTTTCCGCGAGAGCATTGGCGGCGACCGGTTCTGGGATTTCGTGCAGGAGATGCTGCAACAACCCGCCAAGAACCGCGACCTGATCGAGCTGTTTCATGCCTGCCTTGCGGCGGGGTTCGAAGGACGCACGCGCGCTCTGTCGGACGGCTACAGCAAGAAACAGCAGGTCATGGCGAACCTGGTCGGCGCGCTCGAGCATGTGCGCAGTCTGTCTTCCAGCGAGATGGTCACCCAGTGGAAAGGTGCGGAGGCTCCGCGCAAGCCAAACAATTTCTGGAGCATAGTAGGCCTTGCCGCTGCCGCAGCGGCAGGTTTTTGCTTCCTTATCTTCCTGCTGTTCTTCCTAGTGCTGCTTGCCAGTGGTCAGGCCTCGGAAGAGCGCGTCGCCGAGGTGTTCAATGACGAGCCGGTCGCGCTCACCAGGAGCGCTCCACCGCTCGCCCTGCCGCCTACCAGCACAGAGACGCGTCTACGCGAGTTCCTCTCTGATGAAATTTCGCAAGGCTTGGTGACGGTCAGCGGTAACCGCGTTCGTACCACTATCGGTGTTCTGTTCGAGCCCGCATCGAAGGATCTTGTTGAAGGTCGCGAGGCGGTCTTCAACAAGATCGGGCAGGCGATCGAGCTGGAACAGGGCCCTGTGTCGATCGAGGGGCATGCGGATTCCGATCGTATTTCGACCATCGAGTTTCCCAACAACATCGCTCTTTCGAAAGCACGTGCGGAGACCGTGGCGCGGATCACTCGCAGCCAGCTGAGCGATCCTTCACGGATAACAGTGACCGGGCTGGGCGACTCGGTGCCGATAGCCTCGAACGACACCGCCGAGGGCAAGGCGCAGAACCGCCGTGTGGAATTCGTCATCGAAACGCTCGACCAGTCGGGAGCGCAGTGATGAAGAAGTTCTTCACGAGCTGGTGGTTCCTTTCGATCCTTACCATCGTCGTATTCATTCTCATCTGTTCGGTCGGCCTGCCGCTGTTCGTCGAATGGATGCAGCCGCTTTGGGTGCGGCTCACCTTTGCGGGTGGTTTCGTACTCTTGTGGGTGCTGTGGTTTTTCATCCGCCGCTGGCGCGCCAAGCGCGCCGAGGCTGCACTGGCCAAAGAGCTGGCCGGACCGGATGCTGGCGAGGAAGAGGCAAGTGCGGTGCAGAACCGTATGGGCGAAGCGCTGGCCGAGCTGCGCAAGGCGACCGGCAAGAAGCGCAATTATCTCTACTCGCTGCCGTGGTATGTGATCATTGGGCCTCCCGGAGCGGGAAAGACAACCGCACTGGTGAATTCGGGCCTACGCTTCCCCTATTCCGATCAGGCGATGGCGGGCACGGGCGGCACACGCAATCTCGATTTCATGTTCGCAGAAGAGGCCGTGCTGGTCGATACTGCCGGTCGCTACACGACGCAGGATTCCGACCGAGAGGTCGACAATGCTGGCTGGACCCGGCTACTCGAACTGCTGCGCAAATATCGCCCGTTCGAACCGATCAACGGCGTATTTGTCGCGATCCCTGCCGACGATCTGCAACGCGGCGATGTGCGGGTGATCGACGAACACGCAGCGATCATCCGTCGCCGCCTGCGCGAAATTCGCGAGAACTTACAGGTCGAACTACCGGTCTATCTGCTGATCACCAAGAGCGACCTGCTCGCCGGACTTACCGAGTTCTTTGAGGATCTAGACGTCGATGGTCGCCGCGCGGTTGTCGGGCACACTTTCGACTGGAAGGCCAAGAACCTTTCTTCCGAGGATGTTACAGCCGCGTTTGACGGATTCGCCAACGATCTCGCAGCGCGTGCGCCCAAGCGGCTGGAGGAGGAAAAGGATATCCGGAGGCGCGGGCTGATCCTCGGTTTCCCCGGCCAGTTGCATGCCTTACGCGCCTCGCTGCACCGATTGGTAGAAGGCGCATTCCTCAACGAAGATCGCCCCAGTGGCACTTTGCGTGGGTTCTATCTCACCTCAGGCACTCAGGATGGCAGCGCGATCGATCGCATCCTCGAAGGTGTCTCCAAAGCCTACAACCAGGGCGAGACAGTGAGTAAGGAAGGCGGCAAGGCGTACTTCCTCAACCGCCTGCTGACCGATGTGGCGTTCGGCGAAGCGGGGCTTCCGGTCGCGGATCCGATCGTGCTGCGCAAACGCAAGACCAAATTGACCGCAATTGTCGCCGGGATTGCTGTAGCCGCCTTGGTCGCGATTGGTCTTTGGACGGTCAGCTTCGTCGGCAACCGCGATTTCCAGAACGAGACTGGTATTGCTGCTGTCGCAATCGAGGAAGAGCGCGACGCGCGCCGGGCCGATTTGGGTAGAGTCGGGTCGAGCGACACGCCGCTAGAACAGCTCGTTCCGCTGCTTGATCAGCTGCGCAACCTGCCCGAAGGCTATGCCGCGCGGCTTGAGGGTAGCCCGTCTTTGTGGATGCGCTTTGGGCTGTTCCAATCAGGCCTCAGCAATCGCAATCAGGAAACCTATCGCTCCGGCCTGAGACGCATCCTCTTGCCGCGGGTGATCTTGCGGCTCGAACAGAAGATGCAGCAGGAGGTGAATAACCCGGTTGCGCTTTATGAGCCGCTAAAGGTCTATCTGATGCTGGGCGGGGCCGCACCAGAGGGACGGATTGATGGCGAATCTGTGGTCGAATATATGGCGCGCGACTGGGCGTCCGACGCCTATCCGGGGGCGGAAAATCAGGGATTGCGTACGCGTTTGACAGGTCATCTTCAGGCCCTGATCGAAGATCCGAATATATCGCAGAGCTGGGCTGGGCAGCGCGCTCCGCTGGATGCGGACCTTGTCGCCGCATCCCGCGCGAGCGTTGGCACAATGAGCTTGGCACAGCGCGCCTACATCATTCTGCGCGCCAAGGTTGCTGACCCCTCGAAAGACTGGGCGATGGGCGATATCCTGCAAGCTGGCGATGCCGCAGCCTTTGCCAATCCCGATGATGTCATGGCGCTGACCGTGCCGTTCTTCTTTACGAGCGAAGGCTTCACGGCCTACCGATTGCAAAAGGAGTTCGTCGAAGGCGACCTGCGCGACGAGTTGTGGGTACTTGGCGAAGACGCGGAAGCTGCGAGTATCCAGCGTGAGCTTGGGGCGCTCGATACCGGCATTTCAGGCGCCTATGCGAGCGAATATATCGAGCAATGGCAAGGTGTTATCGATTCGCTCGAGGCTGCCGACTATTTCAATGATCCCCGCGCTTTCAGCGCCTTTACCAAGGGTGTCTCGCCGCTGAAACTGGTGCTGGAGGAGGTTCGCAAGAACACCTCGTTCGACAGTTCTGTAGAGGCCGAGGGCGAGCGGATGATCGAGGAACAGCTTAACCGCAATCGCTTCGCTCGCGCGGCCACCCGGCTGGGTGGGTCGTCGAATGCCGGGCGCGGGCTGACCGCCGACGGTCAGATCACCGAGCATTTCCGGTCCGTCAATGAATGGGTCGGCGATGGCGAAGAGCCCGGTGAGATCGATGCTTTCATAGATGTTGTGCGCCAGACCTTCACCCAGATTCGCGCCTCACGGGCACCGGGCAGAAGCGGCAGCAGCAGCGGTGATCAGCTGGCGCAGGCGATCGCCCCGCTAGAGGTCGCTGCGCTCGAAGTGCCGGACCTCGTGCAGGGTTTCGCGCAGGAAGTCGCCAGCGGAGGCACTTCGACCACGGTCAGCGTCCTGCAGGGTGAGACTACGCTGGTCTATTCCGAGCAGGTCTACCCTTCGTGCGAGCGGGCGGTGGACGGCAAGTACCCTTTCGACGCTGTGGCCAGCGAAGATGCGAGCGTGGGGTCGGTGCGTGAGGCTTTCGGCGCGGGCGGACAAATGACTTCCTTCGTCGACCAGCGGCTCGAACCCTATCTCGATCGCAGCGGAGAGTACTGGCGCTGGAATGATTCCGATCCGGTCGCAGCGACCTTCAGTCCGGCGGCTCCCGGCAATTTCGAGAAAGCCGACGCGCTCACCGGCGCGCTCAATGAAGGTGTGCCTCTTGGCTTCGAACTGGTCGGGCTGGGCAGCCAGGTCAGCCGGGTGGAATTGACGACCGGCGGGATTCCGCTCGAATTCGATATGGAGGGAAATGCAGCCAAGGAAATCGTCTGGCAGTTGGGTGGAG
>JBCCVO010000041.1:0-12056 GCA_039195235.1 Pseudomonadota bacterium
GCGATGATCCTTACACCGCTATTGAAGGTGCCGATGCAACAGTGATTGTGACCGAATGGGATGCATTTCGCGCGCTCGATCTGTCACGCGTCAAACAGCTTGCCAACGCACCGGTGCTGGTCGACCTGCGCAACGTATACAATCCGGAAGACGTGCGCTCGGCAGGCTTCAGCTATTCGAGCGTTGGTCGAACATGACCCCTCAGACTTGAGTAGCGACTCGCGAGCTCTTCGTCCCCGCCAAGCGCGATATCTCCACAATTGATGCATTGGGCGCACTTGCAAGGCGCATGTTGGCAGCACCATTGCATTTCCTTCAACGAACCTTTTAGTTCCGAACTCAGAAACCCGGTTTCCCTGCAATTTCCCAAAACGAAACAACTACGTCACAATAATTGGATTCGTATTTACTAAAAATTCATAGTAGCCTCGATTCGTCGTCGGGGACGCATCCACCAGTTCTGTCCTCCCGAAAATCACTCAATAAGGGGGCTATCCATGATTAGAAGCCGTATTCTAGCCAGCGTCGGTGTAATCGGTATCGCGACTGGACTGGCTGCAGCGCCAGCACACGCATCCGACGGTTCGAAGAGCGAAGCAGAGGCAAGGTCGATTTCGCTTGATGCACGCGGCGATTTTCGAGGTTTCCGCGACAATCTCCGCAACCGCCCGGTAACACTACCAGACGCAGCTAAGCTTCCAGACTTCAGCAACCAAAATACAGGCAGCATTCGCGGCGCTGCTCCGATTTCACAGCCCTCCGTTTCAGAGCCAGTTTTCGGTCCGGTCGCGCCGCCAGCCGCCTCTACTGTTAACGGCGGCGGTTCGAATGGCGAGACTCTGACGGCCTCACCAGAGGGCGCGTTTAGCTTCGCCTTGTCCGGGAATAGCACCAACCTTGCGACATTGACCCGCGGCGACCCGGAAATTATCGCGCGTGACGATGTCGGCGTCGACGGTATTATCGACGTAAATGATACCCAACCTTCGGTTGTACAGCTGTTCCGCCAGGACAACATCACAGGCGGTATCTTCTTCAACTGCACCGGTTCGGTCATTAACCCGCGCACGATCCTCACCGCTGCGCACTGTTTGAATGCGAGTCCTTCGGAATCCTACGGCCTTCCGGGCGAAGCAGACCAGGCCATCCTGATCTCGAGCGGCGTTGACAGCTCGGTGCGCTTCTTCAACTATCTCGACTTCGGCTCGAACTATGCTGAGGGCGGTGTAGCGACCAGCACCGATGTGGTGATTCACGCATCGGCCAATCAGGAAAATGGTGGTCTGCCCTTCCCATGGGCTGATATCGCGCTAATCGCAGTCGACACACCGATCCTTGATGCGCCCGCGCTCCCGCTTTTGCTCTCTCCGCTTAGCGAGCTCACCCATGTGGTGCAGGTCGGCTACGGTACATTCGGCGTTGCGAATGGGGTTGATGGCGGCGGCGAAGAGGGCATTGGTTTCCTCCGGCGTGTCGGCGAAAACATGCTGGGCGCAGTCGCATCACCGGCCGACCTTGGCGATAGCCTGTTCCCGGATTTTGCCCCGACCTCCGCTTTCGGTTTCGAAACGCAGGCATTCTACTTCACCGACTTTGACAATCCCGACCGGACGCAGGATGAAATCGATGGATGCGAATTCACGGGAGGTGGCGTCAACTGCGACAACCTCGCCGCAGTTCGTGCAATTGACTACTTCGAAGGTGACGCGCTGCCGAATGAAGTCGCCACGGCCGGCGGTGACAGTGGTTCACCACTGATCGCTGATCAACTGTATGATTTCCCTATTGCGACGGCGGTCCTTTCCGGAGGCTTCGACTTTTTCGGTGTTCCCGAGGGCTATGGCGATATCAGCTTCTACAACCCGCTGTTCCCGTTCTTCGAGTTTATCACGGAGAACACGGCCTATAAGTATGTCTCGGCCAATGCAGGCGGCGGCAACTGGTCGGACCCGACCTATTGGACTCAGGATCTCGACCCAGGCTTCTTTATAGACGATGGCAACGGCAACCTGATCAATGCCATCCCTGAAGGCCCTGAGCCAGGTGTCTATGCCGCAGGTCCGAAGCTCGGCACGATTGTCGGAATCGACATTTCAGGCAATTCGACCGACGCCCCTAACCTCCCGCCTCCGGGCACGCCGAACTTTGGTGCTAACACGCCGAACTCCTCCGCGCTGCTGGGCCCGGGTTCCACCGGTTTTGTACCGCAGAACACCGATGGCACTCCGGGTGAAGCCTTTGCCAACCCGGCGCAGTACTTTGACGTTCTGCTCACCCAAGCAGGCACGACGGTGGTCGATATTGATGTCGAAATCGACAAGCTGACGCTCGACAACTCAGCTGCAGAGCTTGAACTCGGTGCAAGTCAGACACTCACCACGATCATCGGCTATGAGCAGCTTAACGGTCGTTCCGAAATCGATGGCCAGCTGAACGCTGGTATCGTTGCTCTGTTCGGCGGCGTGCTTGAAGGCAACGGCACGATTGATGCCCCTGTCGTCTTCAATATCGGCGGTGGGATCTCGGCCGGTACAGGAGTCCGCGCTGGCGAACTCACGATCAACGGCGACTACATCCAGACCAGCGGCGGCGCTCTGCTTACAAACGCCATTCTTACACGCGGTCGCAAGGTAGCAGATGTGCTGACGGTCAACGGTGATGCTGGCCTCGCCGGTGAACTGTTCGTATCCGCACTGGGTCGGCCACGGTTCGGTGATGAAATCACGGTGCTCACCGCGGATTCGATCGAAGGAAACTTCGATGAGGTAACCCTGCTCGGCCGTGGTCGCCGCGGCGCAACGCTGTTTGCGAATTCGCGTGTCGAGGATGGCGCTGTCATCGTTTCGATCGACGCGATGCGGCTTGGTCAAGTCTTCGGCGCTGACACGAACCTGCAATCGCTAGGTCAAGCAATCGATACCCTGCGGTTCGGTGGCCGGTTTGCTGAGTTCTCCGGTCTGTTCGACATCATTGACGGGGCGGGCATCGACACGCTGATCCCAACCCTTAGCTCGCTCACTCCGATCAGCGCGTTCAGCCAGTCGACCATCGCCAACAACTTCTCGCAACGCTTCACCGGCCAGCTTGCTCAGCGTACGCTGTCGCTGCGCGGTGCGGGTAAAGGGGCGGCCGGGTTCTCGTCGGCAGGCAATGCTGCCTTCGCGATCGCTGGAACCAACCCGCAAGACACCGGCAAGCTCGGCTTCTTCGGCACGTTCAGCGGCTCGTTCCTTGCGGAAGAGCAGCAGGATCGAAATACAGGTGCTCGAGCGCTTGAAGAAGCCGCCTTCACGCAGGCAGGCGAAATGACGCTCGGCATGGATATGCATGTATCCGATGCCATCAGCGTCGGCGTCGCGATGACAAGCATCCGCAACTCCAGCTCGAATGTTGGTAGCGCCCTGCAGCGCCCCGATGATACGAGTGTCGCCGGTGCCGCTTATGCTGCAGCGCAGTTCGGACGCGGGTTTGCCGATATGCATATCGGTTTCTCACGCCAGAACTACGGTGTGGACCGGGCGGCCCAAGGCGATTTCAACCTGGCCTTCCGCAATGCTCAAGGTTCGGCAGAAGGTCGGCAGACCTTTGCTGCTACACGCGTAGGCTACGCCTTCGGCATCGCTCCGGGCTTCGAAATGGGTCCGGTTGCCAGCTTGGATTATGTCCGCAGCGATATCGGCGGATATAGCGAGTTCGGCGCAGGCGAGTTCGGCCTCAACATCCAGGGGCGCAGCTTCACCTCGATCGGCACCAAATTGGGCGCAATGGCATCGCTCGATACCAAGGTCGGTCGCACCGGCACGCTCAGCGCGTTCGGTTCTGTGGCCTATGCTCGCGAGATGGGGGACACACAGGACGTTGTGGTTGCCACCTTCCAGGGCGCTGCAGACACGCCGTTCTCGATCGTCAACCAGCTCGATCCGCAATGGGTGTCGATCAATGCGGGAGCCGAAATGGCGCTGAAGAACAACTTCACTGTAAGCTTGAGCGCAACGTCCGATCTGGGACGCGGCGTCCTGACCAACAACCAGGGCCGCTTCACGCTCAACTGGCGCTTCTGATGGGCTGGTAGAAGGGGCTTGTTCCTTAGGCGAGCCCTCCAGCCAACGAGCCCCCGCATCGATTTGCTCGGTGCGGGGGCTTTCTTTTGTAACGTTCCTCGCCTTAGGCTGGACAGCGAAAAGTCCCGCGCGCAGTGTAACGCACATGATGCCCGGTCCGTATCGCTACGTGACAGGCAATCTTGGAGGACACGCCATGACCGCCATTTTCAGCGGGCTAACCGCACTCTTCGTCTTTGTGATCGGCCTCGCGGCGTTGTCGCTTGTCGTGCTGTTCTTCATCGACCGCTATCAGACGACCGACACAGTTCGGCGCAACTATCCGGTCATCGGCCGGCTGCGCTACGTCTTCAGCGAACTGGGTGAGTTCTTTCGCCAGTACTTCTTCGCGATGGACCGCGAGGAAATGCCCTTTAACCGCGCTCAGCGCGAATGGGTCAATGATGCTTCAAAAGCGCATTCAACCAATGTTGCATTCGGGTCCACGCAGAACCTCGACGCGGTGGGCACGCCGATCTTCGTCAATTGCCCTTGGCCGACGTTGGAAAGCGATGCTGTAGATGCTCCACCATTGCGCATCGGCGAAGGCGCGGCTCGCACGCCTTATAATGCGCCTTCGATCTTCAATATTTCCGGCATGAGCTATGGCGCGCTTTCGAAACCAGCGGTCAAGGCACTGGCGAAAGGCGCGAAGATGGCCGGATGCTGGATGAACACGGGCGAAGGGGCGTTAACTGAGTATCACCTTGACGGCGGCTGCGACATTGTCGTGCAGATTGGCACCGCCAAATACGGCGTTCGTGATGACAAGGGTAATCTCTCTGACGACAAACTACGAGAAGTCGCCGCGCATGAACAGGTTCGCATGTTTGAACTGAAACTCTCACAGGGAGCCAAGCCTGGCAAAGGCGGCATTCTTCCCGGTGACAAGGTGAATGAGGAGATTGCCGCAATTCGGGGTATCCCCGTGGGCGAACCATCGATCTCACCCAATCGCCACACGGATATCGGCAATATTGACGAACTGCTCGATATTATCGAGCGCATCCGTACCGTCACAGGCAAGCCGGTCGGATTCAAAACCGTGGTTGGCGCCTATGGATGGCTGGAGCAACTCTTCGCTGCGATCAATGAGCGCGGTATCAAAAGCGCACCGGACTTCATCACGGTCGATGGAGGCGATGGCGGTACAGGCGCCGCGCCTCTGCCACTTATGGACCATGTCGGCCTGACCTTACGCGAATCGCTTCCGATGCTGGTCGATCTGCGTGATGGCGCGGGCCTGAAAGACCGCATCCGCATCGTCGCCAGCGGAAAGCTCGTGACCCCCAGCGAGGTCGCATGGGCGTTGTGCGCCGGGGCGGACTTCGTGATCTCAGCGCGCGGCTTTATGTTTGCCCTCGGCTGTATTCAGGCGATGAAGTGCAACAAGAACACCTGCCCGACGGGCATCACAACGCATGATCCAGCATTGCAACGCGGCCTCGATCCGACCAACAAAGCGATACGAGTGAACAACTTTGTCAAGCAGATGCGCAAAGAGGTTGGAGTGATTGCACACAGCGTAGGCGTCCCCGAACCGCGCAGGATGAGGCGGTATCACGTGCGATTGGTGTGCCCGGATGGGCGCTCGAGACCACTTGATGAGCTGTACCCGCCGGTTGTGGCTAAGGGTTCATTGGCGGCTTAATCTTTCGCGAGCATACGTAGCCTGCCGAAATAGGCCGGCGGTACACATTCGAAGAACTCTTCGGCTTCGGGCGGCGTATCCCGCTCGCTGCCGTCATATTGCGGCTCAAGCACATTGGCCCAGACGCGGAACGATTGCACCTTCTGCCCTTCGGCATTACGCGCGACGTACCAGCCGCTGGCTTTGTCATACTCGGTCACCGCATTCCACGTGCACGGCGTGCCCGAATATCCAAGCCCCTTGCCATCGAGTTGGACCTTGCCGCCTTCGAGCCCCCTCAGTGTAACGGTTTGCCGCGACGCTTCTCGCAGCGCGGGGAGAATGGTCCTGTAGAGCTTGCTGCGCCGCATCGACTCGGTCAGCGGAATGACGTCCTGCTCGAACCGCATGGTCTCACCCGGTTCGAGATTGAGCGAGGTGCCGAGCTGAGCGAGCAATTCATCGCGGCGCGCGTGATAAACCTGATAGACGCATTTGGGCTGCTCGCAGGTGCTGCGTTTCCTGCGCCAGAGCCGATGCTGGCCGCGTACACCGGAAATGCGCCGCTGGATCGCGCTCTGGTAGATTGTCTCCAGTTCGCGGTCCATCCGACGCAGGGGTTGCCCCCACTGGCTACAGGTCTGCTCATCGGCAAAGGACTTTGGACGGTCGCAATTGAAGCTGGGCTCATCCTTGTAGAACCGCACCGCCTTGTCGTTGAGCTTGCGAAAATCTCGACCTGAGAGAACTGCGATGGTCTCCTCCGGTTGATCGGTGCGAGCCGCGAGGATAACCGTGTCACCCACGTTCATGCCCTTGAGAAAGCGCATTGCGAAGGGGTTGATACGGGTACGCTCAAAGATCGCGTCATCGAAACTTCGATAACCAAGGAAGCCGTATTCGGACAGGTCTGCATCGGTAAAATCGACCCGGTCAAACTTGCCCTGACCATTGCCACGGCAGTCGAATTCCTCAGGTCGGCCGCACTTAAAGGTAAAGCCGCGCATGCTTGCATCGGTGAAATCAGACTTGAACAGCCAGCTACGGCCAAACGCCCCGATCCACTTGCCACCGTCCATGGTCGCGCCCGTGAAGTCTATCTCCTTGGCATTAACGCCGGCAAACCGGGTCCCGGTCAAATCGGCCTTGCTCCAATTGGCTTCTTCGATAACGGATAGAACCATCGAGCCGCGTTGCCACTTCGCACCAGAGGCATCGCTGTGAGCGAGGATGCTGGAGTGGATGCAACCACCTTCAAGCCTTTCGAGCAGGACCGAAATATCCTGCCCGTGCAGATCGGCCGCGTAGACGATCGTCGGGCTTATAGAAGTCTGGTCAATCCGATCAGCTACGGCCTGTGCTGTTTCAATCGACCGCGCGTCAAGGAAGGTCGCATTCTCGCCCACGCCACACGCCGTGCGGACCTCTTCGATCCCATCCGCATCCAGAACCGCAGGCTCGGGAAACGCCGTCAAATGCGTTGCCACAAGCGTCACGGCTCCGAAGAATTCCAGCATATTCCTACCCGATTGCATCTTGATTTCGCGCCGGAAATACGTCTTCGGGCTTAAGTCATTGTAAATGTGGCAGGTGTGTCAGGAGGCCTCATAAGCCGGGTTCTGTCTCCGCTTGCGGTATCCCAAAGGACCAGACGCGCGGTGGCAGCCATTCATCTAGGCGACCTGTTGCCAAGCCGCTCAAGCAGCCAACCCGGATCTCTCGCGGCGAAGCGCCACTGCCCTGAGGCGCGAGACCCCTATTTGGCCTTGCTCCGGGTGGGGTTTGCCATGCGGGCGCTGTTGCCAGAACCCCGGTGCGCTCTTGCCGCACCCTTTCACCCTTGCCTGTGACCCTTACAGGTCCATCGGCGGTATACTCTCTGTGGCACTTTCCCTGAATGCTCGCCCAAAGGCGAACACCCGGCGGGCGTTACCCGCCACCCTTGCTTCGTGGAGCCCGGACTTTCCTCGGTATCTTGCGACAACGCGGCTGCCTCAGCCCCCTGACGCCATCCATCTAAGACCTTGTGCAAGTTTTGCAAAGAGACGGTTATGCCGCTTGCTGGCTCGTTGGTTCGATCCAGAGAGTAGTTGCCTCGGCTAGAGCTGACCGTCTTATCTCCTCCGCAGTGTCTGTGCCCGGTAATGCACGGGCGATTACCATGCCCCCAACACACATCGCCGCGAGCGCGCGGGCCCGCTTGCCGCGTTCAGCCGGATCGCCTTCCAGATTGTGTTCGAACAGGCTGACCATGCCATCGAGTAGCTCACGGTAGCTTTCCTGCACCTGAGGTCCGGCACGTGCAACATCAGTGGCATAGGCGATCAGCGGACACTGATCCTCAATCTGATCGAGATGCGTGCGCGAAAGATATGAGGCAACCATGCGTTTTGCCATTTCGACCTGACCGGCGCTGGGATCGACACCGGCATCCTCGCGCCATATTGCGCCGCGGCCATGCAGGAAGCTGGCGGTCGCGGCGGCAAACACCGCTTCCTTGCTATCAAAGTGCGAGTAGAAGCCACCGCGTGTGAGCCCGGCCTCCGCCATCAGCTGATCAATGGTGACATTGTCGAAGCCGTGGCGATTGAACAGCCGCCGGGCCGCTTCGACGATACGCGCGCGGACTTCCTGCTTGTGCTCCTTCGAATAGGGCATCCTGGTTCCTCATCTGCTTGCTTTGATCGCGTTTCTAGCACGGCTCAAACTATGTTCTTGAACATATTTAGATCGCTGCAAAATTCGCCGCTCCTTCAACGAAGCAGGAGAATGACATGCCAAGGTTTGCTTTCATCTATCGCAACGGCCAACCGCCCAAGAGTCCGGAAGAAGGTCAGAAGCATATGGAAGAATGGCGAGCATGGTCGACCGCGCTTGGTGATGCCATGATCGAACCGGGTATGCCGTTCAGTCAGGCTGTCACGGCCAACAAGGATGGGGTCGCCCGGACGGGTGATGAGGCGATCTTCAACGGCATCAGCATAATCGAGGCAGCGACTTGCGAGGAAGCCGGCGAGATGGCCAGATCCTGCCCGCATATCAGTATCGGCGGCGATATTGTTGTAGCTGAGGGTATGGATATGGAAATGTGACCAACATGTCGGATGCGTAAAGATTAAGCCGGGACCGCACGTGCGGCGCCGTCCCGGCTCATTCAGGTTATAGCATCAATCGCCTAGCGATAGACGCCATGAGCGGCAGGGTTGAAGTGGCCACCCGAAATGCTTCCAACCGCGTGAGCCATGGTCAAGGCCGTGAGACCGAAAGCTAGGCTGGCGCCGACCAAGCCGATTCCCAAATCGGGAAACGCCGCTGCGATGATCGCCGATCCACACCCTCCAAACACCAGTCAGGACGTGTCGGCAAACTCGGCTTCCAGTCTCTTCATCGTCCGTGATCACTCGTTGATGATACCGCTTCTTTGCCGAGCGATCTCAGAGGCGCCACCTCACCACCGTTCTTGATTGCGAGGCTAGCGTGAGCGTCCCTGATCGCGATCAAGCAAAAGCTGGAACAGGATTGCACCGATATGCTGATCGACCTCCCCGTCGATCAGTTCTGGCCGCCATCGCCGCTGAAACGCCTCGACCGCTTTGCGCGCATCGGTGATGTCGTAGCCATACCGTTCGAGCGCCAGCATGAAGGCGCCGTCATTCTGGAACGGATCGCCAAGCTCCAGCTTGTCTGGCTTGGCAAGGCAAAGGCCATAATCCGCCAATCGGTCCCACGGAAACAGTTCGCCCGGATCGACCTTCCTCGCAGGTGCAACATCCGAATGCGCAACCACATTGGCACGCGGAATGTCATATTGCTTGATGATCCGCGTGAGCAGTGGGATCAGCGCATCGATCTGTGGCTTGGAGAATTCGCGATAGCCGTTTGCATGCCCAGGGTGATCAAGCTCGATCCCGACCGAGGCGGAGTTTACATCCTTGATCCCGCGCCAGAATGACGCGCCGGCATGCCAGGCACGCTTGTCCTCGTTTACCAGTCGGATAACTTCGCCGTCTTCGGTGATCAGGTAATGCGCGCTTACCTTTGCTTCCGGATTGGTCAGGCGCGCAAGCGCCGTTTCGACCGGCTTCATCTCGGTATAATGCAGCACCGCCATCGTCACCGGCAGTGCGCGCTCATCATGGTTTGGCGAGAGTGCCGTGCGATGGATCAACTCATCCGGGTCGCCCTTCCCGACATCGTCCGGTCCGAACGCCATACCTATCCGATCATTCCGTCAGGCTGCGGAATGACCGCGCCCAGCACCAATACGCCCTCATTCACCTTGTATTGCAGCCCGCCGCCCATCTCGTCAGCGAGCAGTGCGATCATGTGCGCTGCAGCGGTACGGCTGGACAATTCGCCATATTCAAGCTCACCCTGCAAAGCGCGGCCGATCGTTTCGTCAAACGCGATCTTGTCACTGGTTGCCCGCGCGACAATCTCGACATTGCCTTCAAGTATCTCCGCCCCGATATCGAGGGTCCCGCCGCGTACAAGCGCGTCGAGCGCGATCTGCGACAGGTTCAGCATCACCTTCACCGCCGGTTTGGGCAGGCTTGGCGCGCCAATCGCCCAGTTGAGCGTCACTCTCTTGGCATCGCTTGCCAGCGCGTTGATGACGTCCTGTGCTTCCTCGATCGGCACCGCATCGCCAAATCCGCCCGCTGCGCCGAATGCCAGACGAAAGAATTTGAGCTTATCGGTGCTGATCTTAGCGCTCTGTTCAAGCAGCTCGACACAGCGCTCACGCATTTCGGGGTCTTTCTCATCCGCGAGCAATTCCAGCCCGTTGGAAAGCGCACCCACAGGGGAGAGCAAGTCGTGGCACAACCGCGAGCACAACATCGCGGCGAGATCGGTTGCCGATGTCATTCAGCTTCCCCGCTTTCTATATGAACAAACGAAGTTGACGAAGTTGACACCTGCGTCAATTTCATGAGTCCCATCCAAGCTGTTGTCATAATTCGATAATTCCCGACCCATGAGGGCAAAGTTGACATATTGGCCGCGTGCAAAAGGCACCATGATTCAGCTTATTGGCCCTTTGATGCTTCACATCGAACCGTATGAGCAAAGTTCTAGCGGCTTGCAACTTCGTAGGAAAGCGCGTGGAAACCGCCTGGATCGTCCTGCCAGAACATCACGTCATCGCCAGCGACAATCGCCCAAACCTTTCCGTCACGCGCCGACTGGCTGCGGTCAGTCTCCGAAGGGTGACAATTGCCGGTTGGGTGCGAATGGAAATAGCCCATGATCTGCAACCCTCCTCCCCGCTCTGCGCGATGTGCATCGACAAGCGCCTGCGGGTCGATTTCGAAGTGGGTTTCGGGCTGCGGGTGAACATTCGCAGTTGAACGAGCCTGTGTGATCCGACCGGCGCGGCCAAGCAAAAGACCGCAACACTCACGCGGATGCGCCGCCTCGGCTTCGGCGATTAGCGCGTTATAAACCCGGCGCTGAACGGGAAGGTCGCCGTGATTGGTCATCTTGAGCCACATGCGATTGACCTATCGGCTCGTCCAACGCTTGTCACTGAACGCAGCTTCGCGCATGGGCCAGTGATGGTTGCCGAGCAGACCATTACAGGCACAATCGGTGCGGCCATGCGCCTGGACAAGGCGCTGGCCGAAGCGACGGAGCTGTCACGGGCGCGTGTTCAGGCCCTGATTGGCGCAGGTCGGGTAGAGCTGGACGGAGCGCCAGCCACATCGGCCTCGGCCAAGGCAACCGCCGGAAGCGCGTTCTGCATTTTTGTGCCCGAAGCGTCCGAACCCGAAGCGAAACCGGAGGACATCCCACTCGACATCGCGTTCGAGGACGAGCACTTGGTCGTGGTCAACAAGCCAGCCGGAATGGTCGTGCATCCGGCGGCGGGCAACCCCGATGGGACACTGGTCAATGCGCTGCTTCATCACTGTGCGGGGCAGCTCTCGGGTATCGGCGGGGTCGCTCGCCCAGGCATCGTCCACCGAATCGACAAGGACACCTCCGGCCTGGTGGTGGTCGCAAAGTTGGACGCTGCGCACGAAGGGCTCGCCGCGCAATTTGCCGAACACAGCGTCCATCGGCGCTATCTGGCGGTATGCGGAGGCCATCCCAAGCCCTCGGAAGGCACTATTTCGAACAGAATCGGGCGTTCCGACGCGAACCGCAAGAAAATGGCTGTGCTCGAAAAGAATTCCTTACGCGGCAAACATGCGGTTACCCATTACAAGCTGGTTGAAAGGTTCGAATCGAGCGCGCTTATGGAATGTCGCCTCGAAACAGGACGAACCCACCAGGTGCGCGTTCACTGTGCATCAATCGGTCATGCGCTATTAGGAGATCAA
>JBCCVO010000042.1:0-10640 GCA_039195235.1 Pseudomonadota bacterium
ACGGCTTCGATCAGGGCTGCGGAGATAAGGAAAAGTGCGGGCAGAAACGTGAGAAAGTAGGCGGGATCGTCGATCGGTTGGGTAACGTCGAACTGCAGCGCGAAGAAGCCTGGCACGCAAATCGTCCAAAGCCCTGTCGCAACTGTGGCCCGGCGCATCCACCGGGATTGCGCGCGCGGTTCTAGGAAATCAGCGAGGAACAGCGCAGACATCCCGCACCCTATCGCCCAGCTAAGCGGCGCCAGGGCTTTGGACGATTTGCGTGCCAGGCTTCTTCGCGCTGCAGTTCGACGTTACCCAACCGATCGACGATCCCGCCTACTTTCTCACGTTTCTGCCCGCACTTTTCCTTATCTCCGCAGCCCTGATCGAAGCCGTGTTGCGCGGCAGTCGGTCCGCGCGGTTCGTCGCTGCAGCCTGGCTACCGATCATCGCTGCATCAACCGACAGGTTGCTGCGCGGGTTGGGCTTCTATGTCGGACCATCATATCTCGATCAGGCGCTTTATGTGGCGACCGGCCTTGAAGTGATTATGATTTCTCTGGCGATTGCCGATCGGTTCCTTGCAATCCGGCGCGAGCGCGATGAAGCAGTTACCGAAGCGCGCATGCTTGGTCTACTGTCACAGCGCGACCCGTTGACCGGCCTGATGAACCGCCGCGCGATCGAATCACGCTTCGCAGAGTTACGCCGGCAGGGCTTCGACACATTTGCTCTTGTCGACCTCGACCAGTTCAAGGACATTAATGACAGGTTCGGCCACCAGGTCGGCGATGCAGCGCTGATCGCTTGCGCCGAAGCGTTGCGAGGCTCTGAGGATCGAGACTCGATCGCTTTCCGATTGGGCGGTGAGGAATTCGTGGTGGTGTTGAAAGGTGAGCAAGCCCGCCAGCGCGCGGAAGCCTTGCGGCAGGCCGTCACCCTGCGGATAGCGCGCGACGTCGAAGGTCTGGACCGACCAGTAACTGCGAGCATGGGCGTAGTCGAGTTACCGCGCGCCGCAACCGAAACAATGAGCTTCGAAAGCTATTATGCGCGCGCCGACATGTTGCTCTACGATGCGAAAGCAAACGGTCGCAATCGTACCTATTACGAAAAGCTCACCGTGTTCAACGAAGCGCCAACGACGCGCCAATCAGCTGACACAGAGGCAGCCGCCTAGGCCGATTGGAAAGGAGCGATGACTTCGGGCCGGACGCGCGCCAGCCGCTCACTTTCCTTATCGAGCATCGCCCAAGTCGTACGTGCCGATACCAGCACTTTGCCCGCTTCGTCGACAAATTCGACGCAACGCATTGACTTGGCACCTTTGGGAGGATCGGGAATCCAGGTTGTGCCGACAGCGCTTTCGCCTGCCGCAATATTACCGCGGTAATCGATCTCATGCCGGATAACGACCCAGAAGAATCGCTCGTGGTGTTCGGGGTGCGCCGCAGTCTCCCAGTGCGCAGTCGCGAGTTCCTGAATCCATTGCACCCAGACCGAATTGTTGACGTGTCCGAGCTCGTCGATGTGGCCGGGAGCGGCAGTAAAGGTTCGGGTGAAGCGGGGGATCATGCGACCTCTGCAACATCGACGCCAACCGAGCGAAGGTCACGCCGCGCTTGGGCGGCGTCGGTAAAGAGTTGCGCTGCCATACCAACTGCTTTCGCGCCGTCGACGTTACGCTGGACATCATCGAGAAAGACGCACTCAGCCGCACTGAGACCGGCAGTGTTAAGCAACCAACGATAAATTCGCGCATCGGGTTTAAGTACACCGATCTCAGCCGACACGGCAGCATGGTCAAACAAGTGCCAGAAGTCGTGCGCCTCCTTCAGATGAGCGACAATCTCGCGGACATTGTCGGTGATGGCAAACAACCGAAAACCGGCAACCTTGAGCTCGTTCATCAATACCAGCGTGTCGATCTTAAGCGGAAAACTGGCCATGAGTTCGACATAGAGCCGTTCGATTTCGTTGGGAGTGAAATCATGGTTTGCAACATACCTAGCCCTTGCATCGTCCAAGCTGATCTCGCCGCGATTGATTGCAAGCCAGATCTGATTGCCACGAAATGGCGAGGTGTAGCGGTTTGAGGCAACGCGCTCTTCCCCAAATGCGCGCTGTTCGATACCGACTGGGTCCCAGGGTACGATAACGTTACCGACATCAAAGACAATGTTGCGGATCGCCATCTGCCTACTGATCCCGAGCCATACCCATCTGCCACAGGATGAACGCGTACTCCTCCGCCGTTTCATAAAGCGAATTCCAACGACCCGACTTACCGCCATGCCCTGCACCCATATTGGTCTTCATTAGCAACACGTTGTCGTCGGTCTTGGTGTCGCGCAGCTTGGCGACCCACTTAGCTGGCTCCCAATAGGTCACGCGCGGATCGTTCAGCCCTGCAGTTACCAGCATTGGCGGATAGTCTTGCGCCGTCACCTGATCGTATGGCGAGTAGCTGAGAATGTAGGCAAAGGCCTGCTTGTTCTCGATCGGGTTTCCCCATTCCTGCCATTCGCCTGGCGTCAGCGGCAGCTCTTTGTTGAGCATCGTATTGAGTACATCGACGAACGGCACATGCGCGACGATCGCGCCATATTGCGATGGGTCCTGATTGACGATTGCCCCCATCAGCTCGCCGCCCGCAGAGCCGCCGCTGGCAGTGACCTTACCCTCGGCGGTGTAACCCTTCGCGATCAAACCACGCCCGACATCGACAAAGTCGTTGAAGGTGTTGGTGCGCTCGTTGAGTTTGCCCTGGAGATACCAGCGGCGTCCCAGATCATCACCGCCGCGAATATGTGCGATAGCAAAGGCAAAGCCGCGATCTACTAGGCTGAGGCGCGTGGTCGAAAAGCCCGGAGGCACGGCGTAACCATAGGCGCCGTAGGCATAGAGATGCAGCGGGCCGCCTGGCTCGCGATCCTTGCGCATCACCACGCTGACCGGAACCATTGTTCCGTCGCGCGCCTCGATCTCCAACCGCTCGGTTGTGTAGAGCGATGCGTCATAGCCGCTCGGGATTTCCTGCTGCTTGAGAAGTTCGAGCGATGCGCTCGCGACTTCGTAATCATAAATCGAATCCGGCGTGACCATGCTCTCATAAGCAAGGCGCAGCTTGGTCTGATCGTATTCGGGATTGTTGGAAAGCCCCGCATTGTAGCTCGCCTCAGGGAATGCGATCGGCTTTGGTTCTGTCGGCGCGTCGTAGGTGCGGATTTGAATCTGGTCGAGTCCATTCAGCCGCCCTTCGGTCACGAAGAAGCCCTTGAATAGCTGGAAATCGGTCAGGTAGAACTCGTTGGATCCGGCGATCACGGTTTGCCATTCGCCCGGTGTCTTGATCGACGCGCTGGCTAGGCGAAAATTGATATGCTCGTCATTGGTCCAGATGTAGATGACATCGGAATCGGTCGGTTCGGTGCGAACATCGACCGAATACTCGACGCCTTTCCTGCGCGGCTTGACGAGGATTTGTTCGCTCGTTGGATTACCCGCCGGGACCAGCCGCACTTCGCTGGTCTCATTGTCGCCGGTGGAAATAATCAGCCAGTTCTCTTCGGCCGAGAGCCCAGCACCTACGCGGAAGCTGATATCTTCCTCAGTGTAGATCTCGACATCGTCTTCAATGGGAGTGCCGATCGTGTGCAGGCGGACATTGTTAACGCGCCAGTTGTCGTCGACACGGCCATAGGCCAGGATCGTATCGTTCTTGAGCCAGGTGAGGCCTGAAAGTGTCGAAGGAATCTCATCGGCCAGCAATTCGCCAGTTTCCAGATCCTTGATCCTCGCAGTGTAGCGCTCCGAGCCGTTGGTATCGGTCGAATATGCTAGATAGCGTCCGTTCTTGCTAACCGAGCTTGCGCCAAGGCGGAAGTATTCATGCCCCTCGGCAAGCGCGTTTTCGTCGAGGATCAGTTGCGGTTCGGCGCTGTCGGACGCGCCGACAGGTTTGCGATAGTGTTTGCGATATTGCGCACCTTCTTCGAATTCCGACCAATAGAGGAACTCGCCACGACGTTGCGGAACAGTGCTGTCGTCTTCCTTGATCCGCGCCTTCATTTCCTGGAACAGGGACTCGGTCAGCGCTTCGTGCGGCTTCATGTTTGCCTCGAACCACGCATTCTCGGCCTTCACGTAGTCGAGCACGTCCTCATCATCGACGGTCGGATAAGACTTGTCATACAGCCAGTCATACGGATCGGAGATCGTTATACCGTGATGAGTGTAGCTATGCTCGCGCTTGTCCGCGATCGGCGGCGAGGTGGGGACGGCATTGTCGGAAGTGGTCACGCGTGTGTTGTCCTCATTGGCAGCGGCCTGCGCAGCGCCAAGCGGCGCAAGCGAAATGGCGGCGGCAGTCAGTCGAACGATCAGGGAAGTCATCATTTCAAAGGGCATCCTGCAATCGAGAGTGTGCTGTGCTGGAAAGCAGCCTCAAATCGACCTATGTTGAGTGTCACCAAGAAACAAGTGGTGCACGCGATTGCTGCGCCGCCAAACGGGAACTCCACCGATGCTGATGCTCACCCATGAAGCCCGACTTTCCGCTCTGCGCGAGGAGTTAAAGCGCCGCGATCTCGACGGGTTTATCATACCGATCTCCGATGAGCATATGAGCGAGTATGTCGGCGAGTATGCGCAACGACTGGCATGGTTGACCGGGTTTGGCGGTTCGGCCGGGTTTGCAGCGGTCACGATCGATCATGCGGCGATCTTTGTCGATGGCCGCTACACCGTCCAGGTACGCGATCAGGTCGATGGAAATCTGTTCGAATATCGCAGCATTCCCGGAGACAGTCTGGGCGACTGGTTGAATGATGTTGCCAGCGACTGCGCGAGAATCGCCTACGATCCGTGGCTGCACACCTGGAACTGGGTCGCGGCGCTCGAAAAGGCGGTCGAGCCCGCCGGACTAAGCATTGTGCCTGCAGACAGCAATCCGATCGATGCGGTGTGGGCCGATCAGCCCGCGCCCTCCGATGCGCAGGCTATCGTTCACGAAGAAACGCTTGCGGGTCGCTCATCGGCAGACAAGCGCGCACAGATCGCAGACTGGCTGGCGAATGAAGGCCATGACGCGGTCGTCGTCCCGGCGCTCGATTCGATCGCGTGGCTGCTCAATATTCGCGGAGCCGACGTGTCGCATACGCCGGTCGCGCTATCCTATGTTATTGCGCATAGGGATGGCCGCGCAGAGCTTTTCATTGCGCCCGACAAGGTAACGCCCGAGCTGACCCAGCACCTCGGCAACGCGGTCGTGATCCGCGACCGTGACGAGTTTGAGACTGCGTTGGGTGAGTTCTCCGGCAAGAGCGTGAGTGTCGATCCCGAATTCGGCGTGGTGGCGATTGCGCAGGCGCTGCGCGCGGGCGGTGCCAAGTTCACGTTCAAGCAGGATCCGACGATCCTCGCCAAGGCAGTGAAGAATGAGCGCGAACAGCAGGGCCATCGCGATGCGCAGGCGCAGGACGGGGCAGCAGTCAGCCGCTTCCTGTGCTGGCTTGAGGAAAGCGCGCCCACAGGTGAGGTGAACGAGTTGTCCGCCGCTGCCAAGCTCGAAGGCTTTCGCCGTGATCATGGCGATCTGCGCGATACGTCCTTCGATACAATCTCAGCGGCAGCGGGCCACGCTGCCCTTCCGCACTATAAGGTCGACAAGGATAGCAACATCCCGATCCCACCGGGCTCGATCTACTTGGTCGATTCGGGCGGCCAGTATCCGGCAGGTACAACCGACATAACCCGCACCGTGTGGATCGGATCAGCGGATGGCGCCGAGCCTTCCGCAGAAATGAAAGACCGCTTCACCCGTGTACTCAAGGGGCACATCCAGATCGACTGCGCGGTGTTTCCGCAAGGGACATGCGGCAGTCAGATTGACGCACTTGCCCGGCAATATCTCTGGGAGGCCGGGATCGACTATGCCCACGGCACCGGCCACGGCGTTGGTAGCTTTCTCGGTGTTCACGAAGGACCACAGCGCATTGCCAAGCCCTCTGGCGGTCAGGCTGGAACCGGCCAGGAATTGCTTGCGGGGATGATTCTCTCGAACGAGCCGGGATATTACAAACCGGACGCGTTCGGTATCCGGATCGAGAACCTGGTGCTCACAGTCGAGCAGGACATCGAGGGTGCAGAGGGTCGCTATCTCGGCTTCGAAACACTCACCTTCGTGCCGCTCGATCGCAAGTTGATCAACAAGAGCCTGCTCACCGATGGCGAGATCGAATGGGTTGATGCCTATCATAGCAGAGTGCGCGCACTAATCGCACCGCAGCTGTCGGGCGACGATCTGGCTTGGCTGGAGCGTGAGACCCAGCCACTTTGATGATGCTTGTAGCGATCTCAATGTTCTAGTAATGTTCCTCCATTGCGAGTCGCAGCGCTCAGTACCTAATGGGAGGAATAAACATGATTGGCTACGTAACCTTGGGCACCAACGATCTGCCGCGCGCGGCGACATTCTACGATGCGATTGCCAAGCATTTCGGTGTGGATCGGATGATGGAGTTCGATACATTCATCGCATGGGGCGCCATGGATGGCGCGCCCGGCGTCGCTGCGACCAAACCGTTTGATGGTGAACAGGCGAGTGTCGGCAATGGCACGATGGTCGCTTTGGCAGTTGATACACCCGACAAAGTGCAGGCGGTCTACGATACGGCTCTCGCCCATGGCGGCAGCGACGAAGGCGCGCCCGGTCCGCGGGGGGATGATGGCTTTTACGCGGGCTATTTCCGCGATCCGGACGGCAACAAGCTCAACGTGTTCTGCATGACTGCCCCGTCTTCATAAGCACGAAAAAGCTCAGTAGAAGCGTTCATCCATCTGGGGCTCGGCGCGACTGCCAAGCCCCAGCCACCTTTCTCCGGGATGGAATGGTACGAAGCCTACGAAGCGCGCCATGGCGCTGACCTGGCAGAAGGACGCCTGGTATCGCAGTACACTTTCACCGAAAGCTGGTCTTCATGAGAGAACCATCCCAAAGGCTCTGAAGTCGTGATTTGTACCGATGGTGCGATGACCCAGACACAGGAATTTCCCGATGGCACGCAGCGGCAGGTTGCGCTTGAGGCAGGCGAGTATGCGATCAATCCACCGGGCGTGTGGCACACCGCATATGTGGAGATACAGTCAACCGCCATTTTCATCACGGCAGGCGAAGGCTCTGAGCACCGCCCACGCTAATTTACGCTAATAAGCGCACTTCTTGCGCGCACATGAACCAGGCCGCTGCACAAATTGCGCTTCGCTGAACGACCGCCGTTTCGCGATACAAGCTGCGACAAAGTTGCGTGTTTCTGGGATAATCCTGCGACATGCGGCCTCTAGAACTGTTCTCGTGAGTTGCGGTGAGCGTCTCGAGCGACACTCCCCCCTGACGACCAGCTTTGACCCGCCCCTGTCAAAGCCAATAGCGTCGCCGCTGTCTACCCTCGCAGCAATCGGGTGCTTCACCGCAACTCTTTTAAGAACCGACGAATCTGGAGAATGACTATGCGTAAACTCACTCTGACAATTTCGGCCGCGGCCCTGGCGCTTGGCGGCGCCGGTATTGCCGTGGCCGCCCACCAGGCAGGCGATCGCTCGCCCGACACCAATGGCGATGGCATCATCACGCTCGAAGAAGCGCAGGCCAAGGCCAATGAGCGATTTACCAAAATGGATGCAAACGCCGATGGCCAGCTCGACATGACCGATCGCGAAGCCAAGCGCGCGGAACGCTTCTCCGCCGCTGACACCGATGGCGACGGCGAGCTAACGCAGGCTGAAATGACCGCTGCTCGTGAAGCGCGCGATGCCGAAAGGGCGCAGCGCCACGCAGCCCGGCAAGCCGAGCGCTTCGAACGGCTCGATACCGATGGCAGCGGCGGTGTTAGCGAAGCCGAATTGATCGCTGCGCGCGAAAATCGCGGCGACGCGCGAGGTGAGCGACGGGGCCAGCGCAGTGAAATGCGAGGCGGCCGTCGCGGCGGGAAAGGTATGCGAATGCTACGTCAGGCGGACACCAATAACGACAAGATCGTAACCCGCGCCGAATTCGATGCTGCCGTCCAGGCACGCTTTGCTCGCGTCGATACAGACAGCTCAGGCACCATCACTGAAGAAGAGCGTGAAGCGGCCAAGTCTGCCATGCGTGAGCGCCGCAGTGAGCGGCGTGGTGGACCGCGCGGCGATCAACGTGGAGGTGATCGCTCACTCTAAACATGCTTCTCTCGGCAATCCCTATCGCCAACAAGACCGGCCTGGCCCGCACCGCAATTGTGGTATGCGTGTCAGGCCGGTTTCCCGCTTTAACGCACGGTCAATCGACCGATCACAACCTGGGACGATCATGAAAGACGACAATCCGACATCCATCCTTCTGGTCGATGACGAGCCAACACTGCGAGAACCACTTGCGGAATACTTGACCGGACAGGGTTTCGCCGTGACCGAGGCCGAAAGCGCAGCAGCAGCGCGCAGCACCTTGAACGAGGCTATCCCGGACATCGTGCTGCTCGACATCATGATGCCGGGCGAGGATGGGTTGTCGTTCTGTCGGCATCTCGTCGAAACACGACAGCTGCCAGTCATCTTTCTTACTGCGCGCGGCGAATCGACCGATCGAATCATCGGGCTTGAGCTTGGCGCGGACGACTATGTGGTCAAACCGTTCGAACCGCGCGAGCTTGTTGCGCGCATTCGCACAGTCCTGCGCCGCATAGCACGTGGCCCCAGTCCCGAAACGCAGGCGGAGGACTGGCACTATGCATTCGAAGGTTGGGTGCTCGATCCGCTCAAGCGCAAGCTGACCGATCCCGAAGCGGTGAAGGTTCCGATTTCGACAGCCGAATACCGGTTGCTGCGCGCGTTTCTCGACAGCCCGCGTAAGGTGATGGACCGCGACCTGCTGCTTGATCTGGTGCAGGGCCGCACCGCGCATCTGTTCGACCGCGCGGTCGACAATCAGGTCAGTCGATTGCGCCGCAAGATCGAAGCTGACAGCCGCAATCCGCAATTCATACAGACCGTGCGAGGAGGAGGCTATCGCTTTTCCGCACAGGTCAAACGCGTCGCGCCAGAACCCGAAGCTTGACCTGACGCGTGAGACGGTTTCTCCCCTCGAGCCTGCTGGGACAGGTAATGCTGGTGCTCGCGATCGGATTGCTGGTCGCACAGACTATCTCAGCCGTGCTGCTTTATCGCGCGTCCGAACAGCGGCGGGAAACCGCATTGGTAAGCTCAATAGCGTTTCGCCTGATTGCCGAAGGTGCGCGGCCTGGCCTTGCCGAACAACGCCGCAATGAACGACGGCTCGAGACGTTGCGACAACGCGGCATCGACACTGATGGCTTGCGCCCCCCTCCACGTCGCGACCGCCCCTTTGGCCGTCGTTTCCGGCTCGGTATCGAGCGCAGCGACGCCACGCCGATCCGTGCCGACGAGTTTCGCCTCGAGCACTTTGAGACGGCGCTGCGCGAGGTCTTGCTGCAACAGGACATGGTCGTTGGCGACATAGCTGTCACACGCCGGATCGCCGGCGATGATCCCTATGTGCGCGACCTGATAAAGCGACGACCGCGTCTTCGATTGGCCGATTGGGAACAACGCGCGATCCTAGTCGCTTCGATCGAGCGCGCCGACCAAACGGGTTGGCTCAGTGCGCGCGTCTTGGTGCCGCAGCCATCTGGTGGAGGATTGGCGCCGATCATCCTTCAGACACTGGTCATCTTCACTGTCTTAGTCCTGCTGTTGTATTTGGTGCTTCGTCGCATCACGCGTCCGCTGGCAGTGCTGACGCACCGGGTAAGCGATTTCTCGCGCCAGCCGGACCGTGCGATCGAGCTGGAAGAAACGGGCCCAGCAGACACACGTCGCCTGATCGCCGCACACAATGCGATGGAGGCGCGGATTGCCGCGCTGCTCGACGAAAAGGACGTGATGCTCGGCGCGATAGGTCACGACCTCAAGACCCCGCTCGCCGCCTTGCGCGTGCGGATCGAGAGCGTGCCGGACGACACGCAGCGCGAACGCATGGTTGTTGGCATTGAGGACATCACCCGCACGCTCGACGATATTCTCTCTCTCGCGCGGGTTGGGCGTCCTGGCGCAGCTGCAGAAGCCATCGACCTCGGTGCGCTAGCTATCGGTGTGGTTAACGAGTTCGAGGACCTGGGTGAGCCAGTCATGATTGGCGAGCTTCCGCGCCTGGTGGCCAGAGTACAGGAAACCTGGCTCAAGCGTGCCCTGCGCAACCTCATCTCCAATGCCCTACGCTATGGCGAGACCGCCGAGATATCGCTGCTCAAGGACGATGGCGTAGCTGTGCTGAGGGTAGATGATACCGGGCCGGGCATTCCAGATGATCGGATTGCTGACATGCTCGAACCGTTCACCCGTGGCGAGGCATCGCGCAATCGCGCCACTGGAGGAGCGGGGCTGGGTCTTACGCTAGCCCGCGCGATTGCTGAGCAGCATGGCGGAAAGCTGGTGCTACAAAACCGAACCGAGGGCGGCTTACGCGCAGAAATCCGTCTGCCACACTAAGCTAGTGCCCGCCGCGCGGCACCAGAATCAATCGATCGTTCACGATCCGGTATTCGTAATAGAACCAGCGATCGGTTTCCGATCGGCTTTCCTTTTTGAATGCCGCAATCAAGCGA
>JBCCVO010000043.1:0-10240 GCA_039195235.1 Pseudomonadota bacterium
CCAGTTCATCATTCCGAAAAGCTCGATGTAAGCGCACGAGTTTAGGCATCCGCTCAATGCTCAGTCTACTGAGGCTGTAACAAGCAGCGGTTCATAGCCGATGGCTGCATTGTCGTCCGAAATGTGTTTCGTCACCAATCACGACGACATCAACATTCCGTGGTTGGGGCTGCGTAGCAGGCGGCGCTTGGCGTGATGAGCGTTGTTAACCGATTGCGATTAGCACGCGCTTCGGGATCTAATTGGCGCCGATACGGCCACCAACAGTGGGGAGCCACGATCGAGAAGCTCTTGATTTGAAGCCATTCGGACCAGCCCCTTTGGGCTTCAGTGGGTTCTATGCGCCCGCAACTCGCTCTAAGTCATTGATCTAAATCGACAGTCGCGGAACTTGTGCGCACACCAAGGCTCGGCCTGAATCGCTTCAGGTCAGGGCATTCTTGGTCGTGCCTTTCTACAATTGATGACCTTTTCAGCGCCAATTGGATGCCGAACCGCGTGCTAATCGCGAACGACAAAGAACGCCCATCACGCGAATCTCCGCCGCCTGCGCAGCCCCAACCACGGAATGTTGATGTCGTCGTGATTGGTGACGAAGGTCATTTCGGACGACAATGCAGCCATCGGCTATGAACCGCTGCTTGTTACAGCCTCAGTAGACTGAGCATTGAGCGGATGCCTAAACTCGTGCGCTTACATCGAGCTTTTCGGAATGATGAACTGGTCACAAAATCGGTCCCCTAAGACCTTAGCAAGTTGGTCTCGCGTTCTCACCGTGTTGATTGCGTCCGGTGTCGCAATTGCCCTGTGCTGGTCCTTCGCCTTGAAGGCAGAGGAGACGCCAGAGTTGCCAGACTATGTCGTCGAAAAGTTTGGCAAACCTCCTGCGGTACCCAGCGGACCGCTCACGGAGGATCTGCAGGCGGCAGTGAAGACAGCGTTTGTTGATAGCATGGTTCAAGAGGTCTGGGGGCCTGATCAGGTGCTGGCGTTGGACAAAGTCAGCGCCTCAAGAGACCCTCGGCTTGTTTGGATCATTAGCGACATGCTGCGCTTCATTTCAGAGCGAGAGCTGAATGAGACGCTCACCAACGCCGCCGCGCGCCTCTTGGGTAAGGATCTGCCATTGCGCAACAACTGGGGTGTCATCACCGACCACCTCATTGCATGGGACATACCGGCGCCACCTAACTATCTGGCCGCAAAGCGCGCAATGTTCACGAGCGTGCTTCCGTCGTGGGACAAACTGTTCGTGGAGGGCACTATAGATTGGCGCCACGTTTCATGGGGCGGGGTACAGATCGATGATCGTGGCTTCGGCAAAACAGATGAGCCTTGCAACTGCATCCCAGCCGCCGACAACCCGGAAGTGAGCAGTGCAGCGGAGGCCACCTGGCTGAAGGACGACGATATCGTCTTCGGCGTTGAGGTGAACGGCGAATACCGCGCATATCCCCGGCGCATCATGGAGGTGCGCGAAATGGTCAACGATACACTCGGCGGAAGAGACCTTGGGATTCCGTACTGCACGCTATGCGGCTCGGCGCAAGCCTATTTCACGGATCAGTTGCCCGATGGCATTGACCGGCCAATATTGCGCACGTCCGGCCTGCTTATTCGGTCCAACAAGGTCATGTATGACCTGAACACCTTCTCAGTCTTTGACACGTTTAGGGGTCATGCCGTAACGGGCCCCTTGGCGGAGAAGAAGCTGCAACTCAAACAAGCCACCGTCGTTACGACCGACTGGGGAACGTGGAAAAAGGAACACCCTGAAACGACCGTGCTTGTCGAAGCGTTGGCACTGGGACGGGACTTCGACTTTCGCAATACGCGCGATGCTCATGGACCGATTTTTCCAGTTGGCGATGTCGATCCACGCTTACCGGTTCATGAAGACATCATCGGCGTGATCTCTGCATCGGGCAAGCCGGTGGCCTTCCAGCGCAGCAAAGCTGTTGCGGCCTTGAAGCAGGGCGATGAGATCGCGCACGAGAATATCAGGTTGCAACTTGATGCGGGCGGCGTGAAGGCCGTCGATGCAGATGGCGCCGATCTTGGAAGCCATCAGGCCTTCTGGTTCGCCTGGTCTCAGTTCTATCCCCAAACCGCCCTTTGGCCGCAGTGAGCTGGCTGCACGAGAGCGATGTGCCGCGCGAGCGCTCGGCATCGGGCGAGTTGAGACCGGCCCTTTGGTGTCCACCCGAGGTCATCAGACCTTTTTGACAACGCTTCCCATCGCCTCGCTGGTCATCAGGCCAAGTTCTTGGATTTGATGTGCATAGGTCTGGAACTGGCTCTGAGCATACTGACTCTGAATGGCCAGCACCTCAGTCATATCCTTCGCATTGGCGAGATCGTTCGCCATTGCGAATGAACTTTCGGCGTTTTCCTTCGCAAACTCCATGGCACGATCCTGCACTTCTTTGAATCCGGCAGCCATTGGGTTTGATTGGGTGCCCGGCCAATTCGTCATCGCTTGGGTCATTGCCTGAGTCATCGACTGCATGAGCTGGCCATACGCCGATTGAGCCTTGATACATTGCTCAGTGAGATCGCGAAGCTCGGTAGGGATGTCGAAGAGAGACTTATCAGCCATGGCTTCCTCTCAAGTTTGTGCTTTCTGCCCAATCGCCCATTCTAAGCACGGTGCGCCGGGATTGTCATAGGATGGTTCCTCATGCCCGAGGTGACCTGTGCCTTCTTGTCAATTCGCGACAAGAAGCTTTGAAGACCTGACCAAACCGAAGGGTATCTGGCGCGTCACAAGGTGTTGGCGGAGCGAGATGTGAAGCTGCGTATGGGGTAGAGTTGGCCCCGCCATGATCGTCTTCGCAAGATACTTAGTGTTTCCCATTATTGCTGTTTTCCTTGCCGTTAGCGTACACGCCGGGGCAGCCGACGACGTTCCGGAGGCGTGTACCGAAGATGCGATGCTCGTGTTCGACGCCTCGGGATCGATGTCGGGCAATGGTTGGGGCTATGGCAGCGAGAACCCGAGCGCCGTTAGCCGGATCGACAAAGTTCGTGCAGCGCTCGCCGAGATTCTGCCCAGCGTGGAGCGATCGCGCCGCGTGGGACTCATCACTTATGGCCCTGGGCCTTGGCAGCAGTGCAACGTCCAACTCGATTTGAGGCCTGCCCCGAACGCGGCACAGCGCATTCTGAAGTCAGTGAATGGCTTGACGCCAGCAGGTCAAACGCCGCTGTCGGAGGCCGTGGCTCAGGCCGCGCGGGTCCTCGACTATCAGGCCAAACCCGGCATTGTCGTGCTCATTACCGATGGGGAGGAGACCTGCGGTGGCAGTCCGTGTGATCTGGGCAAGACACTGCGCGATGATGGGCTTCAACTTACCGTGCATGTCATCGGTCTACGCGTCAGGGGAATAACGTGGACCGGTGAACAGTCAATTGTTGAAACGCGGTGTCTTGCTGAGACAACTGGCGGCTTGTACACGACGGTCGAGACAGAGAAAGAGCTCGTTGATGCGCTCAAGCGAACGCTCGGCTGCCCCATGTTGACGGAGAACGAACCATGACACGTGTCTCGGGACGTACCACTGATAGTGGGAAAACCTTCAGGCTCTCTAGGCCAACCGGCGGCCATCAGCAGACATGACCGCAGGCACTCTGCTAGAGTGGTAGTCAGTCTACGTCTGAGGAACGCTGGAGAAATCGAATGATAATGCGATCACTGTTTGCAGTGGCTTTTACCGCGAGCATCGCTTTCACGGTCAATGTCGCGCACAGCGCGAAGGGAGACGCCAAAGCGGGAGAAGCAAGGTACGCCCAAACCTGCGTCAACTGCCACGGGCCAGGCGGGCAAGGCATGGCGAGTTTCCCGAAGCTTGCGGGGCAGAGCGCGGACTACATCATTGGCCGTTTGAACCAGTATCGGGCCGGCGAGACAATCGGACCCAATTCCGCGCTCATGATACCCATGGCCACCGGTTTGTCCGACGAAGAGATACTCAATCTGGCCGCCTACATTTCTACGGTGTCTCAGTAGTTTGAATAGTATGGATCGGGCAGGGACCACGACGGATCGGCTAACGATCAGTCGTCCCCGCATCACGCGCCGAAACACGGACCATAAATGCAAGTGGGATGCCTTGTGCGCCTACACTTCTTCGATCAGACTGACGTCATGACAAACGCGCGCGTCATAGCCGCTGCTATTGCTGTTGGTCTCGGGGTGTCCGTCGGTGCGCAGGCCGTGTTTGCGGGGAATGATGACGCAGCCTTCGGCGGCGAGTGCGTTATGGGTCTTGCGTTGGGGAAGGACATTCAAACCGATTGCTCGGTGAATACCGTCTACCTAGGCAAGAAGTACTGCTTCGGCAACGAGACGGCGCGGAAGCTGTTCCTCAAGCGGCCCGACGACTTCTTGCTGCAAGCTTTTATCTACCATTCTAGCCGCGAAGAGGCCGCAGCCGACGCCGCGAAGCAGGCTGAATCTGATTAGTGGGGTACAGCGTCGCTTACGGAGACAAAGCGGCTTCAGGGGGCAAGATCACATGCGACTTGTGCTGTTGGTAATCATAATCACCACGATCATGGCACTGATCCAAAGCCATCGACATGGCTGCACGTTTGGAAGCGAGGACTGGTTCTCCTGCGTCGTCGACAATACGGCTAAGGAGTATTACTCGTCCGCGCCGCCGGCTAAGCGACTAGTTCAGGCGGACGCGGCGCGGGCCTCGGCGATGTAGTGCTGGCGGAAGGCGCGGGCGATCGGGCCCGGCGTTCCGTCGCCGATTTCCTTGCCATCAATCGCAACGACGGGGAGTACGAATGCGGATGCGGCCGTCATGAAGGCCTCCCGCGCAGCGTAGGCCTCCGCGACGCTAAAAGGGCATTCCTCGGTCGCGACACCGTCTTCCTCAGCGAGCCGGAGAATCGCACGGCGGGTTACACCGGGCAGGATATGCGGCCCTAGCGGCTGCGTGCGGAGCACCCCGTTCGCATCGACGATGAAGGCCGAGGAGGACGTCCCTTCGGTCACGGCGCCATCCTCGACCATCCAAGCCTCATACGCACCGAGCGCCTTCGCTTCCTGCTTGCCCATGACTTGCGGAAGCATGGAGGTCGACTTGATGTCCCGGCGCTTCCAGCGAATATCGGGAATTGTGATCACCGCCACACCCGTTTCAGCCTGAGGATGATCGACCAGTGGCCGCGATTGGGTGAAGGCGACGACGGTTGGTGACGGGGAGGGCGGATGAGCAAAGTCGCGCTCGGCAGAGCCGCGGCTGATTTCGATATAGACGATCCCTTCGTCCACCTTGTTCTCGGCGATGAGGGTTTCGTGTAGTTCCCGAAAGCCCTCGTCCGGCATGGGGCGGGGAATCTCTATCTCGCGAAGCGAGCGATCGAGGCGGGCCAAGTGTCCTTCGAAATCTACAAGCCGTCCGCCCAGGACCGCCGTCACCTCATAGATCGCATCGCCAAACAGGAATGCACGGTCGAAAACGGAGACCTTCGCGTCTTCCTCCGGTTCGAAGGCGCCATTCACATAGACCGTGCGGGACATCGGCGGACCCGGCGACTTAGGAGGGACAGGCTGGTTTGATCTGTAAGCCCGCCTCCTCGATTAGGGCCCGGTCGTCGGCCGCATCGTTGTTGGCGGTGGTGAGTAGTTTTTCTCCGTAGAAGATCGAGTTAGCGCCTGCCAAGAAGCACAGAATCTGTGCTTCGCGGTTCAGGGCCTCGCGTCCCGCCGACAAGCGTACGAACGAAGTCGGCATCAGAATGCGCGCCGTTGCGACCATCCGGACGAGTTCCAGCGGCTCGACCTTAGATTGGCTCTCGAGCGGCGTGCCCGGAACAGGGACCAGGGCATTGATCGGCACACTTTCGGGATGCGGATCCAGCGTCGCGAGTTCCTGCAGAAGGCGCGCGCGGTCCTCGATCGTCTCCCCCATACCGATAATGCCGCCGCTGCAGACTTCCACGCCGGCACTGCGAACATTGGCGATCGTCTCCAAGCGATCTTCGTAGGTCCGCGTGGTGATGATCTCTTTGTAGAACTCCGGCGACGTATCGAGATTGTGGTTGTAGGCGGTGAGCCCCGCTTCGGCGAGACGGTCGGCTTGCTCCTTCGTCACCATACCCAGCGTGACGCACGCCTCCATCTCAAGCTCTCGGACACCCCGCACCATTTCGAGCACCTTGTCGAAATCCGGACCGTCTTTCACCTGGCGCCAGGCGGCCCCCATGCAAAAGCGGGAAGCCCCAGCCTCCTTAGCAAGCCTCGCCTTGGACAGCACGTCGTCCACATCGAGCAGGGATTCCCGCTCTAGACCCGTCTTCTTGGCGTAGTGCGCCGACTGGGGGCAGTACTTGCAGTCTTCGGGGCACGAACCGGTCTTGATGGATAGCAAGCTTGCGAGCTGAACTTGCCCATCTGCGTGATACTGCCGGTTGATCCGGCGCGCTTCGTCGAGCAGTTCGAAGAGCGGTGCCTGAAGCAGGTCAACGATTTCGAAGGTTTGCCAGTCGTGGCGCAGGCCCGCGCGCGGCTCCACCGCCTGTTCCGCCTGGCGAACTAGGCCCTTGAAAGGATTCAAGCTTTCCAAAGTTTCTGTCACGAGACTCCAAGCCATTGATTGCTGGGGATAAGAGGTAACGCTAATACAGGAACATGCATGGAAGCGAAAGCCGATATGAAGCCTTCTTGGCGAAGCTGGATCGCGATCAATTGCGGCGGGAACTGACCGAGATTGCCGCAAGGGAGGCGCGGACTCTGACCGCCGATGGCCGAACCTACGTCAATTTGGCCAGCAACGACTATCTGGGCTTGCGGTTTCACGAGGCCCTCATCGAGCGGGCTTGTGACTGGGCACAGGCCTTGGGCGCTGGGTCCGGGGCTTCGCGGCTCGTGACCGGCAATCTAGACCGCTTCGCGCAACTGGAGCGCAAGGTGGCTGCATTGAAGCAGAAGCCCGCCGCGCTGCTCATGGCATCAGGCTTCCAAGCCAATGCGGGCGTCTTACAGGCGTTGTTTGACAAGGCCGCGATTGGCCCTGAGCCACAAGTCTTCTCGGACCGCCTCAACCACGCCAGCATGCATTTTGGGTGTCAGGCCGCCGGTGTCCGCCAGTACCGCTACAGGCATTTGGACGTGGGCCATCTCGCGGTACTTCTGGAGCAGCATGCAAGACCGGATCGTCCGAAGTTCATTCTGACTGAGAGCGTCTTTTCCATGGACGGCGATGTGGCCCCGATCCCCGAGATCGCGCAGCTGGCATACGACTACGACGCAATGCTTGTCGTCGACGACGCGCACGCGACGGGCATTTTGGGCGAGGGCGGTGCTGGACTTTCCGAGGGCGCCGATCTTGTGATCGGGACATTTTCCAAGGCCCTGGGGAGTTTCGGCGCGTACATCGCTTGCTCGGAAACGATGCGCGACTACCTGGTGAACCGCTGCGGCGCCTTGATCTACTCGACGGCTCTGCCACCGCAGGTCTTGGGCGCCATCGATGCCGCGCTTGACCTTTTGCCCTCACTCGATGCGGAACGCGAACACGTGGCGTTGCTTGCGGACCGGTTTCGTCGCGAAGCCCATGGGTTGGGCTTCAGCACAGCGGGTTCTTCCACGCAAATCGTGCCCCTCGTTGCAGGATCCGCGGAGGACGCTCTACAGCTCAGCGAGGCCCTGCGGCAGGCTGGGTTCTGGGCGACTGCGATCCGGCCTCCGACCGTCCCGCAAGGTACATCGCGCGTTCGGTGCGTCTTTACCGCCGCTCATGAAGCCGGGGACGTCGATAAGCTATTGGCGGCTTTGGCATTGTCAGCGGGCAAAGCTGCTGAGACGGCGTCGACCTAAGATGCACTTTGTTCTCGTTCACGGCTGGGGATTCAATTCATCCATTTGGGGCCCCCTGATCGAACAGCTCGGCGAGGCGGAAACCACTGTTCTCGACCTCGGCTTCGTGGGGAGCACTAACAGCTCAGAGATCAGGGAATGGCCAGACGGCGCCATTGCCATCGGGCATTCTCTGGGTGTGCTGTGGCTCTTGAGGCGAGGTGGCGGCCGGTTTAGGGGACTGGTCTCCATCCAGGGCTTCGACCGCTACTGCCCCCACGTACCGAAATCCCGGGTGGTCGCCTTGAAGCGGGGCATTGATCGCGATCCCGCCAGCACGATGGAGGCCTTTTGGGCCTCCTGTGGGGCGCCTGGCTTCGCGCCGCCATTCGACCTGAACGCTGTTCGCTTGCACGACGGGCTTGATTGGCTAATACAGTGGGACGCAGAGGACGCTAGGAAATCCCTTAGATGTCCTATCCTTAGCCTTGCGACCCGAGACGACGTCATCGTCCCGCCGGCGATGACCGAGACCATATGGGGCAAGGACAACGTGGTTTGGCGTCCCGAGGGTGGGCATGTCTTGCCATGGAAATCTCCGGAGTGGTGCGCCGCGCATGTCGTTAAATTCGCCAATTCTGTCTCGCCGTAGCGCCGCCATCGCGGCGCGGTTCGGCGCGAAGGCAGATGTGTATGAGGATAACGCGGGGCTGCAGGCCGCCATTGCCGGACGCCTGGCAAGCCACCTCCCGGATCTCGTGGCACCGCGGGTGTTGGAGCTCGGGTGCGGGACGGGCCTGCTCAGCCGCCACCTCGTGACGCGCTATGCTGACGGTGAGCTGCATCTCACCGACGCCGCACCGGACATGATCCGCGCCTGCCGAAGTAATCTGGCGGGGGCGCATCCGAATGTCTCCTTCGAGGTTATGGATGCGGCAGGCCCCATCGCTTATGAAAATCTCGATCTCATAGTGACGAGCATGATGCTCCATTGGCTGCCCGATCCGCTGAAGGTCTTGGCGCGGCTAAAGGATAGGCTTGCGAAAGGCGGCATTCTCTTGTTTGCGACACCCGGTCCCAACTGCTTCGCGGAATGGCGCACCGTGCTCGCGACAGAGGGGTTGCCGAGTGGCGTACCCCCCCTGCCCGAAATGCCTGCTGTGGTCGAAGAAGAGCACCTAACGCCCGATAAGGACTCGCTTTCCTTTCTTCGGCGCATCAAAGCGATCGGTGGTCTGCACCCCCGCGAGGGCTACGATCCGCTCACCGCGAGCGAGCTTCGCCGGGCCATCCGTGCGACCAATATCCGCTTCGGCGGGCGCGTAACCTGGCACATCGTCTATGGCCGCTTAGAGCGACCCTGACGACAACCGGTCCAGCCCCTCGATCATTGTGGCGTAGGCGCGGGCGAGTTCCTCGTCCGTGATGCAATAGGGCGGCATCAGATAGACCGTTGAGCCGATCGGCCGAATGTTGAGGCCCTTTGCCAGGTACCAAGCGCGAAGCTTGAGGCTCGCATCTGACTGGTACTGCGTGTCGTCACCGAAGTCGAAAGCAAGGGCCGAGCCGAGCGTTCGCGGGCGCATCACATCCGACCGCGCGGCGAGGACATCGAGCATCGTTCGGTGATGCCCATTGATCTGCGCAATCCGCGCCATCGTTTGCTCTTCCTCGAAAAGATTGAGCGAGGCGAGCGCCACCGCGCAGGCCAGCGGGTTGCCGGTGAAGGAATGCCCGTGTGGCAACGCGCGGTCGAAGCTGTGCCCAAGGAATATATCGAACAGCTGATCGCGCACGACCGTTGCTGCGAGCGCCATATAGCCGCCTGTCAGTCCCTTAGACAGGCAAACAATATCGGGTATGACATCCGCGTGCTCCATAGCGAAGAGCTTGCCTGTACGCCCGAAGCCGGTTGCGACCTCATCGAAGATGACCAGCACGTTGGCCGCGCGCGCTATCTCAACCATACGCTTTAGGAAGGTTGGACGGCACATGCGAAGACCTGCCGCGCCCTGCATCATCGGCTCGATGATCAACGCGGCGATGTTCTGCTTGTGATTAGCCAAAAGCGCTTCGAGCGCAGACAACGCGCCGGCCTCGCGTTCCTCGACCGCATCGTCTCCCTCGAACGTCGCAGGGTAGGGCACCACACGGACATCGCACATCAAGTCCTTGAAGGCTCCGAACATCTGCGAGCTGCGGCCAACGGACATCGCGCCGAGCGTGTCGCCATGATAGCCACCGTCAAATGCGATCAACGTGCGGCGTGTTTGGCCGCGATTGACCCAAGATTTGTACGCGACCTTGATGGTGGTCTCGACAGCGGTGGAGCCATCGTCTGTGAAGAACACGCGATTGAGATCGCCTGGCAACAGATCTGACAGCGCCTTGGCGAGATTGACCGCCGGCGCATGGGTGAAGCCAGCGAAC
>JBCCVO010000044.1:0-10219 GCA_039195235.1 Pseudomonadota bacterium
CTGCGTTCCACGCGGCCATTGGCGGCGATGGTGGGGATGCTTTTCCATTCGGGTTCGGTCGCTTTGCCCAGCAGGTTGCGGCCAAGGCTGAAGAACGATTTCCCCCCCTTCGCCGTTGTTTCATCGCTCTCGGCGGCGCTGATTTCATAGCTGAGATTCGCGTTCTTCCAGCGCATATCCTGGTACGATTCCTTGGTATGCGAGGTGCGCCACTCAAAGCGCGCTGGCCTAACGCCGCCGGCCTGCGTGTCTTCGACGCGCATCGCCACAAAGTCTTCACTCCAGTCGCGCGCCGGATCGCAGGACCGCGCGGCGCAGAGCCATGCGGCGTAGTGTTTGGCGTCGTCCTTGGCGGGGTGATCTTCGCCGCCCAGCGCAAAGCGTGCGACGCGGCCAAGATCACCCGGCATATCCGCAAGGGATTGGAGCGCGTCGGCACGGTTATCCGGGGCCAATCGAACGAGCGAGCGGTGCAAGTCGATGGAGCCCAGCGCGCCCGCTTCATGGGCGCGGTCCTTCAAGCGCTCGACCCAGACCAGCGGATCGATCCACCCGCCGCGATGCGTGGGCGTGGAAAGCGGCTGTTTGGCGATCCCTTGCACCACCCGTTGCGCCATCGCGTGCAGGTGGCCGATGACCGGCACGAAGGTGTTTTCCTTGGAGTAGTATTTGAGGTGACCTTTGACGGGACCACGCAGGGTACGGCTGGCCCACGAATAGACGAAGGCCCGGACGGCGTCGCCAACACCAATCCCGACTGACATCAACCCGTTTTGTCCAAAACCGCTGCTTTGATCATAAAGTCGGTGCAGCATCGGCGCGACGCGCTCCTCAAAATCGGCCGGGCGTTGATCGGCCATGCGGCTGATGGCGTCGATGATCCGTTCGATTTCATCCGGGCCATCGACGACTTCGACCGCGTGGAAGGCGGCGTCGATCAATTCGTCGAGCGTGGCGATGGGTTCGATGCGATCCTCTTCGAACAGCACCCGGTTCGCCAAGAGGTCTTCGCTCAGCGGTTCGTAGTTATGGGTGTCGGTCGGCGCGGGCTCAGGCGCATCGCTCGCGCGACCGGACTTGGCGAGCAGGTCGGCGAAGGATCGCTGATGGGTCGCCGCAATGAAGCCGGAGGCGTCCTCAACCCGGTCCCACAGCGGATCGTCCAGCGCCGCCGCGTGGTCTGCAAGCAGAGCCATGGCCTTGGCCTGCACATCGCCGTTTTCGTGTGGCAGCGCCTCGACCACCGCCTCCAGCGCCGTCGCATCGGGCGCGCCTTGATTGGCGGAGCGCTTGAGCATCTTTTCGAGCAGCTTCAGCGCCGAGATCGCCGTCCCCTTGGCCGGTGCTGCGAAGACAGCGGGCAATTCGCGCAGGGCAGGGCCGGTGTCGAAAGCGTCCGAGGCCTCGATCTTGGCGAGCGTGTCGACCGCGAATTTCTGAACCAGGCCCACCTTGTGGCAGAGCAGGTCAATGATGGCCCCTTGGCGCGCGATCATCTCATCCTTTGTGGGCTTCATCGCCTTGAAGAACTTGGCGTAGCCCGAGAGCTGGTTCTGCTTGATATCCGCGCGCAGACCCGTGACCGCGTGGTCGAGCAGCTTGTCGCGGCTGTAATGGCCTCCCTCGGAGAGCTTCAGCAGCGCATCGGTCCAGGTCTCCCACTCATCCGACGCGCCTTTTTGGAACCACGAATTGGTGTTGAAGGCGTTGGTTTCGACCCGGAAGAGCCCTTCGATATCATCGAGCAAATCGGGTTCGGCGAGCAGTTGGCGACTGATAGGCGGCACTGTTTCGCCGTGTCGGCTGTAGAAGCCGGTACTCATCATATGGGCGGCGAATTGCTGGTAATAACCGTCGACCGTGGGCTTGGCGCACGCCCCGGATTTCACCCAAGCGCGGATCGTCGAGAACTCAAGGTGGGTCCATTCCTTCTCAAGCTCGTGGTCGACCCAATCGCCCAGCCATTCCGGCTTTCTATCACTCAGGATCGCGTCGCGCTCATCCGTGCTTGTGTAGTAATCCTGTTTGGTCGCGGCGGATAGCGGGCCGCACGCGTAGATCGCCAAGGCGGCGCGCTTGGTTTCGGGCCGGTTCCAAAAGCCCCAGCCTTTCGTATCCTTTTTCCCGACCGCACGTTTAAGCGCTTCGGACGCACTGGCGTTGGATTTGCCTCGATTGAGCTGGGAGAAAAGCTTCTGAGCGGTCGTCGAAAGCTTGACCCGATCGGCCTCCGGCATTCCGGCAAAGGCGCGCCGAATATCGCTATCGTTCTTGGAAGAGAGAACAAGGTCCTCCAGCTGTTCCGGGGTCATTGCACGGCGCCTTTCTCAGCGAGGTCCTGATCCATCAGAGAGGCTGCGAGGATATGTTTGCACGGGCCGCGCTGGCCTTGGTATTTGCTGAACCAAGGGCAGGTGCACGCCTCTCCGCCTTCGCTCAGGCGCACGCGGTGGACCGTGCCGGTGCCTTCCACCTCGTAAATCGCGGTCCCGGTGCCATCGTCGCCCGTCACCCGCCGGACCTTATTGGCTTCGATCAGCTTGCGCGCGCCCAAGAGGCGAGGCTGCATCTGCTCCACTTTGCCAAGGTCAAACGGCAATTCGCGGTGAAAGTAATGCGCGCCGCCCGCGTCGTATCCGGCGAGGCCCCGGCTGCCCAGAACGGCCAGCGCGCCTTCCACATCACCGGTAGCCACATTCAACCGCGCGGCCAGGTCCGCTGGATCGACTTCAGATTGCCATTTGAGGCTCGCGCGCACCTGCGCGACGACGCTCTCATCGGGCGGATTGGCGAGGTCGGCCAGCACCTGCCCTTCGCCCGAAAAGCCGCGATAGACCTCGGGGCTAAGCAGCAGGAAAAACGAGCCCACATCGTAGCACACCTCCCACGCGCTCGCGCCGCTGTCGTCGTCGGCCCAGACTTTGAGCGTCTTGGCGCGCAGCAGCAGTGGCTCAATCACCTTGACCCTGTGCGTGCCCAAGATCGGCACCGCGCCGCGCGTCTCGCGCTGGCTCGCGCGGATCGAGCGACCTGAGGATATGGCGTAAGTGGGCCGCTTGGGCCGCGCGGCTTTGGGCAGCGAGCGTAGGAACCGCAAGGCGTCGGCCGCCGGCACCTCCATTTTCAGGTCAAGGCGCGGCATATAGGCCTGCACTTCGCTGAAACCCTTGATCCAGCGCAGCGGCAGTTTGACCTTTTTCTCAACCGTCCGCTCATCGCCTTTGCTCAGCACAACCTCGTCCGCGCCCACGGCAAACTCGACCTGTTCATCGTCGCGCAGGCGCAGCAAAGCGGCGCGCATATCAGTGTTGAAGTCGACATTGGTCGTGCCGCGTCCGTGGCAATCGCCCTCGAACACGCCTTCCGGCAGATCGGCGCGGGCGTAGACGCCGCAGCAGCCGCTGAACCCTTCGAGCCGAAGGAGATTTTCGTTGCTGGTGAGAACCGGGTCGAGATTGGGCGGTACCGGCAGAAAGAAATGCGTGCCGACGACTTCACTCAACACATAGAGCATCTCGCCCGTCATGCGCGGTTTGCGTAGCTTTCCATCGAAAAAGTAAGGCTTGGCCTGATCGGCATTGCAGGTCGCCAGCGAGACCTGCGGCCCGCCCAGATCATTTGCCGCAACACCCGATGGGAAGGCGTACTGGTAAGTAAAGTCTAGCGAAGCGCCCATGTCTCCCTCCTGTAACAACAAGGACTATGCATCACGACGGTTAAGTCAAAGTGTGAGTGTGAGCTTTCAGTTCTGGCATGTAGTCTCGTGCTGGCGGTTCTTTTCAGCTTTGCTTGGTACCGAGCAGAGTTGGGTCCGCTTTCACCCCCACAATCAGTCATTGGACTATGTCTTGAGCTGGGCCGTGTGTGGACGGCCCTCCGTTGGCAAGGGTTTTTGGTGTTGTGCTTTCTGCTGGTTAAGGCGGCCATGTGTTCGGCCTGTTGTTGCGGCTTTGACATGCGCCGCTGGCCACGATGCCTTTCGCGAGAACCGGGTCCCGACCTATAGCACGCGCTCGAAGCGCCCCATCCTTTCAAATTTTGGCCAGAATGGGTTTTCCCGATCTGGCGGTTTCAACCGGCTTTGCGCATCAACTCCTCATTGCCCTTTCCAACCTCGTCAGCACGGCGGCTCCGCGCTTAATCTCTAGGCTGCTATCGCCTGCGGTTCGCGGTAGCGCTCTCCGCTGGTCATCAGCGCCCAGACCATGCGAGCATTCTTGTTTGCCAGTGCCACAGCTGCGACCTTCGCCGGTCGGCGCGCCAGCAGCTGCACGAGCCACGGTCTGTTGGTGCCATGCCTCTCAGCATATCGGATGACTGCCATCGCCCCTACCACCAGCATCTGTCTAAGATATCGATTGCCCGCTCGGGTGATCCCTCCGAGCCGATCCTTTCCGCCTGACGAATTCTGCTTGGGCACGAGACCGATCCAGGCTGCTAGGTCTCTTCCTGTCTTGAACACTGTGGGATCAGTAACCGCTGCCACGAAGGCGCTGGCGGGTGCTGTCAGTCTAACGCGAACTCGTCTCCGCTCGACAAAGAGCGGCCTACCCTTCGCTAGGCTTAGGCCATAAGCGATTGCCACTCCGCCAGGGCAGCAGAGCGAGTGGTCTTGTAAGTTTGTCTATCGGTGAGGTGGCGATCGGAACTGAAGTGGTTGTGAATGTTGGCATGAACGGAGGCGAACTTCTGCAAGCTCTTCATCCTCCGGAACCGCTGCATCACCCGCTCTCGTCTTCGTAACGGTAAGTGTGAGTTTTCTGCTCGATTGTTAAGCCACCGGCCCATTTCCCTACGACCTCCAATGCCGAGATCATCGAAGGCTGCAGGGTATGATCTTAATCCGTCTGTCACGATCTCAGACGGGCTACCATGGCGCTTCAACGTCTTCTTGAAGAAACGCAGAGCCGCTGATTTGTCGCGTTTCTTGGTGACATAGCTTTCGAGCATCTCACCTTCATGATCGACGGCACGCCACAGATAGTGCGTCTCGCCATTGATGTTCGCTACGCGGCTCTTCGGGTCACAAACATCTCATCGAGATGCCAGCGCCAATGCCTGAAGCCCCGCATCCGACTGATCCGCTGGCGTCTGATATCGGCAGCGAACATCGGACCGAACCGGTTCCACCAGAACCGCACCGTCTCATGACAAATGTCGATCCCTCGTTCGAACAAGAGGTCCTCGACATTCCGCAAGCTTAGAGGAAAGCGCACGTACATCATCACCACAAGCCGTATGACCTCGGGCGATGAGTTGAAGCGTTTGAACGGGCTGCCTGGTTTGGCTCTCGATTTGCGGCTCATAGCCCGCCGGTAGCAGATCCAACTCAATATGCCCCGTTAGTCTGACAACACCGAACAAAACAGGCAACGGTCCTCTTCGTGGGGGTGGATCAGCGCCTTTAGGTCGATCCGTTCTGGCTGATCCTGGTTTTCAAAACCTCGACCGCTTTGGAGATCGCATCCGCCGATGCAGCAGGCACGTCGGGTTTTACACCAACACCCTCCCAGTTGCTGCCAGTCTCAACGCTGATCGGTCGCGAGGTGGGCGTGTAGAGGGTAAAGCCGGTGCTTAGATCATCGCCATCGTCCAGCATGTGCGCGCCGCCACCTGAGTTCTCGCCGACTACGACAGCGCGGCCAGCGAGCTGAAGCGTGAAAGCGACCGCTTCAGGCGCTGAGAAGGTATTTTCATCGATCAGGATCGCAAGTGGGCGCTCGGTGCCATATCGCTCCCACAGAACAGCGGGCTCATCGCGAGGTTCGACGCCATCGAGGCGGGATTCCATTGTCATCGGAGACGGCGATCCCGGTTCCATAAAGGTCCATTGCACGGGCCACGTCGTCTGGTTTGAACCGCCATGGTTGTCTCTAAAATCGAGGATCAGTGCGTCGGTTGAGGCCACTATGTCGAAGGCGCCGCGATAATGCCGGTAAGCAGGCTCTAGCTCGAAAAATGACTTGATCCGGATATATCCGATATTGCCGTCAAGAACCTCTACTCGGATTATGCCCTGGCCGCGTTTGTAGCCCGATGCTCTCCATGCTGGGATCCAATCATCATTGGGATCGTCGGTGTCCACTTCGATGAAGAAGTGTCCATCGCCCGAAACCTTGCGCAAAGTACGGGTCAACTCGCGCGCAAACTCCTCATTTGCGGAGCATTCCTCGGCGCTGGCGCTGGAGTCACGCAACTCGCGAAGCTTGGCAGCAATCTTCGTGGCCTCATCCTCAATGACGTAGACTTGCTCAATTCGATCGGCCGCCTCGGACAGAGTGTTTATCTCGTTCGCGCAAAGCGCTGCGGGAAGCGATGACAGCATCAGAATACTAAACATGGAAACGGTCCTCCATCTGAGTGGGCGAAACGGCGCCCAAGCGATCCTTGAACGGGGTTTTACGCAAGGCGTTTTCGAGATTGGTGAGGTTATCGAGAAAGCCCGGGGCGGCTTCATCGAGCAATGCCTTCGCGGCTTGATCCACGCGGCTGCTGATCTGCTGCAAGGCGCGCGCAACCTGCTGTCCTTCTTCGGTCAGGGAAAGCAGCGCAACCCTGCCGTCATCCTCGGACTTGCGTCGCTCCAGAAGTCCGCGAACCTCCATAGCCTTTGCCACCTGGATAACGGCGACATGCGATGTACCCAGCGCGTCGGCAGCCTGCTGTACACTGATGTCTGGGCGCTCTTTGAGAAGAAGCGTCAGAGCAAACCAGCGCTGCTCAAAACCAAGCTCGGTCCGATAGGCATCTGAAACCGAAACGTTGAGTGCCTCAAACAGGCGCCGCAGACGCGAGCCGAGGGCAGAGACTCCGAGTTGCTGAAGGAAATCATCTTGGGACATATTTATGTAAGTACTTACATATATGGAATATGCAAGAGTGGATTTGGTGTCTGCTCTCAGTGCCAACTTATCGAGAAGCAGACCAACCGCTTTCGGCCCCGTTTGAGCCTTTATCCATTGTTCGATTTTGGGGGTCTTGGCGGACGTTCGCCTGCCTCCAAAAAACTCAAGCGATCCCGGTTGGGTGGGGATGGTTCATTACGACCCCGTTGTGTCATCCTCGCTTTCGGGTTCCTCATCGCTGGGGTCTCTTTGGAATTCGAGCAGGTCACCGGGCTGGCAATCAAGGGCCTCGCAAAGTTTGTCGAGTGTCTCAAAGCGGATGCCGCGCACCTTGCCATTGCGCAGCAGTGAGAGGTTCGCCTCGGTAATCCCAATCTCAGCTGCAACCGTTTTCGCGCGCCGTTTGCGCTGCGCCAAGACGACATCAAGCCTTACAATTATGGCCACTAAACAAAACTCTGACTTTCAGCGCGAAGCTCGTTCGCTGCTTTCACAAGACTGGTGAGAAGTCGTGCCAGCAGGATAAGTCCGATCCCTAATCCAACTATCGCGACATCGCTCGATCGTGGTCCAAGATCAAAGGCGTCAGGTTTCATCAACCAAGGCTGCACGATTGCCGCAATGAGTCCTGCCACAATGATCGCAGCGCCGAGCCGACCAATGCCTGACATGCAAGAGGGGCTCCACAACATCCCCTGAGCGAGCTGACGCAAGAACAGGCTGACCTCGACAAGCCCCCAGATCATCGGGAAAACAGGCAGGGCGGCTATCAGGTTTGCAGCGGCATGCGAGCGCGCTTCAGCGAAGGTGTAGTAACCGCCACTGCTAGCTGCACTCACGAAGGGCTCGCCGATTTCCTCCCACCCTACGAACGCAGCAAGAGCGATGCACAGCCCGTAGGCTAGCGGCAAAAGCTTCTGTGCAGACTGGGCGACTTGGTTGGCTGTGTGCGACCATGGATCACGGACGGGAGCTTCATTCACTCGATCAATCCTCGAAAACATCACGCAGATGCTGAACACGCTTGGCTGCGCGAACCGGGGCGAACGGCTCTACCATGAACGCGCCACCTGACAATGGAACATAGTACTCAACGGCGAAGCGTGTCGGGCGGCGGCCCTGCGGGTCGTCGAACATTGAGCCTTCCAGCGATACCGGCTGGTCTCGATACGCGACCGATGCAATCACAAGAATTGGCCCGACGTCGTTACCGAAATGTTCGGCGGCAACGTTGTCTTCGGGCCTGCCAGCGTCACGCAGCAATTTTCGATGGTATGAATGTGTGAACCACCGCATCACGGCATCGCGATCTTCGAACCAAGCCATGATTAATTCGACACCGTCATGGGTTCTGGCGGTGTGCATCCCAAGCATTCCCTCCACCGATTTAATGGCATCGATAAGAAGCTGGCTGGCCTCATGGGCCTCTTCAATCCTTTCGGACTCGGAGGCAAATGCCTGCTGGGGAATCATGAGCGAGACTGTCAAGGCAGCGAGAAGTGTGCGCATAGGAGCTCCATGGATCGACGATTCGCAATAATAAATTATTGCAATGCAATAATTCCGTCAACCTGTTTGACGTATACAATTGTGCTAGCCAAGGGGCGTGGGGCGAGCGGCTTCTGAACTCTCGCTTGATCATTCCAACCAAATCATATCATTGGTTGGCGGTTTGCAGTTATGGCAGCGTCCGCAAATGGGGGGATAGGCGGACGGTCTGCTTCTGAGCACGAAGGTCGCAAAAACAGACGGGGATTGTGGCGGATGCCATAGCAACTTGCGAGGGTTTGCCGAGTTCGAAGTCAGCATCTATTGTTCGGCGCATGGAGGGAGTGTCGAAAAAACATGGCTGACTTTTTCGGGCCAGATGTCGCGTGTCGTTACGACCGCGATCACTGCAATCAGACTGATGAGGAAGTTAGAAAGACAGTCGAATTTCTCGCCGAATTCGCTGGCTCCGGCCACGCTCTGGAGTTCGCGATAGGTACAGGCCGAGTAGCGCTTCCGCTTTCAGATTCCGGCATAAAGGTTAGCGGGATTGAGCTGTCGGAAGCCATGGTTGGTGAGTTACGAAGAAAGCTAGGGGGAAACGAAATCCCTGTTGCCATGGGAGACATGGCTCAAACGAGAATCGAGGGACGCTTTTCGCTAGTCTATCTCGTATTCAATACGCTATCGAATTTGACTTCGCAGGACGCACAGGTTGCCTGCTTTCGGAATGCGGCTGCGCATTTGGAAGATGGCGGATACTTCGTCGTCGAGAATGCAATTCCACGCTTTGGGGGGTTGGCAAATGATACAACCAAGATGGCCTTCGACCGCTCGGATAATCACTGGGGGATCGATGAGATAGACGTCGTGACACAACGAGGCACTTCTCATCACGTATGGCTTGAGGAGACTGGTCCAAAGCTCATGGCTTTGCCGTTTCGATTTGTTTGGCCGTCGGAGATGGATTTGATGGCAGCTTTGGCCGGACTTAAATTGGTTGAGCGGTGGCAGGATTGGTGGCGAACACCGCTTACCGCGGAAAGCAAGGCTCATGTATCGGTTTGGCGAAAACACTAGAGCTCACGGTATTTTCTAAACCGACAGAAGACCGTTTCAGCTGCAGATGCGAGCACACTCAACCAGTATCACCATGCCCGATTTCCGCGACAAAGATCCTGGTCTTCGGCATCCGCAATGGGGGCAGAAGCGGAACGTCGGCTTTGCTACACTAGTGCTTGAAACCGGGCAGTTCTCGAATATCGGCCTAGGCGCATTGTCAGGCTAATGTGGCAGGCAGAGGCGGGCGCTGCTAGCCGAGAGGCATGAGCCACAAGTCGAGAGCCCAACCAGATAGCCTATTCAAACGCTTCAACTCATCGCCAGAGGTCATTCGGCTTGTGGTGATGATGTATGTCCGCTTTCCGTTAAGCCTGCGTAACGTCGAGGATCTTCTCTTCGAGCGTGGGATCGACATTTGCCATGAGACGGTGCGGTTTTGGTGGAACCGGTTCGGCCCTATGTTCGCAGCCGACATTAAACGACAGCGTATCAACCGGATGCGTGGCTTTCGTAATTGGCGCTGGCATCTCGATGAGATGTTTGTGACCCGAAGGGCCGCGTAGCGAACATCAATGGCGAGACGCACTATCTGTGGCGAGCGGTCGACCAAGAGGGTGAAGTTCTCGAGAGCTACGTCACCAAGAAGCGCGACAAGAAGGCGGCTATGCGCTTTATGAAGAAGGCGCTCAAGAACCACGGCAGCCCATCTGAAGTCGTTACCGATAGTCTTCGATCATACCCCGCGGCCTTGCAAGATCTAGGTATCCAAGATCGCCGGGAAATGGGGCGATGGACGAACAACAGGGTCGAGAATTCGCACTTAC
>JBCCVO010000045.1:0-10157 GCA_039195235.1 Pseudomonadota bacterium
AGGCTCAAAGTACCGCCTTGTCAGCATCCTTGAAAAGCTGCGCTGTGAGCACTTCGTCAAGCGGTGGTTTGACCAATCCAGCGATCTCTTCTTGAGTGAACCAACCGATTCTCCCACCTTCAAGCGCTTTGGGTGTCCCGCTCCAGCGTGCAATTTTGTAAAGCAGAATTACAATTGGCTTTCTGCCTGGTTCGCTGGCTTCTTCGGCAAATGCGACCGGCGTGCAGTCCTCGGCTGCGATGATAGTTCCAAGCTCCTCATACAATTCGCGCTTGAGAGACTTAACTGGAATTTCAAGGGGTTCAACCTTACCACCCGGGAATTCCCATAGGCCACCGTGGTGCTTTTCCAAAGGTCTTAGATGCATGAGCCAACGCCCATCGCTCCGTCGCAATGCGCCCGCGACTACGAGAACGAAGCCCTGCTGTGTGTCGGATTTTTTTCCATCCAAAGCGGCTCGTTCAACCTTTTATTAACGTGCTGCGCCGATTTGATGACTCATCAGGAGCGTAACAACGGGGTGATCACATGATTTTGACGACATTCCTAAAGCACATCGGGAGCGACAAGTCAGGTGCCACTGCCATTGAGTACGGACTGATCGCTGCGTTGATCTGCCTAGCGGCTGTTGGTGGCTTCCAAGCACTTGGAAGTGGAAATTCCACCGGCTGGGATGCAGTCGAAGAAAGAGTCAGCGAGGTGATGGACAATTAACGCTTTCGAAAGGTTCCAAATTAGGAATTTTTCAATGGCTGCTCATTACCTTCAGAATTGTTCGTTCGATTAACGTCGACGGGCACGGGTACCGAAGACTGAACCAGGAGATTACTAATGAAGTTTTTCAACAAGCTTGCTCGTGACGAGCAGGGCGCCACCGCCATCGAATATGGTCTTATTGCTGCTCTGATCGCAGTTGCTGCGATTACCGCAATGCAGAGCCTCGGCAGCCAGCTGGGCACCACGTTCAGCAATGTTGCTGATTGTCTTGAAGACGATCAAAACTGCCCGACCTAATCGGCCAGATATCTTTCGCTCCCAAAAGGGGCGGAAAAAAGAGAGCGGCGGGGCCTTCCCCGCCGCTTTTCTTTTGCCCTTACAAGATTTCAGCGCCTGTTCGTATGACAATCTAGCGTCCGCGGACAACCAGCTTGACCTTTTGTCCAGCGATCAATCCTGCATTGGCGTTCAGCCCATTCAGCACGCGAAACCGCAATTCCTGCGAATCGCTGTAGGCCATGCGCCGGGCAAGACCGCTGACCGTATCGCCGCGCTGCACCGTTATCACGTCGATGCGCCGCGGGATCACCGAACTGGCTTCGGAATCCGTGATTCGCCGCATGGATTGGAACATCGAATTGAAAGTGCCAGCGCGCCCGGCCGGGGCGATCGCGGTGAAATGATACGCCCGGTCGTTGGCAAATTCATATGCGAACACGACCACGTCGACCTGGTTGTTGCGATTGTTGACCCGCGCGGTGCCGAAGGCGGCATTGAGGCCGTTCACCCGCGTTCGCTCGATACTCGTTGGTGCCAGAGTGCTGTTTTCTCCGCCCAGAGCGACAAATTGCTGACGAATATAGCTGTTCAGATCACCAGCATATGGCGCCAGAGTCAGCTGCGCCCTGCCACTCTGGCCGTTGATGCTTACGGCGCGCGTGCCATTGACCATGTAGAAACCCTGCGGCGCAGTGAAGGACAGGCGCAGCTCGGGATGAATGAACTGGCTTCCATTGATCACACCTTGTTCTGGGTCATCTCCATAAAGAAGCCCGTCGATTCGGGTCAGGAACGTGTCGCGACTCGTTGTTCCGCCGCCGAGCCCCTGCGCTTTGGCGAGTGCCGTCTGCACACGGCTGGCTGGATCAGGGTGAGTCGATGCCCATTCTGGAACCGTTGCGTTGTTTCGCCCCTGTAGCTGCGCATCGAGCGAATTCTGCGCAGCGAGGCTTGCCAAAACCGTGCTCATGGCGCGCGGGTCATAACCTGCGCGGGTCAGATAGGTGATACCAAGCTCATCGGCCTCAAGCTCCTGCTTGCGTGAAAAACGCAGCGTAAGCAGTTGAGAACCTTCGAGGAACCCACGCGACAGTGTTTCACCGATCTGGCTATCGCCAAGCAGCACTGAACTGCCGATCGCCCCGAGTACACCTAGAATCGAGTTGCGCTGAGCGGCCTGCTGGCGACGTTGCGAATGGCGCGCTGCAACATGCCCCACCTCGTGGCCCAACACGCCGGCAAGCTCCGCCTCATTGTTCATCAGACCCACCAGCTGGCGCGTGGTATAAATGTAGCCACCGGGAATCGCGAAAGCGTTATTCACCGGGCTGTTGAGCAAGCTGACCGTGAAACTCTCGCGCGCATTTCCGAGACCCGAATGCACCGCGATATTCTTGCCGACCTGCTCCACGTAGTTCGCGTGAGTGCCCGTCATCGCACCGCCGAATTCCTGAAGAAATTGAGGGTGGTACTTCGCGCCTTGGGCGGCTTCGGCTTCGGTGATCGGAGTTGAGGCCGAGGGAACCGGGGCGCCAATCCCCATGCAACCGCTCAGCGTCAGTGCTAGTGGTGCTGCGCCAAAGAGTGCCAGTTTTCGAGTGGTGCCGGCCATGTCGTAATCTCCCGCTCCAGTACAGCGCGCGTTACTGAACGCACCAAGATCCTCTGTTCATAAAGGACTATCGGGAAATTAAGAATAGCGAGCAAGCCCCAAGCGATTGCTCGCCGGCGAAGTGCGGTGGCGAGACTCTAGCCGCCGATCTGAAGAAAGCGTTCCTCACGCGTGCGCACCAGCGTTTCGCTCGGCAGGTCCGACAAGGCGTCAATCTCTTCGCCCAGCACTTTGCCTAGAGTACTCGCCATAACCGGAATATCGCGGTGAGCCCCGCCCACCGGTTCCTTAACGATCCGGTCGATTACCTTCAGGCGTTTGAGGTGCTGTGCAGTCACTTTCATAGCCTGCGCAGCTTCGGGTGCCTTGTCGGCCGTCCGCCACAGGATCGACGCACAACCTTCGGGTGAAATCACTGAATAAACAGCATGTTCGAGCATCAGAACGCGCTCTGCGCTCGTCAGTGCAACCGCTCCGCCTGATCCACCCTCGCCGACTATCACCGACACCATCGGCACGGGCAGCGCCAGACATGCCTCGGTCGAACGCGCAATCGCTTCGGCCTGTCCGCGCTCCTCAGCCTCAATCCCCGGAAATGCTCCTGAAGTGTCGACGAGTGTGACAACCGGCAGACCAAAACGCCCAGCCATTTCCATCAGACGGATCGCCTTGCGGTATCCTTCCGGCTTGCCCATGCCGAAATTGTGCTTGAGCCGCGTCTGCGTGTCGTGGCCCTTTTCATGCCCGATCAGCATGACTCTACGGCCATTCAGCTTGGCAAAACCGCCCATAATGGCGAGATCGTCGCCAAAATAGCGATCACCGCCCAGCGGCATAAACTCTTCGAATGCATGCTCAACATAGTCACGGAAATGCGGACGCGAAGGATGGCGCGCGACCTGCGTTTTCTGCCATGGAGTCAGTGACGAGTATGTGCTCGCCAGTAATTCAGCGCTTTTCGCCTCGAGCCGGGTGATCTCGCTCGTAACATCGACATCTTTATTGGCATCGACACTACGCAGCTCCTTGATCCGCTCTTCGAGCTGAGCCACCGGTTTCTCGAATTCGAGATAGGAAATCATGCCGCTGCGCTAGTCTGATGCGCCCTTATGAGCAAGTGGGTGCTTGGCATTGACCAAAGCGACGAGGCGCGCCGCATCGACATGAGTGTAAATCTGCGTGGTGGCTATATCGGCGTGACCTAGCAACGTTTGGAGCACGCGCAGGTCCGCTCCGCCCTCCAGAAGGTGGGTGGCGAAGGCATGGCGCAGCACGTGCGGGCTGATCCCGGTCGGGTCGAGATCGGCGCGGGCCGCGAGTTCCTTTAGCATCTGGAACAGGCGAACACGCGTAAGATGTTTATCCCCGCCCGATCGCGCGCGCGAGGGAAAGAGAAACCGTGAAGTCGGCGTCTTCGGGCGCACGGCAAGCCATTTCGCCAGAGCCTCGCGCGCTCTTTCGCTAACCGGGACCATCCGTGCTTGATCTCCCTTCCCCATGACTGTCAGCAAGGGCGCGTCGCGCGGCATCGCGCTCAGCGGCAACGCGACCAGCTCACTGGCCCGCAGCCCCGAACCGTAGAGCATTTCCAGCAAAGCGAGCTGGCGGATTGATACCGGTTTGCCGCTATCAGCCTCCAGCTCAGCGCGGGTGAACAAAGCCTCCACCTGACCGTGGCTCAGGATCTTCGGCAGCGGCCGTCGGGCGCGCGGATTGGGAAGCGCGCCGGATGGATCGTCTCCTCGCCACCCTTCATCCACAGCGAAGCCAAAGAACTGTTTCAAAGCCGAAGCTTTGCGAGCGATAGTCGAAGGGGCAAGCGGCGCCCAGTCACTCGCCAACTGAGCGACTTTCGATCGGCTCACCTTGGCCAGATCGCCGACAAGCTCTTCGGCTCCCGCGAGGTCTCGCCGGTAAGCCGCCAGCGTATTCGCCGCCGCGCCGCGCTCTGCAGCCAGCATATCGAGAAAGGCCTCTGTCGCAGCGGACACCGTAAGGCCGAGGCATCAGCCTCGCGCGACCGCTTCTGCAGCGATCATGCGCGCCTCGGCCTCGAGCCCAACACGGCTCAGGGCGGACGTGATATGATAGAGATGCAGCGGCGTCATCTGCTCCCAACTCGCACCTTGCATACCCAGCCCGGCGAGCATCGCGACGAGTGTCGGGTTACCGGCATCGGCAGCGCGCTCAATCATCTGTGACCATCGGGTCTGACGCGAAAGCGCAAGATCGAGTTCACTGCTTAGACCATTGAGTTCAGATTGGCTGATCCGACCCAGGCCACCTAGGCCGGCCACCAGAAACGCCGATTTGCGCGCTTCATAGCTGCCGTTTTCCTCGATGAAGCTAGCGACAGCAGCCTCGCTGACCGCACCTCCATTCGGGCGGGCGGTCACGACTAGTGCCCATCCGAGACTGCCTTGTTCAACTACGCTCGCCCAGCTCGCGGCATCCCTATCGAGACCCGCTGTCAACATTGAAGCGATCAGTTCGCCTGAATGACGCGCAAGCGCGCCGCTAGGTGAGATGCGGGCCGCAGCAAATGCCGTGGTGACGCTTGCAGCGTAGTCTGGCTGATCGAGCTCGTCGTCTAGCGTTCCCCACATCGTCCGCATCGCGGCAACACGCGAGGCAGGATCGTCCGCAATATAGGCCTCGCGTAGTCGCGCGGCATCATCAGCTGCTTCGCCGGAAATCGAGGTGTCAGCGTAAATCTGACTGTAGAGCTGAATCATCGCATGAGCCGACAAGATGCCTTCCCGCGCCGCCCTTTGCGCAAATAACGCACGCTGGGCCAGCGGCACCATAGCACCCACTGCGGCGGTGCGCTCGTAATAGGGATCAGCATCCTCGATGAGTGCTTCAGGCACCGTTTCGCCAACCGCATTTGCCAGAGCAAAACGCCATGGGTTGAGCTCTTCCACGCCCTCCCACTCAATCTCAACCGCACGCCTGCCACGCCCGGCAGCCCCTGCATAACGTTGCGCCAAAAGGACATCGATCGGCGGAGCCAGCTCCTCGCCCAGCGCGCGGTCAAGCTGCGAACCCGCCAGCGCGCCTTCGCCTGCATAGGCGTTGCAGATCGCCTGCAACATCACCCATTGTGCATCCTCGCGCGCTGAACCCTGAAGCCGCACTGCCGGACATGCTCCAACGAAATCCGCAGCTGCGATGTATGCTGTAAGTGCCTCGGACGTAAGCGCTTCGTTCCAGTTGCCTGTATCGACATCCTGCGCGAGGCTGCGCGCGACCACATGTTCGCCAAGCCGGTTAAGCACCCCGGCACGCAGTGCCGCAAATTCGACCGGGTTCATTCCTTCAGGCGTGGCGAGCCTGCTGGCCAGTGCGCGCCGGAGCAGGATATGCCCCCAACGCGACACCAATGGTTTGCGGGTTCCGCCCAACACTGCACGCACCAGAGCGGCGGGCTGCCTCGACAACGACTCGGTCGGTAAGCCACCTTCTTCAGGATCAAGCAGACCGACCTGCGAAAGCGATCGCCGCGCGGCTGGTGGGATATCGTATTGCGGTTTCAAACCGAGCAGATCGTCAAGCTGATCGGTCGACATCTCCTCCAGCTCTTCAACCGAAGGTAGCTCGGAAAGCTCTTCGCTCGATATCTGCGGTACCGATGGCAAATCACCGAGCACTGGCGCAGGGCCCGGTTGTACCACCGACGGTGTGCCCGGTTGAGGCGTCGCAGGTTGCGGGGCAGCGGTTGGCAGAGCTGTGGGTACAGGTGTGGGTGTCGGGGCGGGTACCGGATCATCAAATCCCGGTGGCAGAAGCGACTCAGGCGCGTCCTGCGCAGTCACCACTCCACTGGCCCATGCACCACCCAGCGCTCCGACAAGGCCGAGCCCCGCGACACTCGCAATCCACGATAACCGTTTCATGCGCCGCGCTCCGGAAGGATGACTTCTTGCGTGATCTGACGGATCGGCTCTTCACCGCCATCAATCCAAGCGACGACTAACAACACAATAAGTGCCGCACCGGCATAATAGGGCAACCGCCGGCGCAGGCGCGAATGCTGCGAAACCGATCCGCCGAGCGGAACCAGTTTCGGCTGTGAACGAATGGAGCGACGCAAATCAGACATATTGCGCGGGCTCTAGCCCATCTATAGGCCATGCGGCAATGACCGAGCAGGCCACTTTGAACGATGCAGCAATCGCGCGGATTGCCGAACGCATTGATCGTCCGATCGTACTTGTCGGTCTGATGGGTGTGGGCAAGTCGACCGTGGGCAGACGGCTAGCGGCGATGCTGAACCGTGGCTTTGTCGATGCCGATGATGCTATCGAAGACGCTGCCCAGCGCAATATTGCAGAAATCTTCGAGGAGTTCGGTGAGGCTTACTTCCGAGACGGCGAGCGCCGAGTGATTGCGCGCTTGATCGATGAGAGGCCCGGCGTGATTGCTACTGGCGGTGGCGCATTCGTCGATCCGGAAACCCGCGCGCTGATTCTGGACAAGGCGATCGCGGTATGGATCGACTGTGATGTCGAAACGCTGGTCGAGCGCACCTCGCGGCGCAACACCCGTCCGTTGCTCCGCAAAGGAAATCCCACCGCGATCCTGACGCAGCTTTCCAACGAACGTCGTGACTTTTATGCGCAGGCGCAGGTTCGCGTGGTCAGCGAGGATGGCCCTCATGCTGACACGGCCTGTGCAATCATGAGGGCAATTGAAGGATGGTTGGGATGAGCGACAAGCGAGTGATCCCGGTCGCGCTGGCCGGGCGAAGTTACGCCGTGACGATCGAGGCAGGCTTGCTCGAACGTCTCGCCACGCATGCAGCAGGCCAGCTCGCCTCCTATGGCACATCGCGCAAAGTGCCGTTGGTTGCCGACACCAATACGCACCGCCTTTATCGCGAGGCTGTTGAAACAGCCCTTTCGACCGGTGGCCATTCGACTGAATGGTTCGTGGTGGAACCCGGTGAAGGCGCAAAAAGCTGGGGTGTGCTTGAACGGCTGACCGACTGGCTGCTCGCGCTCGGTATTACGCGCAGTGATCATGTCTTTGCGCTCGGCGGCGGTGTTGTCGGTGACCTCACAGGCTTTGCCTGCGCGGTGATGAAACGCGGGTGTGACTTTGTGCAAATCCCGACCACGTTGCTCGCACACGTCGACAGCTCGGTCGGTGGTAAGACCGCGATCAATACACACGCAGGCAAGAACCTGATCGGAGCGTTTCACCAACCTTCATCAGTCCTGATTGATTCACTGGTGCTCGATACGCTTCCGGACCGAGAGATGCGCGCAGGCTATGCCGAGGTGATCAAATACGGCCTGCTGGGTGACGCGGAGTTTTTCGCCTGGCTTGAGGCGAATGGCACCGACGTTCTCGCTCGCGAACCAGTCGCGCTCGCCCATGCCATCGCCACCAGCGTCGAGGCCAAGGCCCGCATTGTCGCCGAAGACGAGCGCGAGACCAGCGGCGTTCGTGCACTGCTCAATCTGGGGCACACATTCGGGCATGCACTCGAAGCCGAAACGGGGTTTTCAGACAGGTTGCTCCACGGCGAGGCGGTAGCGCTGGGTATGGTGCTTGCGGCACGATACTCAGCGCGTCGGGGAGAGCTTTCGCACGAGGAAACCGACCGCGCAGCGCAGGTTATCACGGCCTCGGGTCTGCCCGCTGAGATCAGCTCTCTGGGCCTCACTTGCGACGGCACCGCACTTGCGGACCATATGCGGCACGACAAGAAAATGGAGAGCGATACACTGCCCTTCGTGCTGCTCGGTGGCATCGGAGAGGCGTATCTCGCTCGCGATGTAGAGCTCAGCGATATCGCCGCGTTTCTCGACGAGGAATTGCAAGGCGCAACGGTAATAAGCGTATGACCCGGTTTGTCGATCTCTCGATCCCGATCACCAATGATGTGATCTCCGATCCCGAGGTGATGCGGCCCAAGATCGAATATATGACGCATGAAGATACCTGGGCGCAGATCGCCATGTTTTTTCCCGGCCTCGAGAAAGACGACCTGCCCGATGGCGAAGGCTGGGCAGTCGAAAAGGTCGAACTCGCCACGCATAACGGTACACATATGGACGCGCCGTGGCATTATCATTCAACCACCGATGATGGGGCAAGTCCTGCCCCAAGTATCGACGAAGCGCCGCTCGATCTGTTTTTCAAACCAGGCGTGAAGCTTGATTTCACGCATTTGCCACACGGCCATGTCGTGAGCGCTGATGAGCTAGAAGCGGCGTTCGCCGCGATCCGCTATGAGCTCCAACCGCTTGACATTGTTCTGATTCAGTCAGGCGCGATTTACGGTACCGACAACTTCATCGATCAGGGTGTCGGGCTTGGCGCAGAGGCGACCTTGTGGCTGACCGAACGCGGCGTGCAGGTAGTCGGTACCGATGCCTGGAGTTGGGACGCACCGTTCAGCCATACTGCCAAGCGCTGGGCGGAGAAGCGCGATCCCTCGATCATCTGGGAAGGCCACAAGGCGGGCCGCATCCGTCCTTACTACCAGATTGAGAAGCTGACCAACTTGGCAGCAATCCCCTCGCAAGGCTTCATGTTCAGCTGTTTTCCGGTGAAGATAGAACGCGCCAGCGCTGGTTGGATTCGCGCGGTCGCAATTCTGGCAGAATGATCGCTCGGGTCATCCTGCTCAATGGCGTCAGCAGCTCGGGCAAAACCACGCTTGCAAACGCACTCCAGTCGCGGTCGGAAAAGACCTTGCTGCATGTGGCACTCGATACCTTCATCTCCATGCTACCCGACGGACGTGAGAACGGAGATAGCTGGTTTCCGGTGCAGCAAATCGAGTGTGATGGCATCGCACTACCGAGGATCACGAATGGCCCGCAAGGCGATCAATTGCTCAAAGCCATGCGAGCCTTCGTGGCAGAACTTGTTTCTCAAGGTATAAACGTCGTTGTTGACGATGTTGGAGATGCGACCGTCATCGAAGACTATCGCACAAGCCTGACCGACGCCGATTTGCTGGTGGTGAAGGTAGACGCGCCACTCCAAGTAACCGCAGAGCGCGAGACGGCGCGCGGCGACCGCTTAATCGGGCTGGCGCGTGAGCAAGCCATACACTTGCACGATGGCATTACATACGATCTTGAACTGGATACCGGCGATCTTGATCCGGCTGAGTGTGCAGGCCGAATTCTCGCAAGAATCGAAAGTTGAACGTCAGCCTGTCGGGCGGCTCGACAGCTTGGATACCTTGCCACTGATGTTGGTCACCTTGGCATCATATTCGGCCATCATCTCATCATGCTCACAAAAGAGCTGCTCGATATCGCGGCGGCGCTCTATCATCGTTTGAGCAATACCAGGTGCCAGGCTTTCACCATCGCCAATCTGGCCGAGCAGTGCAGCAAGATCGCTTGCCGTTGCGTCACGCGGACTCTTGAAGAAGTGGCCCTTTCGGTCAAAGTACCCCGTACCTTTCTTTGCCACGATCAAGTCCCTTTCGTCTCAATTGAGAACATTAGCGAATCACTAACCAATAATCCCTGACTTGGAGAGGTATGACCAGACAAAAGCGATAGAATGAGAACGTGCGACC
>JBCCVO010000046.1:0-9387 GCA_039195235.1 Pseudomonadota bacterium
ACGCGCCGTTCCGTGGGCACCGCTACAACCGGTTCCAGATTGGTTTCTTCCTCGACCGTCTGTTTTTCCAACCACGTTACTTCATCAACGATCCATGGGCATACCGCCTGCCGGCAGCCTACGGTCCGTATCGTTGGGTGCGTTACTATGACGACGTGATTCTGGTCGACCTGTATACCGGAGAAGTGGTTGACGTGATCCACGATTTCTTCTGGTAAGTGACCCTGCCAGAGAGAGCAAAAGCCCCCGCTGGAGTGATCCGGCGGGGGCTTTTGCTTATTGCTTACGCCATGAGCGGCGCATGGAGAGCCGCTTGCATGGCGCGCGGCAATTGGTAATCGTTGGCCCGATGCCCAAGACAGCCGTCATTCCCGATCAGGACGCTCTGAAGCGCGTCGGCAAGACCGTGCGAGAGCGGCTCGCCAACGATCCCGGTGCCTACCAGGTCGAAAGCGACAAGGTTGAATTGTTCGCTATTGGCGACTTCCTGAGCGGCGCCGAATGCGAGCGGCTGTGCCTGATGATCGATCAGGTCGCGCGGCCTTCCTCGCTCCATGAGGTCGGGTATGAAAGTGGCTTTCGCACATCCTATTCGGGCGATCTCGATCCCGAAGACAGCTTTGTAAAAGGCATTTCGCGGCGGATCGACGATTTGCTCGGAATGAACCCGATCACCGGCGAAGCGGTCCAGGGTCAGCGCTATCTACCAGGGCAGCAGTTCAAACCGCATAACGACTGGTTTTACACGACCGAGAAGTATTGGGAGCTGGAGCGTAAGAGGGGCGGACAGCGCAGCTGGACCGCCATGGTCTATCTCAACACCGTCGAGGAAGGCGGCGGCACGCATTTCACCGAGCTCGGCATCAACATTGAACCCAAGCCCGGCGTCCTATTGGTGTGGAACAATGCGAAGCTTGATGGTCGCCCTAACGAGTCGACGATGCATGCTGGTACGCCTGTGATCAAAGGCTCCAAATACGTCATCACCAAATGGTACCGCACACGGCGGTGGAAATGACGCGGTCACGCTGACGGGTTACTGGGAGGCCCGCGCCAGCGCTTCGGCGATCAACTTGCGTGTCGGCTCAATCCCATAGAGCGAAATGAAACTGCCCATGCGCGGACCCTGCTCGCTGCCCAGTAGCGTTTGGTAAAGCGCGCGAAACCACTCTCGTAAGGACTCAAAGCCGAACTCCTCACTCTTCCCGATCTCGTAGACCATCGTCTGCAGCGCCTCTGCATCGGCATCTGCCGGGGCTGCAGCAAGTTGCGTATCAAGTGCAGTCAGCGCCAACACTTCGCTGCCTTCAGGCGCGCGCTTGACCAATGTCGGCGCGATGAACTCGCGATTGTAATTGATCGACTTCTCGACCAGCAGATCAAGCTCGGGGTGCGCCGCCGGATCGGCATTCTCGATGTAATTGTCGAGATAGGACCACACGGCCTCGCAGGTCGCCTCCGCACCCAGAACCCCGATGAGATTGAGCAACAGGCTGAACGGCACCGGCAGGCTGTCGCCTGCACCCGGCGCCTTGTCCACGTTTTCTCCTTCTGGCCAACCACCGTTGACGCGCAGCAAATGCCAAACCGGATTGCCGAGCTGCTTGTCGAGCGGTTGTTCGGCAAGGCGCTCGCGGAACTGCCAGTAATCGTCGATCGCGCGCGGGATCACGCCGCCATGCAGCTGCTTGGCGCTCTTGGGATTGGGGAAGATGTAAAAGCTCAGGCTTTCTTCGCTGCCATATTCCAGCCATTCCTCAATCGAGAGGCCATTGCCCTTCGACTTGGATATCTTCTCGCCTTTCTCGTCGAGGAACAGCTCGTAAATGAGGCCATCCGGCTTCCTGCCACCGAGCACCTTGATAATCTTACCTGACTGAACGCCGCTGTCGGTCAGATCCTTACCGTACATCTCATAATCGACGCCGAGCGCATACCAGCGCATCGCCCAATCGACCTTCCACTGGCACTTCGACATGCCGCCAAGCGCGGATTGCTGGACCTCGCTACCGTCCTCGTCCGTAAAGCGGATCGTTCCGGCTTCGGGGTCGACGACCTCGATTAGCACCTGCAGCACGCGCCCGCTGATAGGGCTGATCGGCATGATCGGCGAATAGGTCTGTCGCCTCTCTTCACGCAATGTTGGCAGCATGATGTCGAGGATATCCTGGTTCTTCCGCAGGACCTGACGCAGTGCCTCATCGAACCGACCAGAATTGTACATATCGTTCGATGCGATGAAATCGTAATCGAACCCGAACCGGTCGAGAAAATCCCGTAGCATCGCGTTGTTGTGCGCCGCGAAGCTCTCGTGACCGGATTCAAAAGGGTCGGTGACGCGCGACAAGGGCTTGCCCAGCTGGCTCGTCAGCATATCCTGATTGGGCACATTGTCGGGGACCTTGCGCAGACCGTCCATATCATCGCTGAACGCCACGAGGCGTGTCTTGCCATCTTCCGGACGCGCGCCGATCAGCGCTTCGAAAGCACGGCGAACGAGCGTTGTACGCAGCACCTCCTGAAAGGTGCCGATATGCGGCAAGCCCGAAGGGCCATAACCAGTTTCGAACAGGATCGGCGAACCATCGGGCTTCGCGCCGTCGGGATAGCGTTTGAGCAGCCGCTGAGCCTCCTGAAAGGGCCAGGCCTTGTTGACGCGTGCAGCGGCGATCAGTTGTTCCATGCTCATGGCGGGTGCGCATATGCCCATCGGGCACCTCGGTTCAAGCGAGAAAGGCAAGCAATGTTGCAGAACGCACCCTTGCGACGCGCGTTGACCGCGCTAAGGCAGCAGAACAGTGTCTTGCGCTTCCCGCCCCTTCCTGATGATCGCCCTGATTGTGGCGATCGGCCTACGCACCGTGCTGGGCGCGCCATGCTGCATGGATGGCTTGGGCCACGCACAGGTCAGCGATGCGAACGCGCATAGCGAACACCACCTGCACAAGGCCGCGCTGACTGAGGGTGCGGGCCATGAGCATTCCGAGCATGGTGACAGTCCGACGGCCAATCCGTGTTGCTCGGCATGCGGACCGACTTTGGCGCCTAAACCAGCGCAAATCGCGTTGATCAATACGCCGCGCATCCTGCCTCAACCGACAGCGATCCGCGCACTTGCGACGCGCCCTCCCTTCCCCGCCTACGAAGCAACGGGCCCGCCACTACTGAGCTGAATTTTCAAGAATATCAGATCAGTAGGAGTATCACATGAAATCGCTTTTCAAGGCGGGCACCATGCTCGTCGTTGCCGGTGCTGTTTTCAGCGCCGCCCCTGCACTTGCGGATGAAGGGCATGACGGCTCGTCCAGCGGCATCAACGCTCTCGACCACGCACCGATCGGTGTGATGGGCGATCACCGCCATGCCAAGGGTGAGTGGATGATCAGCTACCGCTTCATGCATATGGACATGGAGGGGATTCAGATCGGTACCGACAGCGTTACGCCTGAACAGGTCGCCACCACTATCCCCAACCGCTTTTTTGGCGCACCGGGCCAGCCGCCGACACTGCGTATCGTGCCCACATCAATGCGGATGGACATGCATATGGCGGGGGTGATGTACGGCCTTTCCGATCAGGTAACTCTGATGGTGATGGGCAATTACATCACCAAGGAGATGGACCACATTACCTTTCAAGGCGGAATGGGCACCACGCAACTCGGCACTTTCCGTACGCGTACAGCCGACCTTGGCGATACCAAGGTTTCCGCGCTGATCGGGCTGACCGATACGATCCATCTCAATGCAGGCGTCTCAATCCCGACCGGCACCATCACCGAAGAGGACGATATCCTCACCCCGACCGGAGCCACTCCCACGGTGCGCACGCCGTACCCGATGCAAATCGGAACCGGTACGTGGGACTTGGAGCCGGGCATCACCTATCGCGATCAGAACGATAGTTTCGGCTGGGGCGCGCAGATTAAGGGTACAATCCGGCTGGGCGACAATGATCAGGGCTATGCCTTTGGCGATCGCGCTATGGCGACGCTTTGGGGTGCTGCCGCGATCACGCCGGGCGTTGCGGTGTCAGGCCGGTTGCAGGCGGAAACACTCGGGCAGATTGAGGGTATCGATCCGATGATTGTCGGCCCAGTCCAGACCGCGAATCCCGATTTCCAAGGTGGCGAGACTGTAACGGCTTTCGCAGGGGTCAATTTCGCGGTGACTGGCGGAAGTCTGAAAGGCTGGCGGCTCGGGGTCGAAGGCGGTATTCCGCTACTGCAGGATCTCAACGGCCCGCAAATGCCGACGGACTACACACTCACAGTAGGCGTTCAGAAGAGCTTCTGATCTCTATCTCCGAGGCGCGGTTGGCCCATAGGCGTCGCCTTGCGAAACGTGTGACGCTGCAAAGATCCTTTGGGCCGACGCAGCGTCGCTCTTCTTTTAAGTGGATCAGAAGGTAACATTCAACGAGGCTATCTTCCCGCCGCGCACCTCGTATTCCGAGTAGGAACAGCACCGCTCGATCTTATCGCTGAATGTGTAAGCCGCCGTTACATAGACGAACCCGTTACCCATCCCGCTGTCAACGACACGAATTGTGTGCGGGTTGTCAGCGAAATTCGACGCATAAAAGGCGCGAATCTCGGCGCGGCCGCTTGCGGTCACGCCGCTGACGGTAACGGTAGCATCTGGTGCGAACGTGGCGACAAAGCGGTCGAGACTACCTGAACGATAGGCGTCGACATGCCTCTGCACAGCCGAAACCGCCTCCGCTTCGTTCGTGTCGGATTGCGCGGAAACGGTCGTTGTAAGAGTGAACGCGGCCGCGCAAGCAAACGTCATATATTTGTGCATGTTGGCTCCTTTCGCCCATAGTGGGCTGCCGATCACAAGCGTGGATAGATGATGGACCGCAATCGTTTACTTTTCGTTCTTACTCCCGCATTTCTGGGCATGTGACGCCTACCAATCCCCAACCACTTCCCCTACCTGCGCTGCATGCGAGCCATGGCGGGAACTGGCTGCGCTCGCCTACAGGCGAAACCGGTGCAGTTTCGAAGGGCGATGCAATCATGGCGGCCTCCGACACGCCGGTGCTGATCATCAATGCGCCACTGGTTGCAAACCGACTGGGCTATCCAGACCTGTCCGGGTTGGACCTGCTGGAACTGTTTGCCTTCGTCCATCCATCGCGCTTTTGCGTCCCGACGCCGCGGGGGTTGGCGCAGGCGCTGGAGATCGACGAGCCAGAAGCGGACGAGACTGTGCCCGCCTTCCTCCAGCGCGCAGCAGGGGCGATGATCGCGGCGTGCGAGGACCCCGAATGGTTCGAGCGCGAGGGTGCGTGGGGCGCCCTGCAAACAATGGAGCGGTTGCGCTGGCCATGGGCGGGTGTGCTGAGACCTCATGTCGCCCAACCCGAGCGCGCGGAGAAATGGCTGTTCTCCACACTGCCCGAATGGGAAGAAACGCCAGAGCGTGGATCGCCGCGTCAGGTCGAGCTGGCCGAGGCTGAAGTGCTCGCACAGCTCGATCATCTGACTGGCGAGGGTTCGGAGAAACGGCAAGGCCAGCGTGCTTATGCGAGTAACGTCACGCGCATTTTTGCTCCGAGAGATAAGCGCAATCTGCCGCATGTTGCGCTGGCGCAGGCGGGAACCGGCATCGGAAAGACGCTCGGTTATCTCGCCCCTTCTTCGTTATGGGCTAACGCCTCGGGCGGGACTGTCTGGGTCTCGACCTTTACCAAGAACCTGCAACGCCAGCTGCGCAGCGAAAGCCGCCGGGCATGGCCGCCCAAGCGCCCTGACGGCACACCGCCTGTGGTGGTGCGCAAGGGGCGCGAGAATTACCTCTGCCTGCTCAATCTCGAAGACGCACTACAAGGCGGCTTTGCCGGACGACCTGCGATCCTCGCTCAGCTTGTGGCACGATGGGCGGCCTTCACTCGCGACGGCGACATGATCGGTGGAGATCTTCCCGGTTGGCTCGGCACTCTATTCCGAAAGCGCGGGATAGCAGCGCTTACCGACCAGCGCGGCGAGTGCATCTATGCCGGGTGCCCACATTACCGGAAGTGCTTTATCGAACGCGCCGGACGCGACAGCGCGCAAGCCGATCTCGTGATCGCCAATCACGCGCTGGTGATGGTCAACGCGGCGCGCGGGCGGGACCATGCCCAGCGTCCCACACGCATGATCTTTGACGAGGGTCACCATGTCTTTGAAGCGGCAGATTCGACCTTTGCCGCGACCTTGTCCGGGCAGGAGGCGATCGAACTGCGCCGCTGGATCAAGGGACCCGAGCGCAAGAACCGTGGCCGGCGACGGGGGCTCTCCGCGAGGCTCGCAGATGTTGCAAGCTATGACGATGAAGGCGGCGAAGCTATTGAAGCTGCGTCGGAGGCAGGCGCTGCGCTTCCCGGCGAAGGCTGGCTCCAGCGCCTGAATGAGGGCGAACCGTCTGGCCCGGTCGAACAACTCCTTTTCTCTGTCAGAGCCGCTACCTATGCTCGCGATGAAAGCGGCGGACAGGAGGCCGGCTATGGGATCGAGACCGAGGCCTCCGGCCTTCCCGGTGAGGTGATCGAAGCCGCCGGCGCCGCTGCCGAAGCACTCGCCACAATCCGGATCCCACTGATCAAACTCGGCAGCAGGCTCGAAGCGATCATGACCGACCCGCCAGATTGGCTCGATGGCCAGGGCCGTGCCCGGATAGAAGGCGCGCGGCATTCGCTGAGCTGGCGTGTCGACCTGTTAGCCGCATGGGAGGCTCTGCTCGAACGGCTTGGCGGACCAGCTGATCCTGAGTTCGTCGACTGGCTCGCGGTCGATCGCTCCGACGCACGCGAATTCGATGTTGGTATCCATCGCCGCTGGCTCGATCCGATGAAGCCGTTCGCCAAGATAGTGCTTGAGCCTGCGCACGGTGTGATGCTTACCAGCGCGACGCTGACCGACCGGATCGAAGTCGGCGATCCATGGGAAGGCGCAATCCAGCGCTCGGGCGCGGCGCATGTCGAGACTCAGGCGTTGCTCTCCGCCGCAGACAGCCCGTTTGACTATGCCACCCGCGCAGAGGTGCTGATCGTCACCGACATCAAGAAAGGAGATCTGCCCGGCCTTGCAGGCGCCTATGCCCGGCTGATCGAGGCGAGCGAGGGCGGCGTTCTCGGCCTTTTCACCGCAATTCGAAGGATGCGTGCTGTGCATGGCCGGATCGCTGATCGCCTGGCCCGCGAAGGCTTGCCGCTCTACGCACAGCATGTCGATCCGATCGACACCGGCACGCTGGTCGACATATTCCGCGACGATCCGCGTGCCAGCCTGCTCGGCACCGATGCCTTGCGTGACGGTGTCGACGTGCCGGGCCGTTCGCTGCGATGCGTCGTACTCGAAGCGGTCCCGTGGCCGCGCCCCGATATCCTGCACAAGGCTCGCCGCGCCGCAGCAGGATCAGGCGGTCAATATGATGACCGTATTATCCGCGCCCGTCTAGCACAGGGCTTCGGGCGGTTGATCCGCAACAAGGACGATCATGGGCACTTCGTCGTACTCTCTGCCGCCTTCCCCTCTCGCCTCCTCAGCGCCTTTCCCGAAGGCACCAAAATCCGCCGCGTCACGCTGGACGAAGCACTCGCACGGATCGCCGGAGGTCTGATCGGACCCGATGAACCCGCTGGCCAGACCGACGCAGACGAGGCACAAGACTTCGCATGATCGAGCAGTTCGACTTTCTTGCACGGACCATCACGATCGGCGCGGGCCTGATGCTATTGGCGCTGTTCGTCGCTGGTGAGATTCGCAGAGCAATCAAGCTGCCTCTTATCGGGATGATCACAGGGGTGATTTCCTACCTTGTGAACGCCACACCGTTGATGTCGTCCAACAGCCCGGCCGACCCATGGGTCGATCTCTTCGCGCTGTTGGTACCATTCTGGATCTGGCTGTTCGCCCGCAATCTGTTTGAACGAGAACCCCCGCCGCGCATTGTTATGTTTGCAGCAGCATCACTTTTGACCCCATGGTTCTTTGGCAATTTTCTCGCTTTGAATGAACCGCTTACCTTTTACGCTACCCATATCATCGCGCTCATCCTGATCGGAGATCTGGTGCGGGTGGCATTCCTGGGTCGAGCTGACGATTTGATCGAACAGCGTCGCATCATCCGCCTTTGGCTACCGCTTCTGGTGGCAGCGCAGGCAGGGGGTGTTATCATGTTTGAGCTGACCATCGGGGCTACGCGGCCTTTTCCCGTCGTCAGTCTTGTCAACACGCTCTTGATCCTCATGATCACTCTGTTCGCCGGGCTTGCTCTGCTGCGCACCGATCCGGAATTGCTGGTCGAAACCGAGCATGATCAGAGCGAAAACGAAGAATCTGAGTTCGATCTCACACCGGCGGAAACAGTTCTGCATGAGAAACTTCAGACAGCCATGGCGACGGGAGCTTACCGTACCTCTGGACTTACCATTGCCGCACTAGCCAAGCAGCTCGACACGCCTGAGCATCGCCTGCGCGCGCTTATCAATCAGCGGCTCGGCCATCGCAATTTCTCCGCATTCCTCAACCGCCATCGAATTGCCGAAGCGCAAGAGAAACTGTCCGATCGAGAGATGGTGGATGTTCCAGTGCTGACCATTGCGATGGACTTGGGCTACAATTCCCTCCCCACGTTCAACCGTGCTTTCCGGACGGAAACAGGCACCACTCCAAGCGAGTATCGCCGCACGGCAATCGGCGCCGAAGAGCGCGCGCAAAAGGATGAGGAACCAGCAATAACCGCTGTTCAAAATTGAAAAACGCCGTTCATTTCCAAAACTGACCTGCATTCTTCAGTGCTGCGGAGCCAAATTTGAACGCAGCTGCCATTCCACTGATCACGACGGCAATGGAGATCAATGTGACGCCAGCTTTTGAAGACAGCACCTTCGCATACGCGATTGAAAAGGTCGGCGATCACTTCATGGGCGTGATGTATTTCGATCTAGGTCGATATCTGATCGCGGCGGGCGTACTGACAGTCCTTCTCCTGACGTTTCGTGGTTGGGCAGGCAACCGCCGAATTCAGGACAAACAAGCCAAGATGGGTGACTACAGTCGCGAGCTTCTGTCTTCGATACGCACGGTCTTCGTCTTTGGCGTCACCACGCTCGCAACACTTGTTGGACGCGAGTTTGGAGTGATCAATTTCTCGCTCGATACCGCTGCGTTCTTTACCGTGGCGTGGCAATTTGCACTTATCGTGTTTGTTCACGACGCCTATTTTTACTGGATCCATCGCGCGATGCATTCCAAGCGGCTCTTCCGCGCAACGCACCTTCACCACCACAAATCGCGCACACCGACTCCTTGGACAGCATACAGTTTCACAACCTGGGAGGCCGTATTGGAAGCCGCGTTCATGCCGCTATTCCTGCTCATCACCAGCCTGATG
>JBCCVO010000047.1:0-8375 GCA_039195235.1 Pseudomonadota bacterium
CACAAATTGAGGGGGAATTAACAATTTATGGCTCAGAAATCGAAAAAACTTCTCTTCTTTGAACGATTCTAACGCGCCGCCAAAGAAGCAGTTCGGACGTTTACTATAAAACGCGCAGAATCATCATTCCATCCCAGCCTTTGTCTCCAACAGTCTGAAGAGCCGTACCTTCGAGGCGCCGATGGTTTTCGAGATGCTCATAGAGCGCTCGCGTCCCGATCGCACTTTCATCCTGCGGATCTAGCACGTCACCTGCGCGCACAGCATTGTCGACCACGATCAGCGCGCCTTTTTCCGAAAGGCGAACGGCGTGCTCGACATAAGCGATATTGTTGACCTTATCGGCATCGATAAAGGTCATGTCGAACGGACCGGTGAGCAACTCCAGAGATTCGAGTGCCTCGCCGACACGCACATCCACCTGTCGCTTACAGCCGGCGGCTGCGATGTTCTCTTCCGCGATGCGAGCATAATCGACATTGGATTCGAGCGAAACGACCAGCCCCTTCGCGCCAACGGCGCGAGCTAGGTGAATTGTTGAATAGCCGCCCAATGTGCCGATCTCGAGCACACGCCGTGCGCCTTTGACTTCGGCGAGCATCTGCAGAAATTTACCTTGCGATGGCGACACGGCAATGTCTGGCAGTCCAGCAGACTTACAGCGCTCAATAACACCAGTCAGCGCCGCATCAGTGTTCAATAACCGCAGCTCGATCAATTGGTCGACGGCAGACCATAGCGGGTCGACCGCGTCCCAATCGTCGATATCAGACATCTACTCCAGTTCCAGGATCACCGCGTCAACCGCCAGGCTTTCGCCCTCGGCGGCGTTGATTGTGGCAATAGTGCCTTCCTTTTCGGCGCGCAAAATGTTTTCCATCTTCATCGCTTCGACGGTCGCCAGCGGTTGGCCAGGCTGCACGACCTCGCCCGCTTCGACATGCAGTTTAACCAGCATGCCGGGCATAGGACAAATCAGCATCTTGGACAGATCAGGCGGCTCTTTCTCGATCATCAGTGCTTCGAGTTTTGCCGTGTGAGCCGGGATCACAAGCGCCCGATGTGTAGCTCCACGCGTCGTGAGAAGCCAGTGATTGCCATCACGCTCAACGATTAGGCCAATGCTCTCGCCAGAGACACCATCCGCATTGGTATTTGCACTGGCTTGGACCATGCCCGGAAGCCAATCGCAATGGCCGTCAACCCGCTCGCCATCAACCATAGCGTGTCCCTCTCCCAGCACCACCTCATGCTTGCTGTGAGCGAACTTGACCAGCCATTTGCTAGTTACTTGCTGCATTCCGTTGAGCTGGCCGGAAACGCGCCGAGCGCGTGATTGCCAGGTAAACTCATTTCCCGCACAAATCGCTGCGAGCATCCGACGAAAATCATCGCTGACCGGAGCGCCAGTAAAGCCATCCGGATATTCCTCGGCAATAAACCCGGTGGTCAACTCACCTGAACGGAACCGCTCATGCTGCATAATAGCGCTTAGGAAATCGACATTGTGGCCAAGTCCCTTAAGGTGGAAACGATCAAGTGCCTGGATTTGTTTATCGGCCGCCTCGTCTCTAGTCGCGCCCCAGGTAACCAGCTTGGCGATCATCGGATCATAGAACATCGACACTTCGCCGCCTTCATAGACACCGTCATCAACCCGGACGCCATCAACTCCGCGGCGGCCATTGGCAGCGCCATCGTTGATCCAACCTTCGAGCGGGGGTTGATATTCAACCAGCCTGCCGGTTGATGGCAAGAACCCGCGATAGGGGTCTTCTGCATAGACCCTGTTTTCGATCGACCAGCCGTCAATCCCGATATCGTCTTGTGTTAGTTCCAGTTTTTCGCCTGCCGCAACACGGATCATCTGTTCAACCAGATCAACTCCGGTAATCGCTTCGGTGACTGGATGTTCAACCTGGAGGCGGGTGTTCATTTCGAGGAAGTAGAAGCTCTCCCCGGTCGGATCAGCGCCGCTGACAATCAGCTCAACCGTACCAGCCGAATGGTAGTCGACCGCCTTGGACAAGGCGACGCATTGCTCGCCCATAGCCTTGCGCATTTTCGGGGTGACGAAGGGCGAAGGCGCTTCTTCGACGACCTTTTGGTGTCGCCGCTGGATCGAACACTCGCGCTCATTAAGGTACAGGGTGTTGCCGTGCTTATCGCCGAGGATCTGGATTTCGATATGGCGCGGGTTCTCAATGAACTTCTCGATGAAGACCCGGTCATCCCCGAAAGAACTCAGGCCCTCGCGCTTTGTCGCCTCGAACCCTTCGCGCACGTCCTGCTCGCTATAGGCGAGCCTCATGCCCTTGCCCCCGCCCCCGGCGCTGGCCTTCATCATCACCGGATAGCCGATCTCCTCGGAGATCCGCACCGCATGTTCGGTATCCTCGATCTCGCCGACAAAACCGGGCACGACATTGACGCCTGCCTCCATTGCAAGCTTCTTGGATTCGATCTTGTCTCCCATGGCCGCGATCGCACCGGGAGGTGGGCCAATGAATGCGATCCCCTCTGCTTCAAGCGCTTCGACGAAGCTCGCGCGCTCAGACAGAAAACCATATCCCGGATGCACTGCCTCAGCGCCTGTTTTCTTGCAGGCGTCTATGATCTTTTCCGGTAGCAAGTAGCTTTCCGCCGCCGGAGCAGGTCCGATATGCACCGCCTCATCGGCCATTCGTACAAACGGCGCGCGGGCGTCGGCGTCCGAGTACACCGCAACTGTGGCGATCCCCATCTTCTGCGCGGTCGTAATGACCCGGCAAGCGATCTCGCCGCGATTGGCAATCAGGATTTTGGAAAACAAACGAAGCCTCCGACAAGCACAATTGTGTAAGTCGCCTATGCCGCGTGGGCGCATTGGGAGCAACCTAGCTGAATTGCAGGTTAGTCAGGGTTATCAGCGAGCGAGCGCAGTTCTTTGGTCCGGGCTTCGGTTAGGGCCGTTTTGCACGTAGAAACCAGCAGCGGCTCAAGGCTACCACCGCGCGCGCTGTAACCGTCGGCACGGCAATGCGCATCGCGATAGGTGATCCAGGCTCGCTGTGCTTCGAGAAGGCTATCGAACCAGCCCGGACGTTCGTCCCAGTCCGGCAAACTGCCTGCTGTGGAAGCATCGCGTGCCTTCATCTTCGCGGCCGTCACTGTCCACTGAGCATTAAGCGCATCATCAGCCACAGCGTAATCCTGCGCCGCGCACCAATTCATCTCCTGCTGAGCCTGCGGATCTTGGCAATCCCAGTCCGGATTGGGCGGCGGCGTCCCACTATGTGAATGAAGGAGAAGAAAGACCGGCGCTAGTGAATGGATCATGTTCGGGTCCCTGAAGCGGTTCGTTCGTTGGCATATTTCAGCAAGCTGTCAGCATAGGCACGGGCGCCCCGTCGGTCACCCTCGCCATCCACCAGACTTTGGGCTGCTTTGGCAAGCATTGCAGTGTTGGTCGGAGCGAGCGATCCGAGCGGCTCAACATAGACACCGATCGTGAACAGGATCGCGCCCGTTTTGCGGAGGCGGCGCAAAGTCTGGCGCTCTGAGCGCACGAACAGCGTGTCGCCAGCATTATTTGGGGTGACATGCGCGAAAGCCTGTTCAGGCGACGTATCGGCAATCCATCGGCGCTCGCGCGTGGGTGCGATGAACCAGTTGCACCGTCCATAGATGGCTCCCGGCTTGAGCGTGTCCATGAAACGGTCCACACCTGTCGCAAGCTGCTCCTCATAGCCCGCAATCGGCGCATGAAGAGCGCGCAACGGCAGACCTATCTTGTCTTTGGGATGCCAGTCGGTGGGCCACGCGACGGCTGCGCCGACCAAGCGATACTGGTCGTCGCCTTCGCCTTTGGTAAGGAGGCACATGTCCTCATGGGCAGAAAGAGCGGCTTTCCGAAGGCCACCCTCAACACCAAGAATTGCCGCGAGTTCGCGCCCCGGTCGCACGACCTCATGGGTCTCTTGAACACCTTCAGGCCACTCTGAAAACCCTTGAGCCCGCGCAATAAGATCGGGGTCAGACTGAAGCCAATCTCCCTCCGACAGCCGCACCAAACCCATCCTGAGCTGCCCTCCCCCGCGCGCCTTGGGCAGCAGTTGGTCGACGCAGAAGCCTAAGCCCATTGTTCAATCATTATACAGACACGCTTCAAGGGTCCGGCAAAGTGGCAAAGCCCCATAGCCCTAACGCGACAAAACCAAAGAAAACTACAGTTCGGATAAAATAAGCCATGGCCAGATCTACCCGATTTGCGCCAACCCCTGCGCAAGATCGGCTTTGATATCCTCGATATGCTCGATCCCGACCGACACACGGACTACATCAGGCCCCGCCCCGGCCGCCAACAGCTCTTCGCCTTCTAGCTGGCTATGCGTGGTCGAGGCAGGGTGGATGATCAAGGAGCGGGTGTCGCCGATATTAGCGAGGTGACTGAACAGTTTAACGTTCGAGACCAACTGCACGCCCGCCTCATATCCACCTTTCAAACCAAAGGTGAACACCGATCCGGCACGACCACCGAGATATTTATGCGCTAGCTCGTGATAGGGATTGTCGCGCAAACCGGCATAGTTGACCCACTCGACCTGCGGTTGTTCGACCAACCATTTGGCAAGGTCATTTGCGTTGGCACAGTGCTTCTCCATACGCAAATGCAGCGTCTCCATTCCCGTCAATGCGAGAAAAGCGTTCATCGGCGCCATGGCCGGACCGAGGTCGCGCAGGCCAAGAACGCGACAACCGATAATGAAAGCGATCGGCCCCACGGGTTCGAGCGCGTCGACCAGAACCGCGCCGTGATACGATCCGTTGGGCTTGGTCAGCGATGGGTACTTGTCGGCATGCGCTTTCCAGTCGAACTTGCCACTGTCGACAATCACCCCTCCGATGGCATTTCCGTGTCCGTTCAGGAACTTGGTTGTCGAATGCACCACAATATCTGCGCCGTACTCAATCGGGCGGCACAAGGCTGGCGAAGCCATGGTGTTGTCGACAATCAGCGGTACGCCACCTTCGTGAGCGATATCGGCAATCGCTGCGATGTCGCTTACGACACCGCCGGGATTGGCGAGGCTTTCGATGAAGATAACCCGTGTCTTGTCATCCACCGCCGCGCGGACATTTTCGATATCATCGGTATCGACGAAGCGGGTTTCCCAGCCGAATTTCTGGAACGCCTCACCCATTTGATTGAGCGAACCGCCATAAAGCTTCTTCGCCGCGACGATGTTGCAGCCGGGCTCCATCAGTGTGTGGAACGCGATCAGCTGCGCAGCGTGCCCTGAGGCCACCCCTAGCGCACCTACACCCCCTTCGAGCGCCGCGATCTTCTTTTCCAGCGCATCGTTGGTTGGGTTCATGATGCGCGAATAGATGTTCCCGAATTCGGCCAGCGAGAACAGGTTTGCAGCATGTTCGGCACTGTCAAAGACGTAGGAAGAGGTCTGATATATTGGTGTGATCCGCGCATTGGTCGCGGGGTCTGGATCGCAACCTGCATGGACGGACAGGGTTTCGGGGTGGAGTTCGGTCATTGCGTCGTCTCCTTCGAGCAGGTTTCAGTTCTACCTATTCGGCGGGCTCGGGTTCCTTGGATGCCCGCATCGGCTCTTCGCCTTGCAACGCAGTCAGTCCTAGCTTGGCCATCAAGGCGCCATCGCTGTCATCGCCTGCATTGGGTGCGGTAAGCAATTTGTCACCGGTAAAGATCGAGTTCGCGCCCGCAAGGAAGCACAACGCCTGTGTCGCTTCTGACATGCTCTCGCGCCCTGCAGACAGACGCACCATGCTCATCGGCATGGTGATCCGTGCGACAGCAACGGTGCGGACAAACTCGATATCGTCGATCTTGGCGAGCGGCGTGTCGGCCAGCATGTCGCCCAAGACTGTGCCCTTGACTGGGACCAGCGCGTTCACAGGCACACTTTCGGGATGCTGTTCCAGCGTTGCGAGCGTGTGAACAAAACCCACACGGTCCTCGCGGGTTTCCCCCATGCCGACGATCCCACCGCTGCATACATTGATCCCGGCGCTGCGCACATTATCGAGCGTGTCGAGCCGTTCATCAAAGCTACGCGTGCTAATCACCCGCTCATAATACTCCGGGCTGCTATCGATGTTATGGTTGTAATAGTCGAGACCCGCCTCGGCCAGCATCTGCGATTGCTTCGGCGTCAGCATTCCAAGCGTCATGCAGGTCTCGAGGCCCATGTCGCGCACGCCCCTCACGATCTCGACGATCGCGGGCATGTCGCGATCCTTGGGGTTGCGCCACGCGGCACCCATGCAGAACCGCTGAGAGCCCGCATCTTTGGCCTGCGCGGCACGCTGCAGCACCTCCTGCACATCCATCAGCTTGGTCGCCTCAACCCCGCTGTCTGCGTGCACCGACTGGGAACAATAGCCGCAATCTTCCGGGCATCCGCCGGTCTTGATGCTGAGCAGTGTGCAGAGTTGGATCTGCTCAGGCGGATGGTTCTCGCGATGGACGCTGGCGGCTTGGAAGAGCAGCTCTGTAAAAGGAAGATCAAAGAGTTCCGCGATTTCCACGCGGGTCCAGTCGGTGCGGCTCGTTTTCAAACTCTTTCCTTCAATCATTTCGCAATCGCGCTTCAAGGTCTTCCTTTATCTGCTCGTGGGTCGCCAAGCGCTTAAAGGCAATCATGGATGCGACGCCGCCGACGAGAAAGGCCGTACCAAAGGCGATCCAGCCCCAAGGGTCATCCAGAACCGCAAATCCCCAAAGGCCAAGAGCAACCATGCCCAGAAAAAGGACGGTTCGAACCAGGTAGGCCACTATTCGGCCGCCTCATCCAAACCCTCACCCGCTGGCGGCATGTTGTGGCCAAGCAGAGTTAAGATATCCGCCGCACATTCGACCACGTTGGAGCCGGGGCCATAGATGCCCTGCACACCCGCTTCGCGCAGAAAATCATAGTCTTGCGGAGGGATCACGCCGCCTGCCGTGACCTTGATATCAGGTCGGCCGGCTTCCTTCAGCAAACGGATGAGTTCGGGGATAAGCGTCTTGTGACCAGCAGCCAGCGACGACGCGCCGATCACGTCTACATCCTTGGCCAACGCGGTTGCACACGTTTCCTGTGGGGTCTGGAATAGTGGGCCTGAGACCACCTCAAAACCCATGTCGGCAAACGCACTCGCTATGACATTCGCACCTCGATCATGCCCGTCCTGGCCCATCTTGGCGACCATTATGCGCGGCTTGCGCCCGAGCCGCCGCTCGACCGCGTCTACGCCCGATGTGACCTGCTCCCAACGCTGATCGAACTCATAGGCAGTGGCATAGACACCGCTCACGGGCTTGGGTGTCGCATCATGGCGACCGAACGCTTGCTCCATCGCGGAAGAAATCTCTCCCAAAGTCGCATCGGCTCTCGCCGCATCAACTGCGCGAGCAAGCAGGTTTACATCCCCTTTAGCCTCGAGCTCTGCGATCCTTGACGGAGGCAGCGGAACGCCGCGCTCATCACGACCATCACCCAGCGCAGCACGCGCCATAGCGGGGTCGGTCGCAGCGGCCTCACTCAACGCCGTCAGCGCCGCCTGGCACGCCGCTTCATCACGCTCCGAACGCACCTTGGCGATCCGTTCGATCTGGCCCTTGCGCACCTTGGCGTTGTCGACTTCGAGTGTGTCGATCGGCTCTTCTTCGGCGGGCTGGTACTTGTTGACGCCCACGATCACGGTCTTGCCCTGATCGATCATGGTCTGCTTTTCGGCGGCCGCGCGTTCGATTTCCGCTTTGGGCGCGCCGGTGCCAACATAGGCGGTCATTCCACCGGCTTCATCGACTTCAGCCATCAAAGCGCGCGCGTCTTCGACCAGTTTCGAAGTCAACGCTTCAATATAGTGCGAGCCGCCGAGCGGATCGACGACGTTGCAGATTCCGCTTTCCTCTTGCAGCACCAACTGCGTGTTGCGCGCGATGCGAGCGGAGAAGTCGGTCGGCAGCGCGATCGCTTCATCCAAGGCGTTGGTGTGGAGCGATTGGGTGCCGCCCAATGTCGCCGCCATCGCCTCGATCGTGGTGCGCATAACGTTGTTGTAGGGGTCCTGTTCTTGCAAGCTGACGCCAGATGTCTGGCAGTGGGTGCGCAGCATCTTGGAGCGTTCGCTCTTCGCGCCCAGCCCATCCATCACTTCGTACCACAGCGTGCGCGCGGCGCGCAGCTTGGCGATCTCCATGAAGAAGTTCATGCCGATACCGAAGAAGAAGCTGAGGCGGCCCGCAAACGTGTCGATATCAAGGCCGGTCGCCATGGCACGCTTGGCGTATTCCTTGCCGTCCGCGATTGTGAAAGCAAGCTCTTGAACCGCGGTCGCGCCCGCCTCGTGCATGTGATAGCCGCTGATCGAAA
>JBCCVO010000048.1:0-7965 GCA_039195235.1 Pseudomonadota bacterium
ATGCGCAACAAGGCTGATTCCGGTCGCAGTAAAGCCTGGATTGTCCGGATCGGCGCCGTTGATGCTTGCGGCAAACTCCTTGGGAAAGTTACCGCGCACGGTCGACACGTTGACGCCAACCTTCTCGAACACCTTGCCTTTCATCAAGCCCTGAACGCCCCCACCGGGGTCATCGTTGCCCTCTTCTTCGCGGTTCCACGCAGTGTATTCGAAAGACGCATCTGAGCCCGCTTCGCGTTCAATTGCCTCAAACGCCGCGCAAATCTGATCACGCAGGCTCTCGAACCATTCGCGGGCGTTCGCGGTATGCTTTTCAGTGTCGTCCATTTTTCCCGTCCATGCTTGCGATCCAAGCCTTGCCAAGCTCAACCATTGAGGGCAAGTGAAAGCCATGGTTCCTGTTTCGTTCGCCTCTTTGGATTTTGCCGGAGAAGAGCTTGTTTTGCTGAAGAGCAACGCGCTTTACTGGCCGCGAGAGCGTGCGCTGCTGGTGGCGGACCTGCATCTGGAGAAGGGCAGCTGGTATGCGCAGACGGGCCAGATGCTGCCGCCGTATGATAGCCGCGAAACGCTAGAACGGCTTGCGGATGCGGTGAAGATGACCGGCGCACAGCGGGTCATCACCTTGGGTGACAATTTCCACGACGATGCGGGCGCACACCGGCTCGATCCATACGCGGCGGGTATGCTGGAATCGCTCACCCGCGCGCTCGACTGGGTGTGGATCACCGGCAACCACGACGAGCAGATGGATCGGGCATTCGGAGCGACGCTGATAGAAGAGATGGAATTGGGCGGGATCATCCTGCGCCACGAGGCCAGAAGCGGCGAGACCCGACCTGAGCTGTCCGGACACTATCACCCGAAGATGCGCCTGCGGGTCCGCAACCGACACATCGCTCGCCCCTGCGGGGTGGTGAGCCGCTCACCGGGACGTGGTGACCGTATGATCGCTCCCGCTTTCGGAGCCTATACCGGCGGAATGGACGCGCGCGCGCCAGAGATCCTGAAAGCCCTCAGACCGGCCGAGCAGATCGACGCGGTGCTGCCTGCCAAAGGCAAATTGGTTAGCTTCCCGCTCTATCGAAATGCAGCTTGAGACTCCGCTAGCGTTTCGCCGCCACAATCACTACATACCGGCCACAAGAATCAAGCTGCAACAGGAGAACACACATAGCCCGTCCACCTCGGCGTTCGATGGCCCCGCCCGTTAAAAGCGGCCCTCGCTACGATCAGTTTATCCAAGTCCCCAAGGTCCGCGTTATCGATGACGAAGGCGAGAACCTTGGCGTGATGTTCACCCGCGAAGCCGTTGAGCAGGCCAATGAGAAAGGCCTGAACCTCGTCGAAGTGTCCCCCAATGCGGACCCGCCGGTGTGCAAGTTCCTTGATGTCGGAAAGTACCGCTACGAAGCCCAGAAAAAGGCCAGTGCGGCACGCAAGACGCAAAAGACGCAGGACATCAAGGAAGTGAAGATGCGTCCCAACATCGACACGCACGACTACGACGTGAAGATGCGGAACGTGAACAAGTTCATCGAGAACGGCGACAAGGTGAAGGTCACCCTGCGTTTTCGTGGCCGCGAAATGGCGCACCAGCATCTCGGCATGGACCTGCTAAAGAAAGTGCAGGCCGATGTGGAGGAAGTCGCCAAAGTCGAAGCCTTTCCCCGGTTGGAAGGCCGCCAGATGCTTATGGTGCTCGCGCCGAAATAAGCGCGCTGGAGCGACGAGACAAACGGGCGGGTGTCGAATGCGATGCCCGCCCTTTTTCTTGACCCTATCGAAAGCGACGGGAAACCAAGCACATCAATCGTCTGAGGACCAAGTTTTTGCGGGGCCTGTCCATTACGGCTGCTCCCTGATACGCCACAGGCACTGGGATCGAGGGGCTTGTAAGACATGAGTGCTGGAAAAATCGGCGCGCGCCAAATCGGCCTTTTGCTCGGCCCGCTTGTTTTTGCGGTCACTGCTCTCAGTACTCCGCCTGCGGGGATGGGTGGCGAAGCGTGGCTAGTCGCAGGCCTTGTCATCTGGATGGCCACATGGTGGATGACCGAGGCGCTGCCGTTGACGGCTACCGCAATGCTTCCCTTCCTTATCCTGCCACTCGGCGGCGTGATGACCGCTCCAGAGACCGCGAGCGCATATTACGCGCCGATCCTGTTCCTGCTGCTTGGTGGTGCCTTTATTGCGCTCGCGATCGAGCGGACCGGACTACACCGGCGATTGAGCCTGGCGATCCTGAAGACGATTGGCACGAGTGGCGGGCAGACCCGATTGTTGCTGGCTTTCATGATTTCAGCGGCATTGCTGTCGATGCTGATCTCGAACACCTCCACCGCGCTTATCATGATGCCGATGGCGCTGGCGGTATTGGCAGGTGGTAGCGCCGCCCGCCCACTCCCCCTCCCTTCTGCCCAGAGCCTGCCGGAGATTGTTCCGGGTGGAAGTGAGCGGGAGCAGGCGGTCAGGTCCAAGCCTTCAACGGATGTTGAAAGCGCACCCGAACAAGAAGGGCTAGCAGGTGCCCTGCCAATGGGTATCGCCTTTGCGGCGACCATTGGCGGGCTGGGCACTATTGTCGGCTCGCCAACCAATGGCATTGCCGTGCAGCTGCTCGATAACATGATAGGGCTAGAGATCAGCTTTGCGCGCTGGATGGCGTTCGGCCTGCCTATAGTCATCATCAGCGTGCCTCTCGCCGGGCTTATTATTGCGCGGGTGCAGCGGGTCGCCGCACATCCGTTTGACCTTTCGGCCGCACGCGATTCGATTGACGATCAGCGTCCATGGTCCTCTGCTGAGAAGCGTCTTGTGCCGATCGTCGCCATCACCTTTGTGCTGTGGATGACCAGACAGTGGGTGGCGCCCTATCTGCCTGAAAGGAGTTGGACGGACGGCACGATCGCGGTGATCGCCAGCCTTGCGCTGTTCCTGCTGCCCGATGGCACCGGCAGGCCCCTGCTGGTCTGGCGCGAGGCTGACCGCGCGCCATGGGGCGTCATCATGATGTTCGGAGGCGGGCTCGCGCTCGCCGCCGGGATGCAGGCTAGCGGTCTGGCCGATTGGCTTGGGAACGCGCTACTCCCACTCGAAGCTGTGCCACTGATGCTTATGGCGCTTGCGATCGTTGCGATGGTTGTGCTGGTCACAGAGTTTGCGAGCAACGTCGCCACCGCCAGCGCAATCATCCCGGTAGTCGCGAGCCTTGCCGCAGCATTGGGTCTGGGCGAGCAGGCGATCCTCATTGCGATGCCCGCTGCACTGGCCGCAAGCTGGGGCTTTATCCTACCTGCCGGAACCGGGCCGAACGCTATCGCATGGGCCACAGGCCGCCTCCGAATCCAGCGCTTGGTTAGTGCTGGTCTGGTGCTCGACCTGTTCGGCATCGCGCTGATCGTTGGAATGGTCTGGGCCGTCGCTTCGCTGGGATAAGCAGCTCAAACCTTTTGCCACTGAAGCTGCCGCGTTATAATCAGGCGCTATTGCAAGGCCGCTTGGGGAGAGGCGCTTCTGCGGAGGTTAGAAGCGGGAGCCCCTGCGACCATGATCAGCTCCTGCCTTCCTGGGAGCGTTTGCATAGGAAGGTACTCCGCACATGACGGATGCAATTGACGCGACTGACACCCCCACCCCGCGCCGCAAACCCAAGCCCAAGAAGCTTGAGATTGGCGGACGCGAGCTGAAGCCTTCAACTCTGATGATGGGGCATGGCTTCGATCCGGTTCTGTCCGAAGGCTCGCTAAAGTCTCCGATATTTCTCACCTCCACCTTCGCGTTCGAAAACGCAGCAGCGGGCAAGCGGCACTTTGAAGGCATCACGGGCAAACGCGAAGGCGGCGCAGAAGGCCTTGTCTATTCGCGATTTAACGGACCGAACCAGGAAATCCTGGAAGACCGGCTCGCCGTATGGGACGGGGCAGAAGACGCGCTGACTTTCTCATCCGGCATGACCGCGATCTGCATCCTGATGATGGCCTATGTCAGCACCGGCGATGTGATCGTCCATTCCGGACCTCTATACGCCGCATCCGAAGGGTTCGTCGCCAAGGTGCTCAGCAAATTCGGCGTAACCTATATTGACTTCCCGGCCGGCGCGAGCCGTGAAGAGCTGGATGATGTGCTGAAGCGCGCCAAGAAACAGGCGGGCAAAAACGGTGGCAAAGTCGCCATGATTTACCTCGAAAGCCCCGCCAACCCGACCAATGCGCTGGTCGATATCGAAGCGGTCAAGGAGGCGCGCGATACGAACTTGAAATGGGATTGTCCGATTGCGATCGACAACACATTCCTCGGCCCGCTGTGGCAGCGCCCGCTCGATCACGGCGCGGACATAGTTGCCTACTCACTGACCAAGTATGTCGGCGGACACTCGGACCTTGTTGCGGGTTCAATCGCCGGCGCAAAGAAGTGGATGGACCCGGTACGGGCGCTGCGGAACACGATGGGCGGGATCGTCGATCCGAACACCGCATGGATGTTGTTGCGCTCGCTTGAAACAGTCGAATTGCGGATGCAGCGTGCGGGCGAGAACGCGGCCAAGGTTTGCAATTTCCTCAAATCGCACCCCAAGGTCGAAGTGCTGGGCTATCTCGGCCTGATCGAGGATGACCGCCAGCAGGACATCTACAACCGGCATTGTAAAGGCGCTGGCAGCACATTCAGCGTGTTCATCAAGGGCGGCGAGGAAGAGAGCTTCCGTTTCCTCGACAACCTTACCATCGCCAAGCTGGCGGTGAGCCTTGGCGGCACAGAGACGCTCGCCAGCCACCCGGCCGCGATGACACACTTGTCGGTACCGCCCGAACGCAAAGCTGCGCTGGGTATCACCGATAATCTGGTTAGGATCAGCATAGGGATCGAGGATGCCGACGATCTGATCGCAGACTTCGAGCAGGCACTGGAATACGTCTGAAAACCAGACTACTCTCCTCATGAAGGGAGAGAATAGTCATGAGTGATCGCAAACCGGTTTTCTTAGTCATCGGTGCAGGTGCCGGGATCGGAGGCCATGTGGCTGCTCGCTTTGCGGCGAGCGGCTATCATGCGGTTCTCGCCCGGCGATCTGACGAGGAAGGTCTCGGCAAACTGGTCTATGAGATTGAGACCGCTGGCGGCTCTGCGAGCGGCACCTTGCTCAATGCAAGCGAAGACGGCTCAATCGAAGAACTGGTCGAGCGAGTTGAAGCCGATATCGGCCCGATCGACACTGCGCTTTACAATCTCGGCGCGCAGATCGGAAACCGAAAGCTGCACGATACGCCGCACCGCACTTTTGAGCTTGGTTGGCGGCTTGGATGTTATGGCGTCTTTCGCCTCGCGCATGCCGCGTTTCCGCATATGGTAGAGCGCGGACATGGATGCCTGCTCGTTACCTCCGCCACCTCCGCTATGCGGGGCAATTCTGGCCAGCACAGTCATGCCGCGGCCATGGGCGGACGGCGGATGCTCTGTCAGACGCTCAATGCGGAATTCGGTCCGCAAGGTATTCATGTCGCGCATATTGTAGTCGACGGTTCTGTTGATGCGCCGGACACCCTGGGCAAGTTGCTGGGCGACAAGTTCGACGCGTTCAAAGCAGCCAAGGGCGAAGACGGTGTGATTGATCCCGGCGCGCTGTCCGAAACCTATTGGCATCTGGCGCAACAACCCAGGAATTGCTGGACGCACGAAATCGACGCGCGGCCATGGACCGATGTTGCATGGTGGAACGACAATCCCAATGCTGAGATCAATTCGACCGCTGCCAAGCCGGGATTTGCAGGTCCGAAGTAACCGAACACTTCTGGCTCATCGCCAGCGCGCAAACGCCGCCAGCGCGAACCAACCAAAGGAAGCCAGTGAGGCGACGCGCTGCGTCATGCCGCGATATTCGGGCGGTTCGAGCCCGACCAAGAGCAGCCACATATACAGCAATGATACAAATGCCACCGCCAGAGACACCTGTTTGAAAGCCGTTTTCGCGGGGTACTCCGCTGCGTAGAAAACCGGAACAAGAACTGAAAACACCGCAAGGCCATAAAGTCCGTGCAGAGGGTTACCCGCAGGAAAAACGCCATTGGCCACCATCGCCGCGCCAAACAAAAGCGAGGCGATGCCACTCCACGACCAGCCGCGGCTGCGTCCAAAACACCCAAGACCAAAAAGAAAGATGCTTACGCCCATCACACCAGGCAAGACGCGGATCGCCAAAGCCGACCACCACGAGCCAGAGATGATCTCGCTCATATGCTGCGTCATGGAATCGTGCAGCGGATCAAATAGCGACAAAACAACCATCAGCGCCATCGCGGCCGCTGCGATCCAGCCTTGCGCGATCAGGCGGCTTGAAAACGTCTTACTGTCCACTGTGCACTACAACGTGACAGCAAGCGGGCACCAAAGCAAGCCATGCTGAGAAGGGTCAGATTGCGCGACAAACCATATTTAGCAAGCGACTAGCCAGCCAGTTTGCCCACCAGTTCGCGCAATTGCTCATCCATTCCGGCGTCTTTCAATTTCCCATCGGCAAAGGCTTCGGGGAACTTTGGCACTGCCAGATGTCCCAACACGTTGCCACCGAAGAACGGCGCCGCGTTGACCGCGAAATCGAGCACGCGCGCTCCGCCGCCTTGACCTGGGGATGTGGCCAACATCACGGTCGGTTTGTTCTGCCACACTTCGCGCCCTGCGCGACTGCACCAGTCAAACAGGTTCTTGAAAGCGGCGGAGTAGGTGCCGTTGTGCTCGGCAAACGAGACGATCAGTGCATCCGCTTCGCCAATCCTGGATAGGAAATCATGCGCAAGCTGCGGAATTCCATCAGCCGCCTCGCGATCTGAGCTATAAATCGGCATTTCATAGTTGTGAATGTCGAGCATCTCTATCTCAGCACCATCAACCATGCTGGCGGCATATTCGGCCAGTTGACGATTGATGGATGTCGAGGAGTTGCTGGCAGAAAAAACCAATAGGTGCATTGCGCTTTCCGATCATGATGCAAGCTTGGCCGGATATCAGCCCTTCCACTCCCGGCGCTCTTCCGCCTGACGCAGAATTTCGTAAGACACCTGGATTGCCTGAAACTGCTTCGCAGCCTCTTGATCGCCAGGCTTCACATCAGGGTGAACTTCCTTGGCCTTCGCGCGATAGGCCTTTTTTATAACTGTGAAATCGGCGTCCGATTCCAGATCTAGCACCTCAAGCGCACGCATCTCGTCGGCGCTGCGCGAACCGTCTCCCGATCCAGACCAGCCATAATGCGCGCTTTCGGCATAGCCTGCACTCTCGGCCTGCTCCGCCTTCGCTCGTTCGGCCGCCTCGGCCTTTTCCAATCCTTCGAAATAGTCCCACTTCGAATTGTATTCGGCGGCGTGCTTTTGGCAGAAGTACCAACGATCCGGACTGTTGGGTGCCTTGGGCGCAGGGCACAGACCCGGCTCATCGCAGCCATGCCGATCGCATACGCGCTGAGTCACAGTCTCTCGAGACGACTCATACGGACGCCAGCGCGGGAAACCCCAGTCATCGGAGCGCCTCTTGCGACTCACTGCGATATGCCTGCGTCAGGGGGGGAGATGTGGTTGGTCGAGCCCATTGCGCCCCTAATCTAAGGGAGCTCGCTTCAATTTGAAAGAAGTGGGAACAGGTTTCATCGTGAAATGTTGCATCGCAATAACTTATTCACTTCCGAGCCTTATTGCGCCCGGTACGAAGGGACCACAATGAGCCAGCAACTGACTATCTCCAGCCTGTTTTCGGTGCTCGCTCTCGCGGCCCTGTGCATGGTGGCTGTTGCGAATGAGCAATTGGGCGCCGACTACGCCGCTCCGCAAGCGCTGGTCCAGGCCGAGCGCGCGCCCGGCCTGCCCAGCTGAACCCTCAGCGCCGGTCTCTAGTTGATGACGACGCTCGCGGCGCGGCGGTTCTCCGCCCAAGCGGACTCGTTCGACGCGAGCGCAACCGGGCGTTCCTTGCCATAGC
>JBCCVO010000049.1:0-7904 GCA_039195235.1 Pseudomonadota bacterium
CAACAGAAAGGCAAGGGGCTAACAGCTGCCGGTCTTGCAAGAATAAACATAAGTATCGAAGCATTCACCAACTGCGTGCTAGGAGCGCAAGTCAACACGCGTAGTCCTATCTGGATATTCGGGAAACTGCAAAGCGATGCGAACCGAATCATAATAAACAGAGCCTTCCGGCGCAGAAAACTCGGCGTCTTCGAGAGTATAAACACAAGTGTAATCGCTGCTTATGTCGCTTCCGCCCCCGCGAGTGAAATTCGCCGTTTCATCAGGGCGCACAACCGCACCGGAAGGCAGAGTCACACGATCAGCCCCCGTACCCTTATTCGTGTCTGACTTCGCAGTTGCATCGGCATCGGCGTCATTGGCAATCGGATCGTCAGATTCTGCATCCCCGCACCCGGTGACCAATAAAGCCACGCTTGCCGCCACAACAAATCTGATCATAAATGCCCCTCCCGCGTATCGCACGAGCTATCGTAGTAGCATCAGAAATCGCCCGAGAATTGTACATTCTCTCCAAGATTCCATGCGTTGCCACGAGAGTTTCAAGTACCTACTCCGCGGCATCGCGCCGGTCCTCCAGCGCATCGATCTCATCAGTATCCTTAGCGCCATAGCGCGGTGCGCCTTCGACGAGCGGCACTTCGTCGATCTCCTTCGCAATCTCAATGCCCTTTTCAGCCATGCGGCGGCCCGACGTGAGGACGTTGCGTTCGAAGCTGCCAACAAATCTGTTATAGTTTGCGACCGCGGTTTCGAGCCCTCCGCCAACGCGTTTCATATGGTCTGCTGCGACACGCAGCCTATCATACAGCTCGGCACCCATCCTGCCGATTTCCTGAGCTTCGGCAGCCATCTTGTCCTGCCGCCAGACCTGCGCGACCGTTCGCGCAATTGCGACGAGGTTCGTTGGCGTCGCGAGCAGCACCTTGTTGCGGAAGGCAAAGTCCCACAGCTCGGGATCGTGTTCGAGCGCAGCAGCGACGAAATGCTCTCCGGGTACGAACATCACGACATAGTCGGGCGCGTCGTCAAACTGGCTCTGATAACTTTTTGAACCGAGCGTCTGCACATGATTGCGCATGCTCTTTGTGTGCAGATCGAGATGACGAGTGCGCTCTTCGTCATTGTCGGCCTCGAACGCCGCCTGATAGGCGTTAAGCGAGACCTTGGCGTCGATCACCAGCTTCTTTTGCCCCGGTACATTGACGATCGCATCGGGACGCTGGCGGCCAGCATCGGTTTCCATCGATTGTTCGAGGTGGAAGTCCGTGTGTTCGGCCAGGCCGCATTGCTCAAGCACATTCTGCAACGCTCGCTCCCCCCAACGCCCGCGTGCCTTGGGCGCGTTGGTGAGCGAATTGCCGAGCCGCTGCGCCTCGCGCCGAACCTCTTCCTGCCCCTCACGCATCGACTGGATCAGACCGTTCAACTGTCCGAACGCGTCGACCCGTTGCTTCTCCAGCGTTTCTACCTGCTTTTCGTACTTTTCCAGCCGCTCACCGACGGGATTGAGTAGCGCCTTGATCTTGGCTTCGCCGGTTTCTTCGGATTGCTTAAACCGCTCTTCGGCGCGTTTGAGAAAGTCGTCCTGATTTTGCTTTAGGACTTCAGCTCCGGTGGCCTTGAACTGGCTGAGTAGAGCCTCGCGCGCTTCTGCCATGACACGCTTTTGCTCTTCGAAAGCCCTTTCCCGCTCTTCCGCGCTGCTCTCCATCGAGGCCAATCGTTCGGCCAGGGCGGCACGCTTTGTCCGCGTCTCATCAAGCTCACGAGACAAAAGGTCGGCTCGCGCCGCTCGCTCATTTGCAGCCGAAAGCTCAACCCGAGCCTGCGATAAATCAGCCTCCGCCTGCGCAACCCTGGCCTCATTTGCGCCGAGCCGCTCTTTCAAATCAGCCACTGGACGCGAAGCAAAAAACCACGCCGCGCCGCCACCCAGTGCAAGTCCAACAATCAGCGCGACCATCAAGAGAATCGGGTTATCCATGTTCCACAGTATACATGGAACAAAAGAAGAACACTAGCGCTTTGTTGGATATCCCCGGATTACGCAGCCTGGCGTAATTTCTTCAGCTTCTTCAGCGCCATATTGCGCTTTAGCCGCGACAGGTGGTCGATGAACAGGATTCCGTTCAGGTGATCCATCTCGTGCTGCAGGCAGGTCGCCAGCAACCCATCGAGGTCTTCGGTGTGCTCCTTGCCATCGAGATCCTGATACCGAACCGTACAGGTCGCTGGACGATCAACATCGGCGTAGATTTCGGGGACCGACAGGCAGCCTTCCTGATATGTCGACAGCTCCTCAGCCGGATCGACAATTACCGGGTTCACGAACACGCGCGGATCGTTGATCACCGGCTGGCGTTCAACCCCGTCCTCACCCTTCACCGGCTCGGCGTCTTCGTCGGGCACTTGCAGGTCGATCACCAGAACACGCTTGGGCACGCCAACCTGAATCGCGGCGAGGCCGATGCCTGGTGCCTTGTACATCGTCTCGAACATATCCTCGACGAGCATGCGCAAATCGTCGTTGAACTCGATCGGTTCAACAGTCGTAGACACAGTCTTGAGCCGGGGGTCCGGCACTTCCAGAATTTTACGCATAGCCATCAGGAACTAGATATGCGGCAGATACGGATTGTTCAAGCAGCGATGGCGCTCGCAATCGGTGTTTCAGCAAGCGCCAATGCTGGCGCTGAGGCGCCTGCGCAAACTGAGCCGCAAGGCAAAGCCTATATTCCTTCGGAAATAACGCCGACAGATATTGATCCATGATTGTTGGCGCTGATCGCCTATTCCACCGGTCGTCTGGCCCTCAAAGCTTGCGCCAGCGTTCCCTCGTCTAGATAGTCCAGCTCTCCGCCAACCGGCAGGCCATGCGCCAGTTGCGTGATGCGGACGGTGTAGTCCTCCAGCCGCTCGGCAAGGTAGTGCGCCGTGGTCTGCCCTTCGAGGGTGGCGTTCATGGCAAGCACAACCTCATCAACGGCGCCGTCTTCCACGCGGGAAAGCAGCGCGGCGATGTTGAGGTCTTCCGGTCCAATGCCATCAAGCGCTGACAGCTTGCCGCCGAGCACATGGTAACGACCCCGGAACAGACGCGCGCGGTCCAGTGCCCAAACATCGGCAACATCCTCTACGACACACAGCGCTTTCGTATCGCGGCGTGGATCGGCGCAGATGCTACAGGGGTCGCTGGTGTCGACATTACCGCAGATAGCGCATTCGATCAGCGTCTCGGACACCGCGTCCAGCGCCTCAAGAAGCGCAGGCAGGGCCTGTTCACGGTTCTTGACAAGCCACAGCACAGCCCGTCGCGCTGAACGCGGGCCGAGCCCCGGAAGCCGGGCGAGCGCAGATGAAAGCGCTTCGATCTCTTGCGATGACATGGGGGGAGAGATAGGGGCTGGCGCGTCCGTAACAAAGGCCGCTTGCTCACCTTATGCGCATCACATTCATGGGAACACCCGATTTTGCGGTGCCTGCGCTCGTCGCCCTGCATCAGTGGGGGCATGAGATTGCGTGCGTGTACACTCAGCCGCCACGTCCGGCTGGGCGGGGAAAGAAGCTCCGGCCCTCCCCGGTTCAAGCGAAAGCGGAGGAGCTTGGACTGCCAGTGCGATCGCCCAAGTCCTTGCGCAAGGCAGAAGCGCAAGCGGAGTTTGCTGCGTTGCAGACCGATGTTGCGGTCGTGGCTGCATACGGACTGATCCTGCCGCAGGCGGTGTTGGATGCTCCCAAGCATGGTTGCCTGAACATCCACGCCTCTATACTGCCGCGCTGGCGGGGAGCGGCACCGATCCACCGCGCAGTGATCGCGGGCGACGCGGAGACCGGTGTGACGATCATGCAAATGGAAGCGGGCCTCGACACGGGGCCGATGCTCCATGTCGTGCGCACACCGATTGCGGACAAGACGACGGGCGAGTTGACAGCAGAGCTTGCCGAGTTGGGAGCAAGCGCCATGGTCGAGGTGCTCGCCGATCTCAAGGAGTACGCGCCGCAAGCTCAGGACGATGATGCATCGAGCTACGCGCCCAAGATAGACAAGGCCGAGGCCCGGATCGACTGGTCGCGGGACGCAGAAGCAATCGAGCGGCACGTGCGCGGACTGGCCCCCTTCCCTGGTGCGTGGTTCGAGCTGGGTGGAGAACGCGTGAAACTGCTTCTGGCCGAGCTGGCGGACGGCTCCGGCGCACCGGGCGAAGTGCTCGACAACGATATGACGATCGCCTGCGAAACCGGAGCGATCCGCCCTTTGCGACTGCAACCTGCTGGCAAGCCTTCAATGAATTGCGATGATTTTCTGCGCGGACGCCCGATTCAGGTTGGGACCACCGTCGCTTGACCCGGTTCGCGCTCACTCTCGAATTTGACGGCACGCCATATCAGGGCCTTCAGCGCCAGAAGCACGGGCCAAGCGTGCAGCAGACGGTCGAGGAGGCCCTGCACCGCATCACAGGTGAAGATATTGCGCTGAACAGCGCTGGGCGGACCGACACCGGGGTGCACGCGCTGGCCATGCGCAGCCATGTCGATATCGAGAAAAACCTTACCCCTTTCCGCCTGTCCGAAGCGCTCAATGCCCAGCTCCGCCCGAACCCGATCGCAATCACCGATTGTAGCATCGTACCCGATGACTGGCATGCCCGCTTCTCATGCATCGGGCGGCGCTACTTGTACCGCATTGTCAATCGCCGCGCTCCGCTCGCACTGGCGAAGAATCGGGTGTGGCAAGTTGCCCCAAAGCTGGATGTGAAGGCGATGCATAGCGCCGCGCAATTGCTGGTCGGGCAGCACGACTTCACCACGTTTCGATCGGTCAAATGCCAGGCGAAAGACCCGGTGAAGACGCTCGACCAGCTTGATGTCGTCGAGACCATGGGTCCATTCGGACCGGAAATCCATATCCATGCCGAAGCGCGCAGTTTCCTGCATCATCAGGTCCGGTCGATGGTCGGTTGCCTCAAGTTCGTTGGAGCGGGAACGTGGAAAGTTGATCGGGTCGCCAAGGCGCTAGCTGCACGTGACCGCCAGCAATTAGGGCTTAACGCCCCGCCCCATGGGCTCTACTTCGTCGAAGCGATCTATCCAGAAGAGGGGGACTGAGAATGGCAAAGTGGTACAAAATGCCACCAAGCTTTCGTATCACCGAGCGCGAATACCGGGCCAATATCGATGGAATGAACATCGTGTTCGGCGCCGTGCTGGGCTTCGTCCTTGTCGGGGCAGAGGAACTGCCAGTCAAGGATTTTGCAGCGCTGCTGGCCCTAAGCGCCGCGATCGTGACCATGATCCTCTATCTAGGATCCAGCGAGTACAAGCTTTTCAACGCCTTAACGGCAGGGCTGAGCATCATGCTCCTTCCTTACATTGCGGTGGACCTGTTCGAAATCACCTATGTGCCCAAGCTCCAGCCAACGCTCGCCGTCTGGGCTCTCATGGTGCTGGGAGTCGAACTTATTCCGCGCGAGTCCTCGACAGATCAAATTTCACAGGAGAGAAAACAATGACTACCGGCAAACAGCTTTTCACCACCCTCACCGCCGACGGAAAGCTCACGGTCGAGATCAGCGAGGAGACGTTCCCCGAACCAACCGGCAATCAGGTTCTGGTCCAAATGGAAGGCGCGCCGATCAACCCGTCGGATCTCGCGATCCTGACAAGCGCGGCGGATTTCGACAATGCCGAATATTCGCACGGCAAAGTGGTTGCTCAAATGCCCGAGCCGTTTCTTTCCGGCCAGCGCGGACGCCATGGCCAGCGCCTGCCTGCGGGCAACGAAGGCGCAGGCACAGTCATTGCGACTGGCGACGGGGATATGGCCAAAGCACTGATGGGTCAGCGTGTCGCCTGCGTTCCGGGCAACGCCTTCAGTCAGTACGCCATCGCCGATGCGATGATGTGTCTGCCGCTAGGCGATCATTCCAGCGAAGTGGGCGCGTCTAGCTTTGTCAATCCGATGACCGCGCTCGGCTTTGTCGAGACTGCCAGACAAGAGGGCCATGATGCGATCATCCATCTCGCCGCAGCATCCAACCTCGGTCAGATGCTCAACAAGATCTGCCTCGAAGACGGGATGAAGCTCGTCAATATCGTGCGCAAGCAAGAGCATGTCGATCAACTTAAGGCGCTGGGCGCGCAATATGTCGTGAACTCTTCCGACGATGATTACATGAGCCAGCTGCGTGCGGCGATCAAGGAAACCGGTGCATTCCTTGGCTTTGATCCTATCGGTGGTGGTCAGAACACCGACAACGTTCTGAAAGCGATGGAGCAGGTCGCCTCAAGCCAGATGAAGGAGTTCTCGCGCTACGGATCGAGCCAGGACAAGAAGATGTACATGTATGGGCGGCTCGATCTCGGCCCGACGATCCTCACACCATCCTACGGCCTGCAATGGAGCGTATCCGGCTGGTTGCTAACGCCGTTCCTCGCCAAAGCGGGCATGGAAACCGTGGTAAGGCTGCGTACTCGCGTGCAGCAGAACCTGACCACTACCTTCGCCTCCAGCTACAAGGCGAAGGTCAACCTTGAAGAGATGCTGACCAAGGAGGCAATCACCGACTATCGCCAGATGAAGACCGGTGAGAAGTACCTGGTAACGCCTCAGACATAGACCATAGTCTTCTAGTCCGTTCACCCCAAGCCTGCGGAAGGACCGCTCTTTTTGGGCATCACGAGAAGAAATATGGCGCGTCGACACGCTCAGCACGAACGGTGTGCCTGCAATCACCGTCGATCAAATTCGGCCTGAATACGAGCGGGGTCGGTGATCCCGCTCGCAATCAGCTGGCGCAAGAGCACCCGCGCCTTGGCCGGGCCAAGTGCGCGTGACGCAACAAAGCAATTCTCATCATCCTCCGGCTCGCGATCTATCAAGCCTTCTTCGAGCCGACTGGCCCGCACAACCGGAGTACCGTCATGCGCCAGAACAACCAGCGCCTGACGCACTGCGTCGGGCATGTTCCCCTCACCCACTCCAGCAACCACGAGACCGCGCGTCTCGTCAGACACCAGCCGTTCAACATAGTCAGGCGTGATTCCGGCATGGATAAACAGGATCGGCACATCGGGCAGATCAGCGCTGAACGGGAAGCGCGCCTCTTCGCCAAAACGCCACGGCGCACCGAACCATTCGAGCGCGCTTGGTGTCACCAGTCCGACCGACGCGCGCGGGAAGCCCTCGAACGCATCCGAACCGCGCGTGCGAGCTTTGCGAATGTCGCGCGCGGCGAAGACGCGATCACCCATAACCACAAGGACTCCGCGCCCAGAAGCCTCGGCATTGCTCGCGACCCGCATCGCATTGGCGAAATTGCGCAGGCCATCATACCCAACAGCATCGGCAGGCCGCATAGCCCCCACCAACACCACCGGCTTAGACGTGGGTAGTGTCAGGTCCAGGAGAAAGGCGGTTTCTTCGACCGTATCGGTGCCATGTGTTACGATGATCCCATGACAGTCCGGGTCAGCAATCGCTGCGGATATGGCCAAGTGCAGCCGCTGCCAGATTTCCGGTCCCATATCCTCCGAACCGATATTGGCGATTTGAGTGCCAGTAAGGTTCGCCTCGATACCAAGCTCATCGACCAGTCCAAGAAACTCCTCGATACCAATCTGGCCTGGACGATAATCATGCCGCGTCGCCTCTCCCGCCTTGCCGGCAATCGTACCGCCGGTTGCAAGAACTGTGAGGTTTGTGACGCTCATAACGCCGTAGCCGATAGCCTCGCATGCAAATACAAGCCAGACAGCAATTGATTTTCCAGATTCAGCCGCTAAATGCCCCTCCACCCGGTTCGTGAAAGTGAACACGAGGCCGTAGGGGCGATTAGCTCAGTTGGTAGAGCATCTCGTTTACACCGAGAGGGTCGGCAGTTCGAGCCTGTCATCGCCCACCA
>JBCCVO010000050.1:0-7695 GCA_039195235.1 Pseudomonadota bacterium
ACACACACACACACACACACGTGCCACTCTACACCAAAACAAGCCCCCGCCGCTCATCCCACTGTGCCTATTATGGGATACGCGACGGGGGTCTTTCCTAAACCCGATTCATCAGGAACTTAGTCTTGGAAGTGCTCGTCAGGCGAGTGGGTCGGGTAGTTCTCGTCACCTGAGGCTATGAAGCCCGGAATATCCTGTTCCCAGCGATCCTGAACGTCTTCATTAAAGTTCAGGTATAGCGTACCATCGACGATCTCGTATACATTTGGATCACCCGGCGCGAGTGCGTCGTTGGCACCAATCGCCCAAGCGCAATAGCCGCCATAGGCCGGAGCATATTTGCTCGGATCTTCGATGAAGGTCTTGGCATTGTCTTCGTTGGCGAACTGATAGTCGAAACCTTCGTAGCGGACGGTGAAGTCTTCCGAACCTTCGGTCGGCACGCCATCATCGCTGAAATAGCTGACAACATCATAGCCGCGGACGGCCAAGGTATCGCCCTTGCTCTGGGTGTAGATCGGACCGCTGGGTTCACCGCCGAGATCAGCGTAAAGGGAGCTGTCGGTGGCCTTATCAGCGGCAACCATCGAGTCGCCTTCGGAAACATTTTCGGCTGGCGTACCGCATGCGGCAGCGGCGGCGAGCAGGGCAATTGCAAAAAGTGACTTCTTCATTGGAATTTCCTCCTAAAGATATAATTGCAGGCCGATCTTACCTGTTGATCGGCAACGCTCGGCATTTCGGGACACCGGCCCATTTAGTTACAGCGTGCCGCAAAATGTTAGAAAAAAACGTTCATTGTCGCGCAACCCATCCACGCCGATGGCTTGCGTATCGCCCTTTTATCGGCAAGGATGCGTACATGACTTTGACGGCTCAGCTGCTGCTACGACTTACGCGCCCTTGGGCGTGACCGGCTGCGTGCGAGTGAGAATGCGGCCAATCTCCCAAGGGTAAAGCCGCAACAATTTCCTCGAACATTCGTGACGAGCCTTCTTTCATGACCATGCTCTCTAACCCGTCGAACAAATACCGCCCGTTTCCGCAGATCGATCTGCCTGATCGACAATGGCCTTCGCGCACGATCACCGCTCCGCCGCGCTGGCTGTCGACCGATCTGCGCGATGGTAACCAATCTATCATCGACCCGATGGACGGGGTGAAGAAGCGCCGCTTTTTCGATCTGTTGGTCGAGATAGGCGTGAAAGAGATCGAAGTTGGTTTCCCAAGCGCAGGCGCAACCGAGTTCGATTTCATCTCAGGATTGGTCCAAACAGGAGACATCCCCGATGACGTAACGGTGCAGGTGCTGACGCAGAGCCGTGAAGATCTGATCCGTACATCATTTGAAAGCCTCGCGGGCTCGCGCGCAGCGATCGTCCATCTTTACAACGCCGTTTCGCCCGCCTGGCGCGATATCGTATTTCGCATGACGAAAGATGAAGTGCGCGAGATCGCCATTGCAGGTGCGAAGGTGATGCGCGATGAAGCTGCCAAGCGCCCCGACACGGACTGGCACTTCCAATACTCGCCCGAAACGTTCTCAACCGCTGAAATCGACTTCAGCATCGAGGTATGTGCCGCGGTGATGGATGTACTTGCGCCCAACCCCGAAAAACCGATCATCCTCAACCTCCCTGCCACGGTCGAAGCAGCGACGCCCAACATTTATGCCGACCAGATCGAATATTTCTGCCGCAATTTGCCGAACCGTGAGAGTGCAGTGATTTCGCTTCACACGCACAACGATCGCGGGACCGGCGTCGCAGCGGCAGAGCTTGGCCTGATGGCAGGCGCGGACAGGGTCGAAGGCTGCCTGTTCGGAAATGGTGAGCGAACAGGAAACTGCTGCCTCGTAACGGTTGCACTCAACCTTTACACGCAAGGGATCGATCCAGGTCTTGATTTTTCGGACATCGACCGGGTGATCGAGACAGTCGAGTACTGTAATGATCTGCCAGTCCACCAACGGCACCCCTATGGTGGCGAACTGGTGTTCACCGCATTTTCGGGTTCGCACCAGGACGCGATTAAGAAGGGATTCGAAGCGCGCAATTCGCAAAACGACGAAGGCTGGCGCGTTCCCTATCTCCCAATCGATCCGGCAGATCTAGGTCGCGACTACGAGGCAGTCATCCGAGTGAATTCTCAAAGCGGTAAAGGCGGCTTTGCCTGGGTGCTCGAACAGGATCAGGGCCTCAAGCTCCCCAAGAAGATGCAGGCGGATTTCTCAAAGGCCGTTCAGCGACTGGCTGACAAGTTGGGTCGCGAACTCAACGCCGCCGATATCTGGTCCGAGTTCCAGCGCAACTATCACGTGCAAACGCCCGACAAGCACTTCCAGCTTGTCCGCTATGAAGAAAGCCGTGCGGCCGATGGTACGCGCCTATTTGCTGGCACTATTGCCGTAGCGGGGCACGAACAGAGCGTATCGGGAAGAGGCAATGGTCTTATCTCAAGCGTTGTGACCACCTTGGAAGAGAATTTCGATCTCAATCTGAAAGTCCGCGATTACACCGAGCACGCGCTAGGTTCGGGCCGCAACGCACGCGCCGCCGCCTATCTCGAATGCGAAAGCGGCGGGCAAATCATCTGGGGGTGCGGAATAGATGAAGACGTCGCTACCGCCAGCGTGCGTGCGGTTCTGAGCGCTGCGAACAGTGCGATGGCCTGATCCACATGACAACGATCCCCCAAGCCGTGCCAGAGGTCGCTCTTTCAGTGCTGCATTTCTGGTTTCTCGAGTTGATGCCGGAAAACTGGTTTTCATCATCTGATAAGGTCGATCGGCTGATCGCGGAGCGGTTTGGCGATCTGCTCGAAAGGGCCGAGCGCGGCGAGCTGGATCACTGGACCGAAACACCACGGGGTCTTCTGGCTTTGGTGATCGTGCTCGATCAGTTTTCGCGCAACATCCATCGCGGCAGCGGCAAGGCCTTCGCACAGGACGCGAAAGCACAACAGTTGACCCTGCAAGCGATCGAGACAGAAATGGATGAGCGCCTTGGCATGGACGAGCGTCAATTTCTCTACATGCCGCTGATGCATGCAGAGGATCGTGAGCAACAGGCGCTTGCCATCACGAAGTATGAGACGCTCGCCGAAAGTGCAGCCTACGTAATTGGCTTTGCGCACAAGCACCGAGACATCGTCGAACGCTTCGGTCGATTTCCCTATCGCAATCCCATTCTTGGTCGAGACTCCACGCCTGAGGAGCAGGCATTTATCGACATGGCTGGCAACCCGTTTTCGTGACCGTAATCACCGCCCTACTAGGCACCAACTGCGTGACCTGCCCCCTTGATACAACGCAAAGACAGGCGCACAATGCAGGTTCATGATGATACGGCCTTGAGAGAGGAGAGCCGATCATGGACACGCCGAGCGTTTCGAGCGGACACGAAATGCCGGACCGACCGAGGATCGCGGACGACCTGACGCTCAATGACCTGCGGACTGCGCTGGCCAATGGTTGGCAGGATTTCACCGCTGTTCCGCAGTACGGGTTGTTCTTTGGCGGTATGTACGTCGTGACCGGTCTGGTACTCGGATATCTCGCGCTCGTGGGTGGCTATACGAGCCTCCTAATCCCGGCGACCGCTGGATTTCCTCTGGTCGCGCCATTCGTTGCCGTGGGACTTTACGAAGCAAGCCACCGTCGAGAGGCCTGCAAAGAGCTGCGCTGGGGCAACGTGCTCGGCGCGCTAAAGGGGCACGGCGATGATCAGATCCTGAGTATGGGCGTGATCGTGTTCGTCGCCTTTGCGTTCTGGATGATCGTAGCGCATGCCATCTTTGCGATCTTCATGGCGGAATCCGGGCTTGGCGGAGAAACACTGGCGGTATTCCAGACCAATGCCGGCATCGCGATGCTGGTCGTTGGTAGCGCGGTCGGCGCAGTTATGGCCTTCGTTTTCTACTCGATGACCGCAATCAGCCTGCCGATGCTGGTTGACCGCAAGGTCAGTTTCCCCACTGCGATCATCACCAGCTTCGCCGTCATTCGCGCCAATACCATTGTTATGTTCGCCTGGGCCACGATCATCGCCGTGCTGCTCTTCATCGCGTTCATACCGGCGTTTCTCGGCCTTCTGGTGGCCCTGCCAGTGCTGGCCCACGCTACCTGGCACCTCTATCGCCGCGCGGTGAGGTGACGCTTCCTAAATCCGGAGGCAGGACAAGAGGCGCGCGTTTTGATGCTTCACCCGGTCTGAGACGCAGCAGTAAGGGGGAATCTCCGTTGGGCAGGACTTTGTCTCTTAGACAGTGTCTAATGTGTTTCCTACAAGAGCGCTGCTAAAAAGGGAGAGACCAGCACCATGACCGAAGCGATTCTTGAACCTGATCTGCCCATCATAGACCCGCATCATCATCTGTGGGACTTGCGCCCGATGCTCCCGATGTTCCCGGAGCCGCGGCATCACTTCATCGCCGGACTGGTCGACAACGCCTATTACACTTTCGATGAGCTGCACTCGCACCTCACTGGCGGACACAACATCATCGGCACTGTGTTTATGGAGTGCGGTGCGTTCTATAACACAGCGTATGGGGAAGCGAAAAAGGTCGTTGGCGAGATCGAGTTCGTAAACGGCGTCGCCGCGCAGTCTGCCAGCGGCCTATATGGCGATCTTCGAGCCTGCGCTGGGATTGTCGGTCATGCCGATTTGCTTGCGGGAAGCGCGGTGGGCGACGTGCTTGATTCACTGAAGGCGGCCGCACCTGCTCGCTTCAAGGGGATCCGGCATCAGGGCGCGTGGGATTCCGATCCAGAAGTGCTTGGCCCTCCTTTCCACGCCCCTGAGGGACTCTACCGCCACGGAAAATTCCGCGAGGGATTCGCCGAGCTGCACAAGCGAAACCTCACCTTCGATGCATGGGTTTTGGAACCACAGCTTCCCGATGTGATCGACCTGGCGCGAGCCTTCCCCGATCAGCCGATTTGCCTTGACCATTGCGGCACCCCACTCGGCGTGGCGGCGTACAAAGGCAAACTGCACGAACGTTTCGACACGTGGCGGCACAACATCAAAGAGCTTGCCGCCTGCGAAAACGTGCAGATCAAGCTTGGTGGTCTAGCCATGGCTTTCTGTAGTCTGCCCGAAGAAGGGCCAGCTGCTGGCTCCTCATCGGAACACCTGGCAGGCCTCTGGCGTCCATATATCGAGACCTGCATCGAAGCCTTCGGATCGAATCGGGCTATGTTCGAAAGCAACTACCCGGTCGATTATTGGGGGGCGGATTATGCGGTATTGTGGAACACGTTCAAACGTCTCTCTCAAGGAGCAAGCGCGGATGAAAAAGCTGCGCTCTATGCCGGAAACGCTGCGCGCTTCTACGGAATTGAGGCTCTCCTTAGCTAATCCGAGCCCAAGGCTCACTACGCACCTCACAATAGTATGCTCGACACCGGCGGAACCGACGCTATGGGACGCGGGTTGATCGCGAAACGCATATTCAGGAGACTTCCATGCCGCTTCCCGCCCCGTTCGATCGCCTGCGCCTTCCGCTGATCGGTTCGCCGCTGTTTATTGTATCGGGCCCCGAGCTGGTTATCGCACAATGCAAAGCAGGAATTATTGGCAGTTTCCCGGCACTAAACGCGCGCCCGCAAACGCTGTTGGATGAATGGCTGCATCAAATCACCGAGGAACTGGCCAAGCACAATCGAGAGAACCCGGACCGGCCGGCTGCTCCCTTCGCAGTCAACCAAATCATTCACAAGACCAACGACCGGGTCGAGGCCGACATGGCGACCTGCGAGAAGTGGCAGGTACCGATGATCATCACGTCGCTTGGCGCACGGACCGAAGTGTTCGACGCGGTGCGCAATTGGGGCGGGATCACCATGCACGACGTGATCAACAATCGCTTTGCCAAGAAAGCAATCGAAAAAGGCGCCGATGGTCTTATCCCGGTCGCCGCAGGAGCTGGCGGCCACGCCGGGGCCATATCTCCGTTCGCTCTCATGCAAGAAATCCGCGAGTGGTTCGACGGTCTAGTCGCGCTTTCCGGTTCGATAGCTCACGGAGCTTCGATCCTTGCAGCGCAAGGCATGCGCGCCGACTTCGCCTATTCGGGTAGCGCATTCATCGCGACCGAAGAGGCCAACGCCGATCAGGGATACAAGCAAGGCATCGTCGAGGGAGATGCAAGCGGCATCGTCTATACCAATCTTTTCACCGGCGTGCATGGCAATTACCTGCGTAGTTCGATCGAGAAAGCCGGACTCGATCCCGACGACCTGCCCGAGAGCGATCCGTCCAAGATGAACTTCGGCAGCGGCGGCAATACCAAAGCCAAGGCATGGAAGGATATCTGGGGCTCCGGTCAAGGCGTAGGCGCTGTGAAATCGGTCGGCTCTGTCGAAGACCTCGTTGCCAGGATGGAGCGCGAGTATCACTCGGCCAAAGCCCGGATGCTGACAAATTCAAACTACACAGCTTGGGAAGCGCTCGCTGAAGCTGCTGAGTGAGCTCTTAAGTCGATTCCCACAGTGTTTCGGCCATCGCATCGAGCTCTGTAAAGTCGAACCCCGCGCCAAGCGGGTCGTTTCGGTTAAGCAACATCCTCCGTCTTTCGCTGAGCAAGCGACTACGCAAGGCTGATTGCAGCAGTTTGAGCCGCATAAGTGCGTCCATCAACGCCGCTTCTGTGTCAGACTGGCGCTTGTGCGACCATTGTTCCTCAATCCGCCCGACCCGCTCGACTACCAGTTCGTTGTAGTGGCGATGCGGTCCGCGATGGAGCGGCATGCCCGTGCGGATGGTGGCATCCTCGGTTGCAGGTAGCAGCAATCCGTTTGTGCGAAAGTCTTCAAATCCGAGGTTCGAGCGCCCGATTTGCGCGAACATATATCCGAAGCACTTGCGAGTGAGCAATTGCCGTGGAAGCAGGTGATGGCGTTGTAAGCCCGCGTCGTATCCTGGCGATCCGCGCTTGTTTACACTGCGAAACGGCATCGTCGGCCGTCGCTGTGCGACCGCTTGCGCGCCCCTTATCGTACTTATGATATCGACCCCCGTTTATCAGCGGCTACTCGCGCCAAACCCTTATGAATTTGCGGTTGCGAGAGGGACGCATGACGAGACGGGTGCCGTCGGGGGCGACGATCCGTTCGCTTTCTTCTAACCCGCCGACCAAAATCAGTTGATTAATCAGTCGGATACCTAATCGTGTCGCGGCGACCTTGTCAGCTGCGATAGGTCCTTCGATCCGCAGTTCCTGACCGATCCAGTATTCGAGCCCAACGCTTTGCAAAGCGCTATCGATCGTTTCGCGGAAAGCCGTCAGACCAAGTGCGGGAAAAGCACCACCTTCCAGCCAGGCTGTAGAGATAGATTCGAAGAAGCGCCTGCCGATCGCACTTTTGGCCGGCGGCCAGACGATGGCCACCAAGTCATCGAAGTGGTGGGTCAGGTCACGTGCGAGCGCGATCATCGCTTTGGCGACGGGCATACTGGTTTCACCACCAGACAGATGATGGCCTGGAATGAGGCACAACGCCTCAAGACGATATGAACCAGGCGAGCGTTCGAGATCGAAACGATGTTCGATCTCCGGAAATTCGCAAAAACCACCTGGCGCGAGACCACGTAAATCGAAGGTCAGGCCGTCGCACAGCAACTCGATCCAGACCTTGTCCTTGGAAGCCGGTCGGAGTTCGGTTTCAGATGGTATTTCCTCCCTACTGTG
>JBCCVO010000051.1:0-6700 GCA_039195235.1 Pseudomonadota bacterium
CCCGTGGTAAATACCGGACTGGGATCAGCATCCCCCTGACAGAAGGCCGTTACCCCCCCGTAGTCAAAACTGGCATCGGCACTGTTGGTGATCGTCACATCAAACGTCGCACTGGAAGGGCACGCCCCCCCGAAGCTGTATGTAATCGTATACGGGCCACCCACCGTGCTGGCCGCAATATCAATCTCACCCGTCGTACCATTGATTACTAAGCCGGCCGGGGCACTGAACGTACCCCCCACGGGAGCGGGGATTGGACCGGCGACCAACCACATCGAGATGACGAATATTGTCGCCAATGTCACGCAGACGATCCATATCGACAAAGCCCTGCCGCGCGCGCGCGTCGGCGATTGCGGAATGCCGGGCGTCGGGGTCGAAATCATCTTCGGAGTAATCGTCCTCGGAGGCGACAACACGGCAATCCATACGACCGGCAATCGGTCTCCGCGAGTCTTCTCGGAAGAGTATCGGTCGCCAGAAGACAGTTACCGTGAGGCCGCCTGCGCCTGCTTCAAGTGTGACCGAGCCATCGCCTTGGAAAGCAACGCCCTCGACGATTTCGGCACCGGGCCAGGTGTCGGATGGCGCGGGCGTCATCGCTGGATTTTGAGCAGCGAGTGGAGTGGCGGTCAGAGCCATAGTGATGACGGCGAGCCTATTCATCGACGACCGACGCTCTCTCAATCCCAACAAAGCCAAACTTTGACTTGCCAGTTTCTCGAATGGTTTTGAGCACGCAGACATATGTGTCTTGGGGTAATGCAGCCGTCGGCCAAACAGTAATCATGCCATCAGAAACAGTCAGCAAGCCCACTGGTGCATTACACGCTTGAGACATCGCATCAGCCTCTTGCTGTGAAAAGCTATCAGAAGCAGAGGAGATCGTTGCGCATGCGCCCAAGCAGAAAATCTGGGCCGACAGAAAGACAGACCTTGCGATCACCCCAGCCCCCCGACAAACTTCTCGAACAGGTAGAAGCTGTCCTGCGGTCCCGGCGAGGCTTCCGGGTGATACTGCACCCCGAAAGCCCGCTTACCCTTCACCGCGATTCCGCAATTGGAGCCATCGAATAAACTCACATGGGTTTGCTCTACTTCGGGCGGCAAAGTGTCGGCGTCGACCGCGAAGCCGTGGTTCATGCTGGTGATCTCTACTAGACCGTTGGTCTGGCCCCAGCCTTCGCCCACGCGCTGAACTGGATGGTTTGCGCCGCGGTGGCCCTGGTGCATCTTGGAAGTCTTCGCACCCGCGGCGATGCCGAGCATCTGGTGACCAAGACAGATGCCGAACAACGGCATGTCACGCTCCAGCAGCTCTTTTATCACAGGCACCGCATATTCACCTGTAGCCGCCGGGTCTCCGGGGCCGTTGGAGAGGAACACGCCATCGGGCTCCAGCGCCATGATCTCATCGAACGTCGTCTTAGCCGGTACAACCGTCACCTTCGCGCCTGCTTTCACAAGATTGCGGAAGATGTTGTCCTTCGCGCCGTAGTCGACTGCGACCACATGGGGAGTCGCATCAAGCGCCGCGCGACCATAGCCGTGGCCGAGCCGCCAATATCCGCCTTCCCAGCTTTCCTGGTTTTCGCGCGACACCCGCTTGGCCAGGTCCATACCCTCAAGCCCAGCCCATTCCCGCGCGCGCGCGGTTAAGGACTTCAGATCGAACTTGCCTGATGGCTCATAGGCGATCACCGCATTGGGCGCTCCGCTAATCCGGATGCGGCGAGTTAGAGCGCGGGTGTCGACGCCTGACAGGCCGATCTTGCCATGGCGTTCCATCCATTCGGTCAAGCGCTCCATGCTGCGAAAGTTCGATGGTTCGGTCACATCCTCGCGCACTACACAGCCGATCGCGCTTTCAACCGCACTCTCTGAATCCTCGGAATTGGTACCGACATTGCCGATATGCGGAAAGGTGAAGGTGACGATCTGCGCCGCGTAGCTGGGATCGGTCATCACCTCCTGATAACCGGTCATAGCCGTGTTGAAGCACACCTCGCCAACGGCATTGCCGTTGGCCCCGAAACCGCGGCCCCACATCACCGTGCCATCGGCCAGAACAAGGCAACCGGTCGCGCCGTTGGGCTGCGCAGGAGTGGCGGCGGATGATGCCATGGGGCGCTCCGTAATGAAGGGTTTTCCAGCAATGTCGCTAAGTCTCATCGGCTAGGCCTGCGCGAGGCCCTCGTCAACCTAGGCGACGGCGCTTCGATACGTTAGAGCGCGCTGCGACACCCATCCATCCACAGGAATTCGTTGTGAGCACACCGAGTTATGCCGAAGCACTCGCCCGATACGAGGAAATCGTTGGTGAATATCCCGATTTGAAGGTCAAGGGTAAGGCCAACAAATACACCTCAATGAACGGTAACATGTTCAGCGCTCTGCAAAAGGATGGAGTGCTCACTTTGCGCCTCTCGGAAGCTGAGAAAAACCAATACAACAATGCCAACGGCACCGAAGATGTGATCTCTTACGGATCGGTATTGCGCGGCTATGTCTATGTCACATCCGAGATATGGGATGATGCGGAGAAGCTACGCGCGCTGTTCAAACAAAGTGTTGCGTACGCCGAGACCTTGAAACCAAAGCCGACCAAGAAGACATAGCTCACAAAGCAAAATATACAGGAACAATCGATGATCCGCGACGACATCAAGGCCGCCACCATCACCGCTATGAAGGCCGGCGAGAAAGACCGCACCGCAACGCTCCGCCAGATTTCTGCGAAGATCAAAGACCGCGATATCGAACAGCGTACGGCGAACAAGGACGTGCCCGATGATGAACTGGTGACGTCGGTCTTGCAGAAAATGGCCAAGCAGCGCCGCGAATCGATCGAGATGTACGAAACTGGCGGCCGGACCGAACTCGCGGCGAAAGAACAGGCCGAGCTGGCCGTGATCGAGGAATTCCTGCCGCAGATGATGTCGGAAGAGGACACCAAAGCCGCGATCGACGCGATCAAGGCGGAAACCGGCGCATCCTCGATGAAGGACATGGGCACTGTCATGGGTGAGCTGAAAAAGCGTCATGGCGCGGTGCTGGACGGCAAGTTGGCGAGCGGTCTGGTAAAAGCGGCTTTGAGCTAACCACAGAAACGTCCACAGAACGCGCTTGAACCTGCGGGCTTTCGAGCGCACTTTCAAACGATGACGATCACCCCGCAATGGAAAGATGAGCTGCGCGCGCGCGTGACCCTGTCGACGGTCATTATGCGAACCAACAAGCTCACCAAGGCGGGTCGCGAGTGGAAGGCGTGCTGCCCGTTCCACGACGAGAAAACGCCGAGCTTCACAGTCAACGACCAGAAGGGGTTCTACCACTGCTTCGGCTGCGGCGCGCACGGCGATGTCATCAGCTGGATGACTGAGCAACGCGGGCTGTCCTTTATGGATGCGATCAGAGAGCTTGCTAGCGAAGCCGGCATGGAGGTCCCCGCCCCTGATCCGGTTGCTGCCCAGAGGGCCGAGAAACGCGCAAACCTGGTTGATGTTACCGAAGCAGCGCAGGAATGGTTTGTCTATAATCTCTACAGCGTGGACGGGCGCGAAGCGCTCGAATACCTCAAGCGCCGCGATCTTTCCGATGCAACCTTGCGCGAGTTCGGCTTTGGCTATGCGCCGGACGGCAAACAGGCGCTCAATAGGAAACTCTCCCGGTTCGAGGACGGGATGCTGGTTGATACGGGTATGCGCATCCAGACCGACGACGGCACGACCTATGACCGCTTCAGAGGCCGGGTCATGCTGCCGATTCAGGATGCGCGCGGACGGGTGATCGCGTTTGGCGGGCGTATCTTAGGCAAGCGCGACGGCGTTGCGAAGTACCTGAATTCCCCCGATACAACGCTTTTCGACAAAGGGCGTACGCTCTACAACGTGCACCGCGCCGCACCGGCTTCGCGCCAGTCGGGCCGAGTGATTGTAGTCGAAGGCTATATGGATGTCGTCGCACTCGCGCAGGCCGGGTTCGAGGATGCTGTTGCTCCATTGGGCACTGCGCTTACCGAAATGCAGCTCGAAATGCTGTGGCGCATGGTCGAAGTGCCCATCCTGTGCTTTGATGGCGACGCCGCTGGTCAGCGTGCCGCAATGCGTGCGATCAGCCGGGCTCTGCCCGTTCTCGCGCCCATGAAATCGCTCAACATCGTACGATTGCCCGCTGGACTCGATCCCGACGACCTCATCAACCAGCAGGGGCGCGCGGCGATAGAGAAACTTCTTGCTGCTCCGAAAAGCCTTCTCGACATGTTGTGGGAATTTGAACGAGACGCGCAAGTGCTGGACAGTCCTGAAGCCAAGGCCGGCCTGAAGGCAAGGCTGATGGAACACGTCGATGCTATCAAGGACAGCGACATCCGATCGCTTTATCGGCGCGAACTGCTCGATCGGTTCTCTTTATTCGCATACCCGCCACGCGAGCAGACAAGGCGCGGCCCGTGGGGCGCCGGGAAACAGGTCCAGCGCGGTCTTTCGAATGATGCCCGCGCCACCTTGCAACGGGCGATGTCTGGCGGGTTACGCAGCGGATTGTTGAGTGCTGTTATGGCCGGACTAATGCGTCATCCGGACCAGATCACTCGCCATGCCGAGGCCCTTACACGGCTCGCGAAACTCAACCCGAATGCCTCACCTGCAATTGAATCGCTGATAGAGTTGTCTGAAACGCTTGATTCGCACGGTGGAAAGGCCATATCGGTCGAACAAGGCTATCCTGCCCCACCGGACGAAATCCGATACGCTTTCCTCAGAGAAGGCACGCCAACCGGTGAAGCGCGCGAGGAACTGGCCGAAGCTGTGTCGCTGCTGGTTGAAAAACCAGCGCTCGAAGTTGCTATGGCAGCTACGATCGCTCGGTTTGACGACGACCCGGAAGGATCGATTGCGGAACAAACGAGGCTGCGACACCAGCTCACGACAGTTGACAAACGCTTGAAAGCTTTTGGGCGCAAAAAGGCCGCTGCAACGGTCGAATCAGAACAGGCCGCCATTGCGGCTGGCACGGAATTAACATCGGCGTCGGCGAGTATAAATGCTGACGACCTGGAAACGGATTGATAGTTTTACATGGCCTCGACCGCTAAAGCGCAGGACAAAGACGACGCTCCACTGATCGACCTCAATGAGGCATCGGTAAAGAAGCTGATGACCAAGGCAAAGAAGAAGGGCTACATCACCTATGATGAGCTCAATGAAGCGTTGCCTTCCGGTGAGATGAGCCCTGACCAGATCGAGGACATCCAGACCGCGCTTTCCGAAATGGGCGTTCAGATCGTCGAAAATGACGAGGAAGCGGAGGCCGAGGCCGAAGCTGAGGCTGAAGTCGAAGAAATCCAGGTCGGCGACGCCAAAAAGGAAACCAAGAAAGATGCGAAGGCTCCGGCTGCCAAGAAAACCGGCACCGGCGAGCGCACTGATGACCCGGTGCGCATGTATCTGCGCGAAATGGGCGCGGTCGAGCTGCTCAGCCGCGAAGGCGAAATTGCGATTGCCAAGCGGATCGAGTCTGGCCGCGACATGATGATCATGGGCCTGTGTCAGAGCCCGATCACATTCCATGCGATTATCCAGTGGTCCGAGGCTCTGAACGCCGAGGATATGCAACTGCGCGAAATCCTGGATCTCGACGCGATGCTTTCAAAGGAACCTCCGCCAGACAAGATGGAGGAGGAGAACGAAGAAGACGACGGCGAGATTTCCGAAGAGACCGCCGGCCCGACTATCCGCGATGATGACGAGGATGACGACAGCGACGAGGGCGAAGACGGCGAAGAAGGCGAAGACAGCGAGTCCAAGAAGGACGATGAAGAGGAAGAGGACAACACGCTCTCGCTCGCGCAGATGGAGGCCGCACTTAAGCCTGATGCGATCGAGCGCTTTGCTCGCATAACCAAGCTGTTTAAGACGTTCGAAAAGCTCCAAGCAGAACGCGTCGATACACTCGCCGCCGGTGGGGAATTCCCGAAAGCCAAGGAAAACAAGTACGAAACGCTCGGTGAGGAACTGACCGCCGAAGTGGAGAGCATGCAGTTTCACGCGACCAAGATCGAATTCCTGGTCGACAACCTGTACGCCTTCAACCGCCGCCTCACCGCACTTGGCGGGCAGATGCTGCGCCTTGCCGAACGCCACAAGGTGAAGCGCATCGACTTCCTCAAATCCTACGTGGGCAACGAGCTGGACGACAGCTGGATCAAGGCCAACGCGAAGAAGGACAAGAAGTGGGCCTCTTTCGCGGACAAAGAAGCTGCTGCGATCGAGCGTATCCGCACCGAGATCACTGACATCGCCGCGCAGACCGGCATGGCGCTTCCAGAATTCCGGCGGATCGTCAACATGGTCCAAAAAGGCGAGCGTGAGGCACGTATCGCCAAGAAGGAAATGGTCGAGGCGAACCTGCGCCTCGTGATTTCCATCGCCAAGAAATACACCAATCGTGGTCTGCAATTCCTCGATCTTATTCAGGAGGGCAATATCGGCCTGATGAAGGCGGTCGATAAGTTCGAATATAGGCGCGGCTACAAGTTCAGCACTTATGCGACCTGGTGGATCCGCCAGGCGATTACCCGGTCAATTGCCGATCAGGCACGCACGATCCGCATTCCGGTTCACATGATTGAGACAATCAACAAGCTGGTGCGCACATCGCGTCAGTTTCTGCACGAGGAAGGCCGCGAACCGACGCCTGA
>JBCCVO010000052.1:0-6597 GCA_039195235.1 Pseudomonadota bacterium
CTCGCTGCAAAGGGCTGGCAACCAGGCCAGCCTTGGCTGGAGGAAGTGATCGTTCCGAATAATCTGCCCTGGGATCAGGCGGACGTGACTATTCAGCGTCCCCGGCTTTTCTGGTCGCAGTACGGGGTGAAATACCGTAACGGTCAGCCGGTCCCAGCGGATGCCACGCCGGCGGCGCTTCTGCTGCCAATGGGCCGGAATGGACCGGCCTTCCTGGCCTACCCCAACTTCGTCAATATCTATCTCGATTGGAACCATTCGCTGGTCTACTCGACGACCGCGGGCTACTTCGCGACGCGCCTCGCGGGCGCACCGCCGCTGCGTGCGGGCAATCCGGAGCCATTCGGCGCGGCCGATAGCAAGCAGATGCAGCGCCTGCTGCAGCAGCGTGGCTATGATGTGGGCAAGGTGGACGGCGTGATCGGCGCTTTGACACGAAAGGCCATCCGCGAGATGCAGCTTCAATATGGTCTGCCTGCGGACGGCTATCCGAGCCACGCTTTGCTGCGCAAGTTGCAGGCCGGGGGCTAAACGCCAACCGGCCTGAACGTCCGCTCGCTTTATGAGCGTGTTACTTGTTTCGCCAGAGGAGGTGATCGACTGAGATCGCCCCTGGCCCGCGTGCGACCAGCAGAAGCAGTAGCGCGAACCATAAAGCGTGCTCGGGCCAGCCGGACGGATAGACGAAGATCTGAATAACGGCGACCATGCCGATAAAGGAAAGCGCCGTCAGACGCGTCGCGAGGCCGATCACCAGCAAGATGGATCCGACCAGCTCCTGATACGTGGCGAGATAGGCAGCGACGTCTGGCGGGATGATCGGCACTTTGTATTCTTCCTTGAAGAGGAAAAACGTCGTGCTCTTCACCTGAAGGTTCTCATCCAGCTTGGTTAGGCATGAGCGCCAGAAAACCGTTGCCACAGAGAGGCGCGCGACAAGCGCGATGAGACTGTATGGAATCCGTTCGGCCAATTGCCGGCCTGCTTCCAAGAGATTGACGATTGCGGACATTTTCGACCCCTGCTGCTTCCGTTCTATCTTGGACTAAGCTAACCGAGCTTGACGTCACGGAAGGCTCATATCTCCTCACAAGCGCTTGACTGGCCCGCGAGGTTGCAAGCGCGAAAAAGCCCGGCACTAAGGCCGAGCTTTTCTACGCAAATACTCTCGCTTTCCGGGCTCTGGGGAGTCTGCACGCGCTGTTGTGCGCGAACGGGGGAGACGAGACCGGAAAGCTTACGAAGACAACAGACTATTTGTACGGCACGGGGGCCGGCGGAAGCTCCGTTACAACAGCCTGCTGATGCAGATGGAAGCACCCGCCAAGGGCGAGTGTCGCGGAAACGACCGCAAGTGCGATGATGGTGCGCATAACTGATTCCCTCTACGCGTTGCGTACTCAAATCGGTACGCCACCAATTTCGCTTTATAGGCTTGAGAAACCGTTAAAGGCCGCATCGCTTTGAAACGGCCAATTTCGAATGATCGCCTGGCCCTAATGGCCAAGAAGCCCGGCGCGAACGCCAGGCTTCCGAGTCGATTTGCTTTCCCTCGCTTGCGGCGCGAGGAGCGGGTGAGAAAGATCGGTGTTCCCTGGATACGCTCGCCCGATCCGAAAGAACACGCGGCAGGAGACGACCTAGCGCGATCGATCCTTCTACCCTGGAGAGATGCTAGCGTGTGCGTCCGTGGAGCGACTTGCGTTGGATCAAGTGGACCCTACCGCTGCGCTGACCTTGGTCAGGGGGCGATCTTAGTTCCGGTTCGTCTTGAAAGTGCGTGTGCCGGGCTTGCCGGAGCGAGAGCGTGGTTTCGGCTTGCGTAAGGGAATCTCGCGATTGTGCGGCCCCATCTCGTCGAGCGAAGGCTTATGCGGCCGGGAGATGTCGACCGCGCTCGCGGAACGCTCTAGTTCCGATTGCCGTGCGAGCGGATCGTTGGCGATGGCAAGTTCCATCTGGCGTAGGCGCTTGACTTCGTCACGCAGCCGGGCGGCCTCTTCGAACTCAAGGTCGGCAGCGGCGGCGCGCATCCGCTTTTCCATGTCCTGGATGACGCTCTCAATGTTGTGGCCGACCGTGCCTTCAATGGGCGCCTGGCCATCCTCGGCGAAGCCCGCGCCGGCATCCACCAACACGTGGTCGCGCTCGTAGACGCTCTGCAAGATATCGCCGATATTCTTCTTCACGCTTTGCGGTGTGATGCCGTTAGCCTCGTTCCAGGCCACTTGCTTCTCGCGCCGCCGTGTTGTCTCCGCGATGGCGCGTTCCATAGACCCCGTCATGCCGTCTGCGTAGAGAATCACTTTTCCGTCCACGTTACGAGCCGCGCGGCCAATGGTCTGCACGAGCGATGTTTCGGAGCGCAGGAAGCCTTCCTTGTCCGCATCGAGAATTGCGACGAGTGCGCATTCGGGAATATCGAGACCTTCGCGGAGGAGGTTGATGCCAATCAGCACATCGAAGGCGCCAAGCCTCAAATCGCGAATGATCTCGATGCGCTCAAGCGTCTCCACATCCGAGTGCATGTAGCGGACGCGCAAGCCCTGCTCGTGCATGTACTCGGTGAGATCTTCCGCCATACGCTTCGTCAGCGTGGTGACGAGCACCCGATAACCGTTCGCGACTACTTTTCGCGTCTCGTCGATCAAGTCGTCGACCTGGGTGGTGGCGGGGCGGATCTCGACCGGTGGATCGACCAGCCCCGTAGGCCGAATAACTTGCTCCGCGAATACACCGCCTGTTTGGTCCAGCTCCCAGCCGCCGGGCGTCGCCGAGACGTAGACGGTCTGCGGCCGCATCGCGTCCCACTCTTCGAAACGCAAGGGGCGGTTGTCCATGCAAGAGGGCAGGCGGAAGCCATATTCGGCCAGCGTCGATTTGCGCTTGTAGTCGCCCCGGAACATGGCGCCGATCTGGGGCACGGTGACGTGGCTCTCGTCGACGAAGACGAGTGCGTTGTCGGGCAGATACTCGAACAGAGTCGGTGGCGGCTCACCTGGCTTTCGCCCGGTTAGGTATCGCGAATAGTTTTCGATTCCAGCGCACGAGCCCGTCGCCTCAATCATCTCGAGATCGAACAAGGTCCGCTGCTCGAGCCGCTGCGCCTCCAGCAGCCGCCCCGCGCCGTTCAACTCGACGAGACGCTGTTTGAGCTCTTCTTTGATTCCACGCACAGCCTGCTTCAACGTGGGCTTGGGCGTCACATAATGAGAGTTCGCATAGATTTTCACGATGGCGAACTCATCGGTCTTCGCGCCAGTCAGCGGGTCGAACTCGACAATGGACTCAATCTCATCACCGAACAGGGAGATGCGCCAGGCCCGATCATCCAAATGGGCTGGCCATAACTCGATCGTATCGCCACGAACGCGGAAGCTGCCGCGCGCGAAATTGACGTCGTTGCGCCGGTATTGAAGCGCCACGAGGTCTGCCATCAACTGGCGCTGCTCGATACGGTCACCACGCTTCAGACTGAACGTCATGGCGGTGTAGGTTTCGACCGAGCCGATACCGTAGATGCAGGACACGCTGGCCACGATCACCACGTCATCGCGCTCCATCACGGCGCGCGTTGCCGCATGGCGCATGCGGTCGATCTGTTCGTTGATGGAAGAGTCTTTCTCGATATAGGTGTCCGTGCGCGGGATATAGGCTTCGGGCTGGTAGTAGTCGTAGTAGGAAACGAAATACTCCACCGCATTGTTGGGAAAGAAGGTCTTGAACTCGCCATAGAGCTGCGCCGCGAGAGTCTTGTTGGGCGCCAGGATAAGGGCGGGACGCTGGGTTTGCGCGATGACCTGGGCCATTGTGAATGTCTTGCCTGACCCCGTGACGCCGAGCAGCACCTGGTCGCGCTCCTTCGCGTCTGCTTGGGCCACGAGTTCGGCAATTGCCTGGGGCTGGTCACCCTTCGGTTCCATGTCCGTCGAAAGGTCGAGCGCCACGCCGCCCTCAGACTTTTCCGGCCGATCAGGTCGATGAGGCGTGAAGGCCATGGCCGCGCCCGTGACGAGTGGATGGTCCTGGATGAGCGGCTGAGGCGCTTCGCCGAAGCCCGGGTCACGGCGGTCGCCGGATACAGGCATGCCTGCGGCTTCGCCCGTGACGGCGCGTGGTTCCGCGCGGGACCCGAATGTCTTTGGAGCGCGAGGGGGCATGCTTCGAATATGGCGGTGTGGAGGGGTGTTGGCTAGGGGCCGGAACCTATGCTGCGCGGGCGATGATCACGGCCATCCAAAGGAACGCGATGAGCTGGACACCGAATAGTGCGCCACGAATCGGTGCGGTCGTGTTGGTGACGGGCAGGGCCATGTGGACCACACTCTGGGCGATCCGCGCGATCAGGATGGCGATAGCAAGCTGATCGAGGCGCGGCGTGTCGATACCGGCAACAGCTGCGATCAATGCGAGCGCGCCAAAGATGGGCAGGCTCTCCAAGCAGTTGGCATGGGCTCTTGTGGCGCGAGCGTAGAAATCCGTTCCTTCCACAGCGCCGCCTGAAAAGTCCGCGAAGTTGGCCTGCTTCGAGAGAATGAGGCGCCAGCGATGGACTGCCACGCCTGAAAGGAGGACGAGAATCGTCCAAACTGCAAATGCTAAAAGGACCCATAGTGGCGTTGTCATGATTGCGTTCCTACTATTTTAGCTAGCGTTGCCAATAGCAGCGAACCGGGGCGTGTCGATGGAGCGGTTCGCTGCAGTGCCGGTACGACTAAGTCTGCTCTCAAACACTTCGCTCCATGTTTCAGCACTCTTGTCCCTTATTGCGGCTGTGGCTCGTTTGGGCTTGAACCTGTGTCGACCATAGGTTTTTGTGTCGCGAATCGATCTGATCGCTGAAGGAGTCTAACGAACCCTTCGCGCTGCACCCAACGTCTTTGAAATCAGGATTGACGCGCAATGGAAGACGATACCCACTCGACCGCTCTTCTGTATCTGATGCGCGATACGCCACTTTGGCTTATCGGCGTCGTTGTGACTGTTGTCATCGTTGGATATGCGGTCGGGCTTATGCTGCTGACGCGCTATCGGGTCGGCGCCGACAAGCTGAAAGAGAATAATGAGGTCGCCGGCTTCAAATATGCGGTGGTCGGGGTCCTGTATGCGGTGCTGTTGGCCTTCGTTGTTATCGCCGTCTGGGAGGACTACAGCGAAACAGAAAACTCGGTTCGAGACGAATCGAAGGCGGCGATTGATCTCTATCATGTGGCGCTCGCATTTCCTCAGAAGGGCGAGGAAATCCAGGCGGCGATCAAGGAGTATACCAGTAGTGTGTACAACAATTCATGGGACGCCATGGCGCTTGGCGGGCGAAGTGAGCGTGTCGCGCGGAATCTCCGAGCGCTCAACGAGTCGATCCTGGCGCTTGAACCCAAGACCCCGAAAGAGCAGGTGCTTTTTGAACACGCGCTTAAGCTCCTGACCCTCATCACCGACAATCGGAACGAACGATTGGATAGCGCAAATGGATCCATAGCAGGTGTGCTGTGGTTCGTCTTGGTCGTGGGCGGGATGGTCACCTTGGGCTATCCAGCCTTCTTCGCCTCATCCAATCTGGACGCTCAGATATTGATGACCGGGTCGCTCGCGGCGTTGCTGGCGCTGACGCTGTTCTTGGGGCTTGCCTTCGACTTTCCGTTCACGGGCGATCCGCATATCTCAAAGGCGCCTTTCGCCGACGCATTGTTGCAGATGGACTAGGTCTGCGCCGCTCCCGACGGAAGAGAACACGACACGCTGTACACTGCCGATCGACATCGCGGTCGGCAAAAAGCGCATCTTGCACTGCAAAATCGCCGGCTCACTTCTTCGGAAAAACACGAATCGATTGTGTGCGTAGCGCGCCAACAGATGTATCTTGACTCGCATTGCAAGAGATTCGTTTGTTGCAGGACAACGCTGTTCACGTGTTGAATTGCAACAACACGATTTATATGTGCGTATACATAACAAAAAGAGTTCACTTGCCATGTGGTGCGGCAAGCCTGGAGCACTAGTGGAGCGTAATCTGGAGTACGCGTCCTCGTGAACGGATCGCTGAGCGACACCAAACAGCATCGGAGCAAACCAATGGCTACGAGAACAACTGGGAAGAAACGAACTGCGGCCAGAAAGACAACGGCTCGCAAAACAGCAGCACGCAAAACAGCAGCACGCAAAACAGCAGCACGTAAGACGACAGCACGGAAAGCGGCCGCCCGAAAGACTGCGGCGAGGCGGAGCACAGCGCGTAAGTCGGCTGCTCGGAAAACAGCGGCTAGGAAGACTGCAGCCCGCAAGACCGCCGCCCGGCGGAGCGCGGCACGCAAGACTGCGGCGCGTAAGACAGCTGCTCGGAAGTCGACAGCGCGCAAGTCAGCAGCGCGCAAGTCAGCAGCGCGTAAGACAGCTGCTCGGAAGTCGACCGCTAGGAAGTCCGCAGCTCGCAGAACTGCAGCCCGCAAGACAGCTGCTCGTAAGTCGACTGCCAGAAAGTCTGCAGCCCGCAAGACAGCAGCTCGGAAGTCGACCGCTAGGAAGTCCGCAGCTCGCAGAACTGCAGCCCGCAAGACAGCTGCTCGGAAGTCGACTGCCAGAAAGTCTGCGGCCCGGAAG
>JBCCVO010000053.1:0-6280 GCA_039195235.1 Pseudomonadota bacterium
CGATATCCGGCGCAATTGCACCTTCGTCTACGGTAGTGGTGTGAGCAAGCCGGACGTCCTGCCCTATATCTATCGCTACACTAAGCTTGCTTACGCCTTCGAACCGAACGATGGCAGCCGCCCCGAGGGAGAAGGCTAATGTACCGCGCGATCACCCTTTCCGCCACGCTTGCGAGCCTTGTGCTACTCCCAGCCTGCCAGCTGTTCGATGACACAGATAAGCGCGAAGGTACGGAATCGGTGGAGGCGTGTGCAAAGCGGCTCTCGAAATGGCAGAAGGATGCCGAAGACGAGCTGAGCGGAGGTTCGGCTTTCGTGCCGACCTACACCTATGACATCACCAAGATGGCGCTGGAGGACGTGCAGGAGCTGATCGTGGAGGGCAGCGACGAACTGGCCGGAACGCGCAACATGAACTCGACCAATGAAACCTCCACTGCCGTTGCCAACTTCATGGCGGAATCGGTCGATGAAAACGGGTCGTTCTTCATGGGCCGAGACCCGGCGCTCTACCGCGTGCGCGGCGAACCTCAGACGGGTATTGCCGTTCTTTCCGCTGGCTGTGAGCGGCAGAAAGCGGGAATGCGGCTGATCGACATATCCTTGGTACCCGGCGGCTCGATCAACCTCATCAAGATAAACGAGAACGAGAAAAGCAACTGATGCCCAAACGCACAGACATCTCTTCCATCCTGGTAATTGGCGCGGGCCCTATCATAATCGGTCAGGCGTGCGAGTTTGACTATTCAGGCACGCAGGCGATCAAGGCGCTGAAGGAGGAGGGCTATCGCGTCATTCTGGTGAACAGCAATCCGGCGACAATCATGACCGATCCGGAGTTTGCTGACGCGACCTATATCGAACCGATCACTCCCGAGATTGTCGCTAAGATCATCGCCAAGGAAAAGCCTGACGCATTGCTGCCGACGATGGGTGGGCAGACGGCTCTGAACTGCGCGTTGAAGTTGGATGAAATGGGGGTGCTGTCCGAACACGGTGTGGAAATGATCGGAGCCAAGGCCGATGCGATCGACAAGGCCGAGAACCGCCAACGGTTCCGCGAGGCCATGGATTCCATCGGCCTAGAAAGCGCGCGCAGCGGTGTGGCAAACACCCTGGAAGAAGCGCGGGCGATTATTGAGCACACCGGTTTACCCGCAATCATTCGCCCGAGCTTCACGCTTGGCGGCACCGGCGGCGGGATAGCTTACAACAAGGCTGAGTTCGACAAGATCGTCTCCGAAGGGCTTGAGGCGTCACCAACCACCGAAGTTCTGATTGAGGAATCACTGCTCGGCTGGAAGGAATATGAGATGGAGGTGGTTCGCGACGGGGCGGACAATTGCATCATCATCTGCTCGATCGAAAACGTCGATCCGATGGGCGTGCATACAGGGGATTCGATCACGGTCGCCCCGGCGTTGACGCTGACGGACAAGGAATATCAGATCATGCGCACCGCCTCTCTGGAGGTGCTTCGTGAGATTGGCGTCGAGACCGGCGGGTCCAACGTGCAGTTCGCAGTCAACCCGAAGGATGGCCGGTTGATAGTGATCGAGATGAACCCGCGCGTTTCGCGCTCTTCGGCGTTGGCATCAAAAGCCACCGGGTTCCCGATCGCACGCGTCGCGGCGAAGCTGGCGGTGGGCTACACGCTCGACGAGATCACCAACGAGATCACTGGCGCGACCCCGGCCAGCTTCGAACCGACTATCGACTATGTCGTCACCAAGATCCCGCGCTTTGCGTTCGAGAAGTTCAAGGGCACCGAACCGCTGCTGTCGACTGCTATGAAATCGGTTGGTGAAGTCATGGCGATCGGACGCAACTTTCAGGAATCGATGCAAAAGGCTCTTCGCGGGCTGGAAACGGGACTTGATGGTTTTAACCGCGTGACAGAGCTTGAAGGCGTGGCGAAGGACGTTATCACTGCCGCACTTTCGCGCCGTACGCCCGATCGCTTACTCAAGGTTGCGCAGGCCATGCGCGAGGGGCTTTCGCTAGAGGAAATCGCGGCCGTCACCGGATACGACAAGTGGTTCCTGCGCCAGATTGAAGGGATTATCGAATCCGAACGCGAAGTGCAGGCCGAAGGTTTGCCGACCGATGCGGACGGATTACGGCGACTCAAAGCCATGGGTTTTTCCGACAAGCGGTTGGCCACGCTCGCCGTGCGTTCCGTTGGCGTAGCGGGCGGCATGGCCGAGACGCAGGCCAAGCGCTCCGGTCTGCTCCACGACGCGCTGCAAGCGATGGCGGGGGCGACCAGCGAGAGTGAGGTGCGTGACTTACGCAAGAAACTCGGTGTGCTACCGGTCTTCAAACGGATCGACAGTTGCGCCGCCGAGTTCGAGGCAATCACGCCATACATGTACTCGACCTACGAGGCGCCGAGTTTCGGCGAGCCTGAATGCGAAGCCGACCCATCCAACCGCAAAAAGATTGTTATACTGGGTGGAGGACCCAACCGTATCGGGCAAGGTATCGAGTTCGATTACTGCTGTGTTCATGCCTGTTTCGCGCTGGCGGAGCAGGGCTTCGAAACGATCATGGTCAACTGTAATCCTGAGACCGTTTCGACCGATTACGACACGTCGGACCGCCTTTATTTCGAACCGTTGACCGCCGAGGACGTGCTCGAAATCCTGCGGGTCGAGCAGCAATCTGGCCAGCTGATCGGCGTCATCGTGCAATTTGGTGGGCAGACGCCGCTGAAGTTAGCGCAGTCGCTTGAAGATGAGGGTATTCCGATCCTCGGTACTTCGCCCGACGCGATCGACCTTGCTGAAGACCGCGAGCGCTTCGCCAAATTGGTGGACAAGCTCGACCTCAAGCAGCCCGAAAACGGCATCGCCTACAGCCGCGATGAGGCTGCTGCTGTGGCCGCGCGCATCGGCTATCCGGTGCTGCTTCGCCCGTCCTATGTGCTTGGGGGAAGGGCGATGGAAATCGTGGATTCTGAGGCGCAGCTCGACGACTACATCAAGACGGCAGTGAACGTTTCGGGCGACAGCCCGGTTCTGGTCGACCAATATCTGCGCGATGCGATCGAATGCGATGTCGATGCCCTGTGCGATGGCCATGAGGTGCGAATTGCTGGGGTGATGCAGCACATCGAAGAAGCGGGTGTCCATTCGGGGGATAGCGCCTGCACGCTGCCGCCATATTCGCTCTCGAACGAAATCGTGGCCGAGATGGAGCGCCAGGCCGAGGCTCTCGCGACTGCTCTCGGCGTGCGGGGGCTGATGAACGTCCAATTCGCCGTGAAGGACGACGAGGTTTACCTTATCGAGGTTAATCCGCGTGCCAGCCGCACAGTGCCGTTTGTCGCCAAGGCCATTGGACAACCGGTCGCAAAAATCGCCTCGCGCATCATGGCGGGCGAGAAATTGTCTGATTTCAAATCGTTCAAGCGCGATCTGCCATATATGGCAATCAAGGAGGCGGTCTTTCCCTTCAGTCGGTTCCCTGGAGCCGATCCTGTGCTGACACCCGAAATGAAATCCACTGGCGAGGTTATGGGTATCGACAGCACTTTCGATGCAGCCTTTCTAAAATCCCAGCTCGGCGCGGGGATGACCTTGCCGAACGAGGGCACGGTATTTGTTTCGGTCAAAAACTCGGACAAGTCGGTGATTGTGCCGGCGGTCAAGAACCTCATCGAAAAGGGTTTTCGCATCATCGCGACCGGCGGTACACAGAGTTATCTCGCTGAGCAGGGCCTTCCCGTTGAACACGTCAACAAGGTCGCCGAAGGGCAGCCGCATATCGTTGATAAGATCATAGATGGCGAAGTCGCACTGATCTTCAACACGACCGAGGGTTGGCAGTCTTTGCTGGATTCGAAATCGATCCGCGCAACCGCGCTGGAAAAGAAGGTGCCGTACTACACCACTGCGACGGCATCGGCAGCCGCAGCGGCCACGATTGCAGCAATAACGCCAGATCAGCTTGAAGTCAGATCATTGCAAGACTATTATAACTAGGCAATCACGCCATCCTTCCCGACATTTTTGTGCAATCGGGCCGCCTCTTACGGAGCGGTCGCACTCCAAATGTCGCTATTGGGGTGGGGCGAAGAAGGAAAGAAACGGATGGCAACGATGGAAAAAGTTCCGATGCTGGCAGAGGGCTATGAGCGGCTGATGACCGATCTCAAAGCGCTGCGCGAGGAACGCCCGAAAATTGTCGATGCGATCGAGGAAGCTCGCGCGCATGGCGATCTGTCGGAAAATGCCGAGTATCACGCTGCAAAGGAGCGTCAGGGCCAAGTTGAGGCTCAGATCGGCGAGATCGAAAGCAAAGTCAGCCGAGCTCAGATCATAGATCCGACAGCGCTTAGTGGTGACAGGATCGTTTTCGGCTCGACAGTCACGTTGCTGGATGACGATGACAAGCCGATCAAGTATCAGATTGTCGGCGAAACCGAGGCGGATGCTGCCTCAGGTCGTATCTCGTTCAGTTCGCCATTGGCGCGGGCGATGATTGGAAAGCAAGTCGATGACGAGATCGAGGTGACGGTCCCGTCAGGCGACAAGTTCTACTTGGTCGATAAGATCGAATTCATCTGATCTATCTTTGAAAAGTATCTCAAAAAAGATGCTTTTCCATCGAATAATTGTGGATCGGCACGGCCCGTCCATTGTGAGTGATCTCGAAGTCACGCCTGTGTTTCACACTATATCCGGCCCGCTCGAATGTGGGCCGGGCGAGTTCGCTTGCCTCGGTGTACAATCGCGTCAGGCCGACGTCGCGCGCATGGTATTCTGAAGCCAGCAATAGACGATCTGCCAGCCCCATTCGGGTGTGGCCAGGATGGCAATAAAGCATGTCCAAGTGGCCATCTCGTTCCGGCTTGACGTCGAGCAGCGCATAAGCGATCGCCGTGTCAGCTTTATCGGATGCCACTGCGATCCAAGCGCCATCTGCTATTTGTGCCAAAAACCGCTCGGGCCCAGGATGTCGCGCAGCCCAGGCGTCGACTTGCTCGGGCGAATATGATGTTGCCCCGACTGTGCGAATGGCCGCGAGAGTCAACTCCGCGAGCGCAGGCGCATCATTACTGCAAAAGGGGCGGATCACATACGCCACATCTGCTGTCTTAGTCTTCGGGCGTCAGCAGACGGTGAATGTGGACGACCACGTACTTCATTTCCGCATCATCGACCGTGCGCTGGGCTTGAGCGCGCCACGCCTCGACTGCAGCGTCATATGTGCTGAACACGCCTACGACGTGCAGGCTTTCCGGGTCCTGAAACTCAAGGCCGCGCGGATCAGTAACGCGGCCGCCCATCACCAGATGAAGCCGCTGTTCGGGAGTTGTTTCTGCCATTGATTCTTACCCCAAGGGAGACATGATGGGGCGCCTTTAGCTGATCGCAGGTCGCAGGCAAGGTTTGCGTCGCTTCCGGTGTCTCATTCCGACGCCTCAATTGGTGATGCGATCCTTCATGTCGCGTACTGCGCGTTCAGCTTTGCGTCGGGTGCGACGGGTGACCGTGCGAGATTTGTCCGCTGCGGCACCCGCGATGTAGCCTGCATCACGTTTCAACTCGCGCGCCTTGGTCGTTGCCTCATCGCCAATATCCTCGATCTGATCGCGACCTGTCCGCGCGGTGTCGAGCGCGTCGTCTATCAGCTTGATGCCGTAGGCAACGATTGCATCGGCAAGCAACATGCCGAAAGCCGTACTGCGCTCTTTCGCAGCATTGCCGACGCTCTTGGCAGCGCCTGATGCCGCATCGCTGACGGCACCGGCGGCACCAGATGCAGCGCTTTTCGCAGCACGGCGACCCGGTTTTGTCATGACACCAATGACCAGACCAACAACGATCGCTCCACCCAGAACGGTGAACGGATTTTCCTTTACATAGGAAGTCGCAGCGCCAGCGGTTTCCTTCGCCTGATCGGCGATTGTGCGCTCGGCGATGCGGCGTTCGCTGGCTTCGATTTTAGCGCGCAGTTCATCGCGCTTATCGCTGGCATTAGCAGTGTTATTGTCGCTCATCATCGTCTCCGACTGTATCGGCATCAGATACAGCATGTGTTGCAAGCGCGGTCTCAGAGGCCGTGTCATCCAGAAGCTTTTTTTCGGGAGCTTCTTCATTGTCGTCCGTCAGTTTGTCAGCTTCGCTATCATCTAAACCGAGGATCTCAAGGATTGGCTCGCGCGCGAAGAACATCAGCATTGCACCGATCAGGATTGCAAGAATGCCGCGTTTGTCTTCAGCATTGGTCCTCGCAACCTCGACAACATCCTTTGCACCGTCGCCGATGCGCC
>JBCCVO010000054.1:0-5308 GCA_039195235.1 Pseudomonadota bacterium
ATCGGTGATGGTGATCATGGTGTTGTTAAAGCTGGCGTTGATATGCGCAACGCCGCTGCTGATATTCTTTTTGTCGCGCCGTTTTACTCGGCCGGGTTCGCGTGCCATTTCTCGTATTCCTCTTGAATGCGGATGAAGGAAAAAGCGTCAGGGCAATACCTGAGCTTACTTCTTCTTCCCGGCAATCGGCTTGGCCTTACCCTTGCGGGTGCGGGCGTTGGTGTGCGTGCGCTGTCCGCGAACGGGCAGGCCATTACGATGACGCAGACCGCGATAGGTCCGAAGATCCATCAGGCGCTTGATGTTCATCGCAGTGTTGCGCCGCAAATCACCTTCGACTGAATAGTCGGAGTCGATCGTTTCGCGAATGCGCAGGACTTCCTCATCGGTTAGATCCTGAACACGCGCGGTGTGCGGAATGCCAAGCTTGTCAGCAATCTGGACAGCCGTGGTTCGGCCAATCCCGTGAATGTAGGTAAGCGCGATAATAACACGCTTGTTGGTGGGGATATTTACCCCGGCAATACGAGCCACTTAGTTCTCCATGCTCCACAGAGGTTTACGAACGAATGCGCAAGAGCCTCTATCTCATCGCTCAAAACATCGATGCGCCGATCGCCGTTGGAGCCACGCCGGAGCAGGTTTCCAAAACGGCAAAAGCCCGGTTGGCAAACGCATTTTGCGACTGCCTGCCGGACTAGGTTCGAACGTGTCGAATGAGCGGCGCGCTTACGGCGATTCGGGTGATCCGTCAACCTTTGACAACGCATAATCGACCGAGCGACCAATATGGGCCGCTGCGGGACGCTTTCAAGGTCCGAAATACACTCAAAGGAGGGTCACGTCAAAATCCGGGAATGATGGAGTGGTCTGGACAGGAGCAACAAAGGAACATCAGACATCGCCAATGGCACGCAGGCTCTCCCAAAGCATCTGCAGTCCAACATGCCAGCAAGTCATTGCTGTTCGCCGACGGCACTCCTCCGACCGTATCGACATGCGCATTGGTATCACTGGCCGATGCGAGCAAGTGCTTTGTCTTCTCAACGGATAGTGTCGATTTCAACCATAGGGTTCATGCACTGTGTATCGGCAGGTTCAGCACCAAGCTTCATGTTGCAACTGCGGGCAATGCCTCGATAATCATGCGAAAGTTTCTGGGAGGCCCTTCTGTCCGCGCCCAAGCCTTATTCAATGTCAGCGAACGCCTCGTCCACGCTTTCGCCTTCTTCTTCGTCACTGATACCGGCGTCCGCTTCGCTGGATTCGTCGACGTCAAGCGTGGTCTGCTGCGGTCCTTCAACCCGGCCAAGCAACTCCGCAAGTCCGGCCAGTTGCAAGCTCATGACGCCATCGACCGCTTTGGAAATCACAGGGACTTCGTATCTCATCGAGCCGCCGACATTGTACTCCCATACAATCCGGGTGCCTTCATCGACCTCGCTCAGCGCGATCGTGAGAATCCCGATCACCGGCTCGCTCTGTAACGGTCCCAGGGCACCCTGCATGCGAAGTGCGTTTTCGGGATTGGCCTGAATCACGCGCATATGCTCGACGCTACCTTCGAGCGTAAAGCGACCCGGCTCGTCAACTTCCGGGATTCTCTCACAAAAGCACCCACCAGCCTGTGGTGTCAGCGTGAGATTGGCCGACTCCGCCGACCATGTGTGGGCGGAATTCCACCAGCGCGCAGGGGAGATCAGCGCAAGCCATGTATCCTTCGGGCTTGCCTCAACCACCGCTTCATCACGAGTAACGAAGCCGCGCTCATCGCTGTCGACCACTTCGGCTGACACGGGCGATGCGGCCGCCAATGCGAGCAATGCTGCGAGTGATGCTGAACGGTATGGCATGGCTGATTTCTCCCTTTGGCCAGAACACTAAGGGATGCGGCGCGATGGCGAAAGGCCCCCGCGACCGGTCAGTTCAGGATTGCGTCGATCGCGCTAGCCACTTCGTCGATTCCAGCCATCCCGTCGACGCGGTTCACAATTCCGCGCGCTTCGTAGTCGGGCAGTATCGGCGCGGTCTTGGCACGGTATTCCTGCATCCGCTTGCGCACGGTTTCTTCGTTATCGTCCGGGCGACGCTTGAATTCTGTGCTGTCGCAAACATCGCAAACGCCGTCTTTTGAAGTGGGGTTGGCGGTATCGTGATACAGCGCACCGCATTTTGCACAGGAAAAACGTCCGGTAATCCGAACGACCAGCGCATCTTCGTCGACGTTAAGCTCGATAACATGATCGAGCGCCCGCTCGTGCTTTGCGAGGATCTCGTCAAGTATATCGACCTGAGCGGCGGTGCGTGGATAGCCATCGAAAATGGCGCCGGTATCCGCATCCATGGCCGTAAGCTCAGCGTCGATCAGCTCCGACACGATCTCATCCGAAACCAACTCGCCGCGATCCATTACTTCCTTGGCTTTCAGACCCACCGGCGTCTGCGCCTTTACGGCAGCGCGCAACATGTCTCCGGTGGAAAGCTGCTTCATCCCGTGCCGTTCGACCAGACCGGCGCTCTGTGTACCCTTGCCAGCCCCAGGTGGGCCCAGAAGAATGATATTCACCAACGATCCCCCATCATCGCGCGAGGCTCTTGGTCCACGCGGCATTATACCGAAATCAGGACTGTGCCTTAGCGCATCCGGCCTTTCAACTTAGCCTTCTTGATGAGATCGCCATATTGGTGCGCAAGCAGATGCGACTGTACCTGGCTGAGCGTATCGACCGTCACGTTGACGACGATCAGGAGGCTGGTTCCGCCGAGGAACAGCGGGATCCCAGTCTGCGCAATCATGTATTCCGGCACGACGCAGACAAAGGTCAGGTAAATCGCCCCGACTACTGTTATGCGCGAAAGGACGTACTCGAGATATTCGGCCGTGCGCTTGCCCGGACGGATGCCGGGGATGAAACCACCATTCTTCTTCAGATTGTCGGCGGTTTCTTCCGGGTTGAATACGACTGCGGTGTAGAAGAAGCAGAAGAAGATGATGCCAAGGCCGTACAGCAGCATGTAGAGAGGCTGACCGTGCGCGAGATACTGGTTCAGCGTCACGATGACGTTGCCGAATCCACTCTCTGTATCGACCGAATTACCTGCGAACTGCGAAATCGTGAGCGGCAGCAGCAGCAGCGAACTGGCAAAGATCGGCGGGATCACACCGGCCGTGTTGAGCTTTAGCGGCAAGTGCGAGCGATCCGCCTGCATCATACCCTGCTGGGTCGCACGCTTGGGATACTGGATCAGCAATCGCCGCTGCGCGCGTTCGACGAACGAGATCAGCAGGATCAGGCCGATTACCATGACGATGAAAAAGATGATGATGGTCGGCGCGATCGAGCCGGTGCGGCCACCTTCGAAAAGATTGGTCGCAAAGGTCGGGAACTGCGCAACGATACCCGCCATGATAATCAGCGAAACGCCGTTGCCGATGCCGCGCGATGTGATCTGCTCGCCCAGCCAAAGCAGGAACATGGTTCCGCCGACAAGGCTGATCACAGCGCCGACACGGAACATGTAGCCAGGATCGACTACCGCAGGGATGCCGTTCTGCGCACTAAAGCTCTCAAGGCCCGAAGCCAGGAACCAGCCCTGGATCGCGCACAGGAACACAGTGCCATAGCGCGTGTATTGGTTGAGCTTCTGCCGACCGGTCGCGCCCTCTTTCTTGAGCGCGGCGAGCGTCGGGTGGAGCGCTGCTGCCATCTGCACCACGATCGACGCGGTAATATACGGCATCACGCCAAGTGCGATGAGACTCATCCGCTCAAGGCTGCCGCCGGAAAATGTGTTGAACAGGTCTAGGATACCGCCCCGCCCAAGATCTGCCAGGTTCTGTAACGCAGCCGGATTGACACCGGGAAGCGGGATAAAGCTGAGGAAACGGAAAACGATCAGCGCGCCGATCGTAAACCAGATGCGCTGGCGCAGCTCGGTTGCCTTGGCGAAGTTGCCAAGGTTCATGTTGCTGGCGATGTTATCGGCGCGTGATGCCATGATTGTATCGTCGATCCTAGTCTAGTACCGGCCCATTGAAACGCAGGTTACCGGTTCAGAGACGATAAGTAGGGTGCAGGCGGCCCAATGTCGAACCCCCCGCACCCCATTTTGTCGCATTATTTGCTGGAAGAGGCCTTCGCGTCTTTCTTCACAGCCTTGACTTCGGCCTTGACCGGAGCGGTCACTTCGACACTGCCACCAGCCTTTTCGACCGCCGCAATCGCACCCTTGGTGGCACCAGCGACGATGAACTTGGCCTTGGCCTTGATGTCACCCTTGCCGAGCAGGCGGACACCGTCCTTACCGCCGCGGACGAGGCCACAGCCGCGCAGTGCGTCTTCGGTAATGTCCTTCTTGCCGTCGAGCTTTTTGGCATCGATGAACTTCTGGACCATACCGATATTCACTTCGGCGAAATCCTTGCCGAATGGATTGTTGAAGCCACGCTTCGGCAGACGCATGTGAAGCGGCATCTGGCCACCGGCGAAGCCGTTGATCGCGACGCCCGAACGGCTCTTCTGGCCCTTCTGACCGCGTGCGGCGGTTTTACCCTTGCCCGAACCGATACCACGGCCCTTGCGGAAACGCCCCTTTCGGGCGCCTTCATTGTCACGGATGTCGTTGAGTTTCATGTGTGCACTCGCTTTCGCTTTTCTTCGCGCCTGAAAAAATGGGAAGCCTCGCAGCACGCGAGGTCACCTGATTGCTTAGTCGACCACTTCAACCAGATGCGGGATCTTGGCGATCGCGCCGCGAACTTCAGGAGTGTCCTGACGCTCGACGACCTTGTGCATCTTGTTGAGACCCAGGCCGATCAGGATCTTGCGCTGACCTTCCGGGCGGCGGATCGGCGAACCGATCTGCTTGATCTTGATTGTCTTCTTGGCAGCCATTGATCTTACTCCACAACTGCTGCGGCGTCGGCTTCCGCCTCGGCTTCGCTAGCGCCACCACGGCCAAGCAGGTCAGCGACCTTCTTGCCGCGACGCTGAGCAACCGACTTCGGCGAAGTCTGGTTGGTGAGCGCGTCGAAAGTGGCGCGGATCATGTTGTACGGGTTCGACGTACCGACCGACTTGGTCACAACGTCGGCAACGCCGAGGCTTTCGAAGACAGCACGCATCGGACCACCGGCGATGATGCCAGTACCCGGGGGCGCTGTACGAACGGTGACCTTGCCAGCGCCGAAACGGCCATTGGCATCATGGTGCAGCGTGCGGCCTTCCTTAAGCGCAACGCGGATCATGTGCTTGCGAGCCGCGGCAGTAGCCTTGGTGATCGCTTCAGGAACTTCGCGTGCCTTACC
>JBCCVO010000055.1:0-4973 GCA_039195235.1 Pseudomonadota bacterium
ATCCAATTATTGTGACGTAGTTGTTTCGTTTTGGGAAATTGCAGGGAAACCGGGTTTCTGAGTTCGGAACTAAAAGGTTCGTTGAAGGAAATGCAATGGTGCTGCCGGCATGCACCTTGCAGATGCGCCCAATGCATCACTCATGGGCACGTCGCGCTTAGGGGCGACGAAGAGCTCGCGAGTCGCTACTCAAGTCTGAGGGGTCATGTTCGACCTACGCTCGAATAGCTGAATCCTGCTGAGCGCACGTCTTCCGGATTGTATACGTTGCGCAGGTCGACCAGCACCGGCGCGTTGGCAAGCTGCTTGACGCGTGACAGATCGAGCGCGCGAAATGCATCCCATTCGGTCACAATCACTGTTGCATCGGCACCTTCAATAGCGGTGTAAGGATCATCGCACATGGTCACCTGAGGAAGCATCGGCGCTGCAATCTCCATGCCTTCGGGATCGTAGGCTGTAATCGAAACGCCGGCATCGGCCAGCGTCTGCGCAATGGCGATCGCGGGGGAATCGCGCATGTCATCGGTGTTGGGCTTGAACGTGAGACCGAGCAATGCAACCCTTTTACCGCGCGCTTCGTCCGAACCGCCCAGTGCGTCTACAACCTTGCGCCCCATTGCGCGTTTGCGGCTGTCGTTCGTCTTCACCACCGCTTCGACAATACGGGTCGGGCTATCGTAGTCTTCGGCTGTCTTTAGCAGCGCGAGCGTATCCTTGGGAAAGCAGGATCCACCATAACCAGGACCGGCGTGGAGGAACTTCGCCCCGATGCGGTTGTCCATGCCGATGCCGCGCGCAACGTCTTGAACGTTCGCGCCGACTCTCTCGCATAGATCGGCCATCTCGTTGATGAAGGTAATCTTGGTCGCGAGGAAGGCGTTGGCAGCGTATTTGATCAATTCGCTGGTGCGGCGCTCGGTAAAGAGGATCGGCGATTCGTTTAGGAACAGCGGACGATAGACTTCGCGCATGATCTCACGCCCGAAATCGTCTTCGGCCCCGATCACGATCCGGTCGGGCCGCTTGAAATCGCCGATCGCGGCGCCTTCGCGCAGGAATTCCGGGTTTGAAACGACGGCGATTGTGTGAGGGGTGCCGGTGTCCTTGAGGATTCGTTCGACTTCGTCACCTGTGCCAACCGGCACAGTAGACTTGGTCACGATCACAGCATCATTGACGAGGCTTTCGCCAACTTCGCGCGCGACCTCATAAACAAAGGTCAGGTCCGCATGTCCATCGCCCCGGCGGCTGGGTGTGCCGACCGCGATAAAGATCGCGCTCGCATCCTTGATTCCCTCCGCAAGGCTGGCGGTGAAGGACAGGCGACCGGCCTTGGCATTGCTTTCGACCAGGGCATCAAGGCCTGGTTCGTAGATCGGCATGATCCCGTCTTTCAGGCGAGCGATCTTGCTCTCATCCTTGTCGATGCAGACGACATCGTGACCGAAATCAGCAAAGCATGCACCGGAAACGAGCCCGACATATCCCGAACCCACCATCGCGATTTTCATCGGCTTACCCTCAAATGATCTAATCCCTGGTGAAGCTGTCTGTGTTTGTAGACTTCCGCGAAACCGCCGAACGGCGACCTATCGTGCCCGGTCGCCGTGAAAGATCTCGATCTGGCCGTCGGTGTCGCAGGCCTGAAGGATCCGCCGTTGATCGGCTTCGAGCACAAGAGCGGTAAGCACACCTGAGCGAAAAGCGCCAGTGTCGATGCCAATCCTGTTCCCACAATCCATCACTTTTTCGAAAATCGTATGACCGTGCACGACCACCTTCTCCAAGGGGCCTTCGTGGCTGAGGAAGCGATCGCGAATCCACAGCATATCGCTGCGCTTTTGCGCCTCGAGTGGCACCGATGGGTCGATCCCGGCATGCACGAACAGGTAGTCGCCTGCTACGATCATCTCTTCGAAACCGGCGATATAGTCGCGCTCGGACTGCGGGATCAGCTGCGGCAGCATCGCGAACAGCTCTTCCAAAGTCATGGCGTTGAATTGCTTCTTCGAAATGCCGTAGCTTATGATCGTCTCGCGGCCGCCATGCTTCAGGAAATGCCTGAGCACGTCAGGATTCTCGAACGCTTCGAGGAACATCTGTTCATGATTGCCCGCCAGCACGCGGACGTTGGCGCGCGCCTGCCATTCTCGGGTTCGCGCGATGACCTCGGCACTATCAGGCCCGCGATCGACGAGGTCGCCGAGCAATACGAATTGACTGTCTGCCGAGCCGAGCTGCGCGTCGTCTTCCTCGATCGCTGCGATCATCGCATCAAACAGGTCGAGCCGTCCGTGGATGTCACCAATCACATAATAGCGCGAACCTTCGGGAACCGAGGGTGGACGGCCTTTGGGCTTGGGACGGAAGATATTGCGGAGTGCGTCGAACATGATTTTGTTTTCACGATAGGGGGATGAGGGCCATAGGCACGCCAGCCCTTAACGGCAACTGAGCCAGTAGGCACTCTGGCAAGTGATGCAGAATTCCCACACTTGTGTGGCATTGGGGACAGTTGCGCAATTTCTCTTGTGCTACGCAGCATTTCTGTGCACGATTGTGTCGCATTTCGATGAGATTGCCCAATAAGAGGCAACCGCGCAAATGTGCAGGTGGGACGAAGCAACAACACAACAAAGGAAGTTGTAATGCTCACGTCCATCCGTGGCCTCATGGCCGCAACTCTATCTGCGGGCTTCGTCCTCTCAGCGGCGCCCGCATTCGCATCGGAAACCGGGGCTCCGGAAGCGAGCACGGAAGAGGCGATCAGCCCAGAGCTGCTCGCCGCAGATGCGTTGATTGAAAATGAAATTGCTGAAGAGAACGCAGTCGTGGTGACTGCTGGCCTTCTTGAGCGAGCCAGCGAACCGGTGGCAGAAGAAACTGCAACCAACTTCGCGGGCGACAGTGATCTTTCTTTCTCTGCGAATATCGCTTTCACCACAGAGTATCGCTTCCGCGGTGTCGACCTCTCCGGCGGCGACTTCGCCGTGCAAGGCGGGTTCGATGTTGGGCACTCCTCAGGCCTGTATGTGGGCACATGGGCGTCCAATCTGGATGAGGACACAGTCGGTTTCGGTTCGACTGAACTCGACCTCTATGGTGGCTGGAGTGGCAATCTGACCGATGCTCTTTCGGCAGATGTCGGTGTAATCTACTACGTTTATCCAAATGCACCAACGAGCGCCGGTCCAACCGACTACATAGAGTTTTACGCGTCCGTCAGCGCCAGCGTGGGCCCGGTTTCCATCACGCCGGGCATAGCTTATGCGCCTGACCAGGATTCGCTTGGAAGTACCGATAACTTTTATCTGTACACCGATGTTAGCGTTGGTATCCCGGACACGCCGCTGACGATTAACGGACATCTGGGTTACACCGATGGCTTCCTGACATTCACCAACGATAGCGAGGCATTCGACTGGTCGATCAGCGCCGATCTGGCGCTTGGCCCGGCGACCTTGAGCGCGGCCTATGTGGGTGTTGAGGGTGACGCGCTGATCGACCCAGGCGGTGTTTTCACTGATGACGCCTTCGTCTTGACTTTGAGTGCGAGCTTCTAAAACACAAAGTAAGAGCTCGTCCTGTTTTTGAAGCAGGTGGAACGAGGCGCGGGGCGATCTATTGCTCTGCGCCTCTTGCTTTGCGCGATCAATCGAGGCTGAAATTCACCGTCGTGACCACTCGAACTTTTTTGTAGGGGCTATCTGACTTGCCCCAGCCGCCGCCATCGCCATCGCGCGCCTCAATCGAGAAGTAGCCCTGTGTCGCGTCCTTTATCGCGCCCACGCCTGCACCCGAATCTTCGGCGAACTGCTGCGCGGAAGCGCGTGCATCGCGTGTTGCCTCTGCCACCATCTCCGGCTTGATGTCATTGAGCCCCGTGAAGGTGTAGCTCATGCCGGAACCTTCTTCGAGAAACACGCCACGCCCGACCAGATCGAACTGTTGCGCTACCGCTTTTTGTGCGCGCTCGATATCGTCGGTTCGCAGCGAAAGACGCTGGCGGACAGTGTAGGTGGTCGCCCCGCTATTGGTGTAGCTTGAGACATTGGCTCCGGTAGGTTGCAGTGCATTTTCCGGGAAACCGAGTCCCTTGAAGAAATCCTCGATCGATTCAGTATCGCGCCTTACTTTGCCTTGGGCTTCGGCGAGGCTGCCCGAACTCGCGGAGTAAGAGATCGTCCATGTGGCAAGGTCCGCCGTAACGTCGCGCTCGGCAAGACCGCGCACAGTGACTGAGCGCTCGGCCTCTTTGGCGCGCAGCAGCCCGTCGCCGAGCAGATAGCCGCCCAGGGTCATCCCGACAGAAGCGATTGCTGCGGTTCCGAACCACCGCGATGTGACGCTTGAGAACACACCTCCGCTGCTCTTTTTTTGAATATCCTCGCCGGTCGGCGCTTGCGTCTCGTTGGCGTTCATCGCATCCTCCTTATCATCTCAAGCCTGCGGCAAGTTGTGCATCTATATCGATGAACCGTTTTTGAATGCCATTCGTGTGTGGCCCAGGTCTCCAAGATAAGGACGCCCCGATGACCAAGTATCTCCACTCCATGATCCGTATCACCGACCCGGATGCCACGGTCGATTTCTTCAGACTAATAGGGTTGGAAGAAGTCCGCCGCTTCGATGTCGAAGCGGGGCGCTTCACACTCATCTTTCTTGCCGCGCCTGGACAGGAAGGCGTCGCTGAGGTCGAGCTCACCTACAACTGGCCACCCGAGGATGGCAGCGAGTCGGAGGATTATGATGGTGGGCGGAACTTTGGCCACCTCGCCTATCGCGTGGATAACATCTATGAAACCTGTCAGCGGATCGCCGATGCAGGGCATGTGATCCACCGCCCGCCACGCGACGGGCACATGGCCTTCGTCAAATCGCCGGATGGGATTTCAGTCGAATTGCTTCAGGACGGCAGGCTCGAACCGCAGGAACCCTGGGCGAGTATGGAGAAAACCGGCAGTTGGTGA
>JBCCVO010000056.1:0-4897 GCA_039195235.1 Pseudomonadota bacterium
GACAGCTCGCCAGCGCAGCACAGCTCCTCATTGGTATTCCACCGTCACCGAGGCAATGCACAAAGCGCGCGCGCCGGAGATTGCCGCTCGATGGGACGGGTATCACCAAGAGCAGGTTCGGATCGCACTGGACACTGCATTCAAAACTACCAGAGCAGACAAATCGCCGTGCATCGCCCGAGGCGAATTGAAGAATGAGATTGCGAAGGCATTGAAGATGGCTGGCCTGCCTATCGGGCTTGGGGAACGAGATTCTGAGTCAGATGTCTGGATTGGCCAGATGTTCGGCAAGGGCAACGATCACACATATGTCTATGTCAGGCGCTATCTGACAGAGCCTGATTTCATCCTGCAGAAAGAGCTCCCGCTCGAACGCTAAGATCGTTACGCTTTACGTACAGTCTAACGTAATGCGTAAGCACATTCACTAAACTTTGGACTTCCGCATACCTTTCTGAACTCACTCAATCAGAAAGGTGCGACAATGCCCAATCCTACCGTTGATCACTTGCTTACCATGAAGCAGGTCATGGCCCTCACCGGCTTTAAGAGCCGCTCGACAATCTATGGAATGATCGAACGACGGACGCTCCCGCGTCCCTGCGTTGTAAATACGCGAGGGCTCAGGTGGCGCGAAAGCGACATTCGCGATTGGATCGATAACCTCGAGACCCGTCAGTGAACGACGGTCGAGCCGAGCTTATCGGTCTCTTCCACATTATTCAACCATCACGTTGGACCACTCCATCCAACCGGAGAATTGTCATGCTTTTTCGAAAGAAGCCGAAGCAAGATCCTCGACTCATTCCGCATACAGTCCAGGTCCCAAAATGCGTCGCATTCGCTCTCATTCCAATGGTTGATCGGCTTTTTGCTGATGACCAGGATGGCGACACGTTTCAGCAGGCGCTCCGTCCATTTTTCAATAGCGAGCGCCCCCGTATCGAAATCCTTTGCGGCGATGACATCACGTTCCATCTGGAAGGCCCAGAGTTCGTCTGCGGTGAGAAGACCTACCCCCTCGGCGCCGAGGTGTTCATTTCCAATCATGGCTGGATCAGCTTGGGTCCGGTCGAAGCCGATGAAATGCTTTCGCACCTTCGCGCATCGCTGGATGTTGCTGCCTATACATGGTTGAACGATCATAACCTGACCTCTGAAATTGATTGCGCGCGGATGGGGCGAGATCGCAAGTTCGATGACCCACTCGCCATTCGCCGGATGGTCGCTGACGCGGAGCGGCTCCAGCGGAAAGGGCGACCCAATCATGGCTAGGTCGAGCTTACCTTCTTCGGCGATGAAAGAGAGCTGCGATGCTACGCATCGAGCCACCAAATTAGATACACACCCTACTCACGGCGTGATGGCGTTATTCTGCGATTTCCGTGGGAGGCTATGCGCGCGCGCTCAGCGCTCGCTTTCGCAAAAGCCCCAACTTCTGCCGCTTTTGCAGCGCGCTGATGGCGCGCGGTTGGGAGCGGCACAATGAACCGGGTCAAACTTTCTATTCGCGTGCCGCATGGGCAGGAAGTCATGATCCGGCGGATTGCCCAAGAACGTGGTTTGACGCGGTATCAGGCCCTAGGGCGAGTTATTGAAGCTGGGCTTTTGGTCATGACAGAGAAGCCGCGAGACAGCAGCGAGAGCAACGACTCCTATACCCTCGCCTGTATTGAAGCGAGGCTTTCAGCGATTGAGTCCGTTGCCGACCGTAGCCTGTTCACGGCTAGCGCAGCTTACGCTTATTCGCGGCGCGCCGCGCTACGCAACGACAGCGATGCCGACCGCACCGATGCAGCGACCAGCGATGCTGCGCAGGCGGCCTACAAACGCCAGCGAGCCCTAGCGGCGGAGGCCATCCAATGACTCAGCAGCATGCCAATCTCTTGCGCGGTCAGGGCCTGTTTCGGCAGGCAGTTTCAGGTTTTGCGCTCCGCTGGAAAATCTATGGCTGGACCATATTGGGCGCAGCACTTTTCGGAGCGATCTGGCTTGCCTTTGAGGCGGCGCAGCCGAAACAGTTTAGTTGCGTCTACGAACACGGACAAGGAAACTTGGTAGAACTGCTTTCTGGCGGACGAGGTGATCCCACTATTGGGGTCGATTACAATGGCAGGTCCTACAGACTACCTGCCAGTGTCCTTGCCAATCATCCAGCTTGGGTTGCCTGCTGGGAAGACTTAAAGTCTGACATCATCCTCGGCGGTTTTGCAGGAGGGTTGCTCGGCCTCCTATCGTGCCTTGTGCTTGCCTATTGGATGCGGGACAGCGGTCAGAAGGCCGGCCAGGATCGCGTCATCGCTGGCACCGAAATCGTCGGCGAGCGCGCGCTGCGGAAGCTGACAAAGAGAGCCATCGACTACCACTCGCTGCGTATTGCGACTGTCGGTATTCCCAATAATCTCGAAACCCGTCACTTCGCTTTTCTCGGCACCACCGGAGCAGGCAAGACAACCGTGCTTCGCCAGATGCTCGACAAGGTGGAAGTACGCGGTGAACCCGCTCTGGTCTATGACACCAGCGGAGAATTCGTCGCACATTACTATCGTCCGGAGCGCGGTGACATCATCCTCAATCCATTCGATGCGCGTTCGGCCTATTGGTCTCCTTTTCTTGAAATCGATCATCCCGCAGACGCCGATCGGATTGCACGGCAGCTTGTTTCGGAAACGGGCGAGCGTGACGACGATGTGTGGCTGGAGACGAGCCGCATTCTTGTCGCCAACATTTTACGCGTCTTGAATGCTGAGGGTCGCACCACCCTCCCCGATCTTCTGGAGGCGCTGCAGGCGAAGACGAAAGAAGATCTGAAGGTCTGGCTGGCTGGGACATCGTCCGCGCGAACCTTCGAAGACGACGCTGACCGAGCCACCGGAAGCGTGCTCTTCATGCTCGCAAAGGCTTCCTCACTGCTACAGTTCCTTTGGAGCGAGCCGGGCGAGGCAAAAAGCTTTTCGTTCCGCGAATACGTGACGGGCCTGGACAAACATGTCGGACCGAAACCCTGGATCTTCGTCCCGCGCAAGGAAGACTATTTCGAAGCGATGAAGCCATTACTCGCCTGCTGGCTTGAATGCGCTGCCAGTGCGACATTGGGGCTACAGCCTTCCTCGCAGCGCCGCCTCTGGTTCTTCCTTGACGAATTGGCCGACATACCTCGCGTCGATAATCTAACGCGGCTCCTACCAGAAGGCCGCAAGTTCGGAGCGGGCGTCGTGCTCACCTTTCAGGCGATTGGGCAGATGCACCGACGCTATGGTCGCGACAGCGCCGAAGCGATCCTCGGCTGTTGCAACACTAAGCTCTATCTACAACTCATTGATCGCGAGACACGCAAATGGGCATCCGAGAATATCGGCGATGTCGAAGTGGAGGTCCGCAGTGCTTCGGACAGCTTTGAGTATGGCCCCAACAGCGGGCGCTCCTCAATGGGAAGCTCGCGTCACGTTCGACCGGCAGTAATCGAAAGCAACCTTCGTCTGGAACCACATCGGGGGTACCTGCAATTGCCGGACGCGCTTCCCGTGGCGAAGATCAGATTGACACGAGAGCATATCGATGCGCGCGGCGTACCTGTCCATCCCGGCTTTATGCCTGCCGATATTGCGCTGTCGCTTTGGGGGAAGTTGCCAGTCAAAGGAGCGAATGCCGATAAAACAATCGGCAAAGATGGCCCGGTCTGATGGTCGCCAGCATCAGCGCTCTGACGAGTTCGGCTCAGGCATCGAACTACTACGAGGCCGATGACTATTACGCTGAAGGAAGCCTCTCCCCAAGCGAATGGCAAGGCGCGGGTACGAAACAGCTTGGGCTTTCAGGCGAAGTGGGCCGCGAGCAATTCCGAGACTTGCTGGACGGCAAATTTCCCAATGGCCAGCAGCTTGGTACCATCCGCGACGGCAAACTGGAACATCGTCCCGGTTGGGACGTGACCATGAGCGCGCCGAAATCAGTTTCGATCATGGCAGAGGTTGCAGGCGATCGTCGTCTGATCAAAGCGCACGACAAAGCGGTGAAGTCTGCCCTCGCCTTTGCGGAGCGCCATGCCGCCGCCACCCGGATCAGGTCGGATGGCAAGGCAAAACGTCACACGACCGACAATCTCGCGATCGCGAGCTTTCGGCATGATACAAGCCGCGCGCAAGACCCGCAGCTTCACACCCATAATGTCATTTTGAATATGACGCGTGACGGTGAAGGGAATTGGCGCAGCATCGAACCGCGTGCGCTCTATCAGCTGCAGAAATCCATCGGTGCGATCTACCGGCAGGAGCTGGCACGCGGGGTACGCGAACTTGGCTATGCGATCGAGACGGGCACGGATTCGATGTTCGAGATCAAGGGTGTTTCGGAAGACGTTATCCGAGCTTTCAGCGAGCGCGCGGGTCAGGTCGAAGCCCGTCTTGCCGAGCGGGGCCAAACCAGGGAAACAGCGTCGGCAGCGGAAAAGCAGGTCGCGGCGCTCGACACTCGCGATGCAAAGAAGACCGTTAATCGCCGTGAAATGGTCAAGGAATGGAGAGCAACGGCGGACAAGGCGGGGTTCGGGCAGAAGGACCGACAAGAATTAGTAGCGAAGGCGGAGGCCAGAGCGGCCGACGCCGATCTGGGGCGAAGACTTGATGCGGAAGGCAAGCTGCTGGCCTCACGCGCGGTTGCTTTCGCTGCTGAAAATCTCAGCGAGCGGCAATCCGTTTTCTCGGCTGCCGACCTTGAAAAAGAAGCGGGTCGGATCGGCATGGGCAAAGCTTCATCGGTCCAGATAAGTAGCGCAATCGGGTCTGCTCGTGAAAATGGCGAGCTTGTTCCGCGTACCTTTTTGGACAAGCGTGGAGCCGAGTTTTCCGGCTACACCACACCCGTCAATATAGAGAATGAGCGCCGCCTGTTGTGCGCC
>JBCCVO010000057.1:0-4696 GCA_039195235.1 Pseudomonadota bacterium
AGGCCCATGCCGCTTTGCATATTCTTCATTTCCTCTGCAGAAACTCGATCAGCCTTGTCGCGCGCGTCGTTAAACGCAGCGGTCACCAGATCTTCGACGATGTTCTTTTCGTCGGGTTTCATGAGGCTGTCGTCGATGCTGACACCGAGGATGCGGCCCTTTGCAGTCGCGCGAACCTTCACCAGGCCACCGCCGGCTGCGCCCTCGACTTCGATGCTGTCGAGCTTTACCTGCATGTCGCTCATCTGGTTCTGGATTGTCTCGGCGGCCTGCTGGGCGGCCTGCATCATTTCTTCCATCGATTTCATCGGGGTATCTCCGTCCTATTCAATTCCATTTACCGCCAGACGCGGAAGCATGGGCGAGATTATCTTGTGGCTCGAGCAGTTCCGCATCAGGGAACGCTTCGAAGGCGGCTTCGACCAGCGGGTCTGATCGGATACGGTCGCGCACGGCATTGGCTTCGGCTTCGGCTTGTTCGCGCAGGCTTGGCTGAGCGTTCCCGCTGCCTTTCTCGACCTGCCACCGGCGACCGGTAAGCTTGAACAGCGCATCGCGGATTTCGGGCGCAGGATCATCGGAAAAATCGTCCGCGCGTTCATAAATGAGGCGTTCGCTAGCCAATTCAATTACGCGAATGCGATCGCGCATCATCTGGGCAACCCGAAGCTGTCCGCCATTATCGATCCGCTCGACCAGTTCGGCCCAGTCGATCTGCGCACCCTGTATGGGTGCTGCTGCAGTAGCTGAAGGTGTGTCGCCTGAACCCATTGACGCAACAGACGGCGCAGAGGGCTGGCTTGCGATTTCCTCAATGCGTTTGGCGAGTTTGCCCGGATCCGGCATGTCGGTGGCATGGAGCGTGCGAAGCAGCGCCATCTGGGCAGAGATCAATGGGTCGGGCGCGCTGCGTACCTCATCATGCCCTTTGAGCAGCAATTGCCAAAGGCGGTGAAGCTGAGCCGGACTAAGCTGGGCAGCGAACTCTGAGAGTGCGGCGCGCTCTTCCTCACTCGGCGCATCAGGCTCGCCGCCCGAAACCTGCGCGACTGTGATCTTGTGAACGAGGTCCATCAGCGAACGCATCAAAGCGAGCGGCTCAACGCCCAAGGCGTATTGCTCGTCGATTCCGGCAAGCAGCGCCTTTCCATCGGCTCGCAGCAAAGTTTCCAGCAGCTTGCGCTGGGCACTCTTGTCCGCAAGCCCCAGCATATCCCGCACACGCGCAGCCGTAACTGAGCTTTGCGTCTCAAGATCGGCATGCGCAATCGCCTGATCCAGGATCGACAGACCATCACGAACCGAACCCTCGGCAGCACCAGCAATGATGCTCAGCGCCTCTGCCTCCGCCTCAACACCTTCTTTCTTGCAAACCTTGCCGAAGTGCTCAGCCAAAAGCTCCGCCGGAATACGCCGCAGGTCAAAGCGCTGGGTCCGGCTGAGCACCGTGACCGGCAGCTTTTCGACTTCCGTGGTGGCAAACAGGAACTTTACATGCGCCGGCGGTTCTTCCAACGTTTTGAGTAACGCGTTGAAGGCATTGCGCGAGAGCATGTGAACTTCGTCGATGATGTAGATCTTGTAACGCGCCGAAACCGCCGCATAGCGAACCGCCTCGATAATCTCGCGAACGTCGTCGACCCCGGTATGCGAAGCCGCATCCATTTCGATCACATCCATGTGCTGGCCTTCTGCGATCGCCACGCAATACTCGCACTGCCCGCACGGATCGATTGTTGGCCCGCCTTTGCCATCCGGTCCGACGCAGTTGAGCGCCTTGGCGATCAGACGTGCGGTCGAAGTCTTCCCGACCCCGCGTACCCCGGTCATCAAGAAGGCATGCGCCAGCCGATCACGCTCGATCGCATTCGCAAGCGTTCGGACCATCGGCTCCTGCCCGATAAGCTCGGAAAAAGTCTGCGGACGATACTTGCGCGCCAGCACCCGGTAAGGTTGGTTTGTCTCAGTCGGTGACAACGCCGGAATGGCAACAGGCTCCGCGACATGCTCAGTCGAAGGGGCAGAATCGCCAAACATCGAATCCTGCCCGGACGCTTCCAGCTCGGCAGCCGTAGGCGCAGTCTCTTGTCCGTTTTCGGTCAGATCAGGATCGGAATCAGCCACACGCGCAAGCTAGGCGCTTGGCACCGATTTGTCATGAAGCGGATTGGGGAAATGTGTGAGGGATACGCCCAAACACGAAAAAAGGAGCCGAGCGACCCGTCGCAATTCACCTGGGCTGCTTCCTTCCGGACCTGACCCGGTGAGCGAACGCAAACGTCCACCCGACTCCCGGAAACGCATATGGCAAAGTTGCGGAAAAGTTCAAGCGGTGTGAGGACGGCTGTGTTTCTGACGTCTAGTTTGACTGCATCAGACGTTTATCCACCTTTGTCGCTGTTCTCGCGCTTGCTGCCTGTGCGCCAGAAGATGTGTCGATCGTTGATCGCACTCCACTAACCGAGACGGAACTGCGGGAACGACCCGATATTGCAACCGTCGACTTTGGCAGTGACGGTGGGAATTGGACCAAAGATGGCGAATGCGACGATCCGCGCTTTGTCGGGCCAGGAATGACGGATACTGCTCTTCTGGCGGACGACATTCTGAATGATGCGACAGATTGCCACAACGCGTACGAAGCCGGCCGAATAAGGTTCAAATCAAGCCAGGATATCAATTAGCGAAAGTTATCCGCATAGGCTTGAAGCTTCAGCGTCTTTGCAGGCGTCGCATGCACGCGGGCGGAAATGCCGTATTTTTCAGCATAGGCCTTGGCCGCATCCTTGCTTGGAAAACTGAGTTTTACCTGCGACTGCGTATCTCCACTGCCAGTCCAACCCATAAGCGGGTCGGCCTTGTGCGCTTCGGATCGCTCAAACTCGAGCACCCACGTGTCGCTTTTAGCCTTGCCCGACTGCATGGCGCTTTTTGGCTGCTGATAAATCCGTGCTGACATAACGCTTTTCGAATAGTCGAAAGCTAGCCACGATTGAAGGCGTTTTTCGTCTTCAGGCTGGGCTTTTCCACCCAAGGTTGATCCGGCCAGCGGTGTTTGGGGTAGCGGCCCTTCATATCCTTCGCGACATCGACCCAGCTTCCACGCCAGAATCCAGGCAAATCACGGGTCGACTGGATCGGTCGTCCGGCAGGGCTGGTGAGCTTGAGCAACAGCGGCGTGCTTCCAATCATGGGCTGCGTGTCGAGCCCGAAGAGCGCCTGTACGCGCACCTCGACACTGGGTGCATCGTCACCCGCATAGTCAATTGGGTGGCGGGTCTGTGCAGGCGATGTGAAGTGCGTTGGCGCTTTCGCCTCGAACCGCTGGCGTGCGTCCCAGTCGAGCGTATTCAGCGCAGCGTCCGCAAATCGCTGCTGGGCGATTTCAAAGTCTCGGCGCCCCTCAAGCAGGGGATTTAGCCATAGGTTAGCGCTGTTGCGTAGAGCGCCGCTCGAAAGCGCACCAACACCGGCAAACTCAGCGCGGGCGAAAAAGCCAGGCGGAAACAACTCGCCCATCTTATCCAGAGCCTTTTCGACAAGGATGTCCACAACCGCCTCAACGTCTGGCTTAGGGTCCGGACCACTTGACAAGAGGATCGCGCCAAGTCGCCTTTCGCGCCGGGCCTCGGCACGATTTTTCTCTGTATTCCAGCGTATTATAGAATGATCTTCGAGCTTGTTGGCAAACAACATTTCCACTTGTTGCACGGAAAGCTCCACACCACCTGCAATCCGCGCGCCCTTCGCCTGGCCCTGCGCATCGCCGATCACAATCCACTCGGCACGGGCGAGTGGTGATGCGGGATCGAGCTGGAAACCGCGCCCTCCGGCAGCGAGCCATTGCTCACCGCTCTTATCGCGGCGCTTGGCGACGAATTCAGGTCGCGCGAGCGCGAGGCATTCGGCGGGCTCGAGCGCGACTCTCTCACCAGTCTGCGTCGACTTGCTTGCAATTCGTGCCCAACCTTGCGCGATACCTCGAGCACTGCTCGCGCGTTTGGAACGATCACCGCGCCACCGCGAGAGCCTCTGGGCAAGATCCTCGCTCCGGCCGCCCAGCCCGCGTTCTTGCAGCAGCATAACCAGCTCCGCGGTCTGCTCCGCACACCCGCCGCGCGCTCCATGGAGCACAGCCGCCGCCTGATCAGGTGCCATCGGCATCCTGGCAATCGCTTCGCCCATCGGCGTAATCCGCCCGTCAGTATCGAGCGCGCCCAGTTCCTGCAGGGTCGTCCGTCCCGCAGCAATCGAAGCTTCCGGTGGCTGATCGAGCCAAGCAAGCTCTCTCGGATCACTTGATCCCCACTTGGCAAGCTTTAACAATAGGGGCGCAAGGTCCGCAGTCTCAATCTCGGGAGGCGCAAACTTGGGCCGGCCACTATGACCGCCTTCCTCCCACAATCGATACGCCAAACCCGGCCGTTGCCGCGCAGCTCGCCCGGCCCTTTGCACAGCGGCGGCTTGGCTGGCGCGGTGCGTCACCAGGTGCGTTGTGCCTGCGGCTCGATCGAACTCTGCGTTGCGCGCGAGGCCGCTATCGACCACCACCGACACACCATCAAGGGTCAGCGACGTCTCCGCAATTGAAGTCGCCAACACCACGCGCCGTCTTCTATCAGGATCCCGCTGGATCGCAGCCCGTTGCGCAGATGGCTCGACCTGACCGTGCAGCGGCAGGATCGGGTTGCCGAGC
>JBCCVO010000058.1:0-4660 GCA_039195235.1 Pseudomonadota bacterium
CCTCGAAAACGAAAAGCAGATGTCGAAGTGGAACTTCGAGGTAGCGGATACTGACGCTCTGTTTGACCTGTTTACGATGGCCGAGGCTGAATGCCGCAATGCGCTTGCAGCTGATGTGCCCATCGCCGCCTATGAACAAGCGGTGGAAGCCAGCCACATCTTCAACCTCCTCCAAGCGCGCGGTGTCATCAGCGTGCAGGAACGCGCGAGCTATATGGGCCGGGTGCGCGACCTGGCACGTGGATCGTGCGAGAAATATGCTGAGTTGATGGCCCCGAAATGGGCTGAGCAATATCCGGATTGGAGCCTCATCTGATGGCCGATTTCCTGCTCGAACTGCGATCCGAAGAAATCCCTGCGCGCATGCAAAAGGGCGCGCGAGATGAACTCGAAAAGCTATTCCGGCGCGAGATGGATGCAGTCGGTGTTGCCACGGGCGATCTGACGGTCTGGTCCACCCCGCGCAGGCTGACGCTGATTGCGCGCGAGCTTCCGACCGAGACCGAAGCCGTTTCAGAGGAGGCCAAGGGACCTCCGGTTGGCGCGCCGGATCAGGCGGTTGATGGGTTCTGTCGCAAGAATAACGTGACGCGCGACCAGCTTGAAGAACGCGAGATTAAAGGCCGCGCTACCTATTTCGCCGTGATCGAGAAACCCGGGCAGTCGGTCAGCGGTCTTCTCGCCGCAGCAATTCCTGCAGTCATAAGTGACTTCTCTTGGCCCAAGAGTATGCGCTGGGGCGATGCCTCGATCAGTTCCGAAAGCCTCAAATGGGTACGCCCGCTCTCTGGCATTGTCGCGCTGCTTGATGGCGAAGTCGTGCCTTTCCTGACTGACGGGCTGGCAAGCGGTCGCGAGACCTTGGGCCACCGGTTCCACTCCACAGGTATCATCCAGATCGACGGCGCGGACGACTATGCCGAGAAGCTGCGCGAAGCTTCGGTCATCGTCGACCATGAAGAGCGCGCCGGGATCATCCGCGAAGGCGCTCGCAAGGCCGCTCGCGCTGCGGGGTTGAGCGTGATCGAAGATGAAGGGCTGGTGGTCGAGAATGCAGGCCTGACTGAATGGCCGGTGCCGCTGCTCGGGCGCTTTGATCAAAGCTTCCTCGACGTGCCGCCCGAAGTCATCCAGCTCACCGCGCGGGTCAACCAGAAGTATTTCGTCTGCGAGCGGACTGACGGGATGGAAGGCACGCGCCTCGCCAACGCCTTTATCTGCACGTCCAACATCGCTCCGGCAGACCCGGCGGTGGTGGTCGATGGCAACCGCAAAGTGCTCGCCGCGCGTCTGGCCGATGCGCGCTTCTTCTGGGAGCTCGACCAGAAAACGACGCTGGCTGAGCACGCGACCAAGCTGGAGCGGATCACGTTCCATGAGAAGCTTGGAACGGTTGCCGACAAAGTGGATCGGGTGGCGAAGTTGGCGCGGTGGTTGTGTGAAGAGGGCATCGTAAAAGGCGATCCTGACCTTGCTGAAGAGGCCGCGCGGTTGTGCAAGGCCGATCTCGTCACCGAAATGGTCGGCGAATTTCCGGAGCTTCAGGGCCTGATGGGCGGATACTACGCCGAGAAAGAAGGCCTGCCGCGCGAAGTCTCCGACGCAATTCGCGATCACTACAAGCCTGTGGGGCAGGGTGACGACGTGCCAACCGCACCGGTGACGGTCGCGGTGTCGCTGGCGGATAAGTTGGATACGATTGGCTCGTTTTTTGCGATTGAAGAAAGACCGACGGGGTCAAAAGATCCGTTTGCGCTAAGGCGCGCTGCGATTTCGTCAATCCTACTGATACTCCAAAATAATCTACGCTTCAGTCTTCCATGGCCGTTTGCTCATTCGATGGCCCAATTGGTCGGAAGAATTGTTGGCACACACGATTTCGGTGCATTTCAATCAGCAATGTCTTCGTTGGATAGTGCCGGAATTGGCGTGGATGAAGGTGCTCAGCGCAAGATTTACGAAGCTGCACGAGATCGTTCGTTGGCTCGAAGTTCGGAAATCTATGATGGAGTCATCAGCCCCGCAATCCGTCACCTAGGAGACTTCTTCGCCGACCGCCTCAAGGTCCAACAACGCGAGGCTGGCGTTCGTCATGATCTGATCGACGCGGTGTTCGCACTGGGCGGAGAGGACGATCTTGTCCGCCTACTCGCGCGGGTCACGGCGTTGCAAAGCTTCATCGAAACCGAAAACGGCACCAATCTCCTCGCTGGCTACAAGCGCGCGGCGAACATTCTCAAAAAAGAGAGCTGGAAAGACAAGGCAGCCAACGGACCCGAACAAACCGGCGAGGAAGACCCTCTCGCACTCGTGGGTAAGCCTGAATTCGACGATGCGATGCGCGCCCAGCATAACCCTTCCGATAAAGATCTTTCCTACACTCCCGAACCGGCCGAAAGGGATTTGATCGATGCGCTCGATGCTGCGGAGCCGAAAGCGACGGCTGCACTTGAAGCCGAAGACTTCGAGGCAGCCATGGCAACTCTTGCAACTCTGCGTGCGCCGATCGACCGGTTTTTTGAAGATGTGATCGTCAATGCCGAAGACGCGGATGTTCGTGAAGCCAGGCTCGCGTTGCTCGCGCGGTTCCGCGATGCCGTTCACCAGGTCGCCGATTTCAACCGGATCGAGGGTTAGCGCGTTGGATAGGTGTCAACTTTGCAAAGCAGCCTGTATCCCTCGGGTTTCCTAACACTATCGCCGCAAAAAGCGCGTGACGCCCTGTCACCTTTGTCAACTTCGTAGGAAATATGATGTCGCTACAAACGGTCTATACTTTCGGTGGGAATGCCGACCACTCCGACCCGCGTCAGAAGAATAAGACCGTTACGGGTGGTAAGGGCGCGAACCTGGCCGAGATGGCGAGCATCGGCCTGCCGGTGCCTCCGGGCTTCACGATTACGACCGAACAGTGCCTCGACTATCTGAAGGGCGACAAGAGCATTGGCGATGCGCTGCGCGGCGAGGTTGCCGATGCGATTGCGCATATTGAGCAGGCCGCAGGCAAGAAGTTCGGCGATGCCAGCGCCGATGGTCCTGGGCCGCTGCTCGTCTCGGTCCGCTCGGGTGCAGCGATCTCGATGCCGGGCATGATGGATACGGTGCTCAACCTCGGTCTGAACGACGCAACTGTCGAAGGGCTTGCGGCAACCAGTGGGGATGAGCGCTTTGCGTGGGACAGCTATCGTCGGTTCATCCAGATGTATGGCGATGTGGTGCTTGGCGTGGATCATGGGCTGTTCGAAGAAGCGCTTGAAATCACCAAGGAAGACAATGGCTATTACGCCGACACCGAGCTTTCGGCGGAAGAATGGCGCGTGCTGGTCACGGAATACAAGACCATCGTGGAGCGTGAATTGGGCGAGCCGTTCCCGCAGGACCCGCAAGCGCAGCTTTGGGGCGCAATTGGCGCGGTGTTCGATAGTTGGGACACCGAGCGCGCGAAGATCTATCGCCGGTTGAATGACATTCCGCACGACATGGGAACTGCGGTTAATGTGCAGGCGATGGTGTTCGGCAATATGGGCGAAACGAGCGCCACGGGCGTCGCCTTCACCCGCGATCCGGCGACGGGCGAGCGCGCTTATTATGGCGAATACCTTATCAACGCGCAGGGCGAAGACGTGGTTGCGGGCATCCGTACACCGCAATATCTCACCAGCGCCGCGCGTCAGGCGGCGGGGGCCAAGCCGCTTTCGATGGAAGAGGCAATGCCTGAAGCCTATGGCGAGCTGGCGCGTGTGTTCGACCTGCTTGAGAGCCACTATCGTGACATGCAGGACATTGAATTCACCGTAGAGCGCAGCAAACTGTGGATGTTGCAGACGCGCTCAGGCAAGCGCACGGCCAAAGCCGCGCTCAAAATGGCGGTCGAGATGGTTGGAGAAGGGTTGATCGATCAGCGCGAAGCGGTGCGCCGCGTCGATCCGATGGCGCTCGATCAATTGCTGCACCCGACCCTAGATCCCGAAGCTGAGCGCAATGTGCTCACCAGCGGGCTTCCGGCGTCTCCGGGTGCCGCAGCGGGCAAGATCGTTCTGGATGCCGATACTGCTGAGCAGTGGGTGCATCGCGGGGACAAGGTCATCCTTGTGCGGGTCGAGACCAGCCCGGAAGACATTCATGGCATGCATGCAGCGCAAGGCATCCTGACCGCGCGTGGCGGTATGACTTCGCACGCTGCGGTAGTTGCTCGCGGGATGGGGCGGCCCTGCGTTTCTGGCGCGAGCGCGGTGTCGATCGACCGCGAGGCGCGAACTCTGCGGATCGGAGGTCAGGAGCTTAAGGAAGGCGACGAGATCACGCTTGATGGCGCGAACGGCCAGGTCATGCTCGGCATCGTCCCGACGATCGAGCCCGAATTGGTGGGCGATTTCGCAACCTTGATGGAATGGGCCGATGGGCTGCGCCGGATGCGCGTGCGGACCAATGCCGAAACGCCCGACGATTGCCGGATGGCGCGGCAGTTTGGCGCGGAAGGAATAGGCCTATGTCGGACTGAACACATGTTCTTCGATGCGGGCCGGATCAGTGCGGTGCGCCAGATGATCCTCGCCGAAGACGAGGTCGGGCGACGCAAAGCGCTTGAAATGCTGCTGCCCGAACAGCGCAAGGACTTTATCGCGATCTTCGACGCATGGCAGGCCAGCCATAGCGTCGA
>JBCCVO010000059.1:0-4242 GCA_039195235.1 Pseudomonadota bacterium
ATGGGCGATGGTGGCGCCATCGTGCAGATCAGGGACGGCGCCGGCCAGCTTGTTGCCGTCAGTGATGACGCCTGGCGCTGCCTCGTCGTCCATACCGCGCCGTTGGACCGGTCTTGCGAGCGCGAAAGCAATCCCGTCGCCGGCGGAGGGTCGTGCACCTTTGAGGCCGTAGACCCGCCCGAGGGCTGGCACCTCGCCGGCTTTGACGCCTCGGGCTGGGCGCAGGCCAGCGTCTATTCCGAACGGGAGGTCGTTCCAAGGGGCGGCTACGAACAAATCCAGTGGTCCGATGCCGCCCAGCTGATCTGGGGGCCGGACCTTGCACAAAGTAACACCGTGCTTTGTCGTCTCGTCGTCGACTGACGACGCCAAGGCGGGTCTGGGCATGTCCTTGATTGCGATCGACAACGCTGCGATCCGCCTCACGTGGCTTTTACTGCCTAGCTCTCACGAAGCCGAATAGACTGTCTTCATGACAAACAATGCTTTCATGCGAACCAAGGAGCGCGCAATGAACGACCTTTCTCCCCCACGCCGCATGACGGCGGCTGATTTCGATCAAGAACTGCTGGATCTCTACGACTTCTATGCGCACGGGAAGATCTCGAAGCGCGAGTTCCTTGATCGCGCGGGCAAGTTTGCCGTCGGCGGTCTGACTGCGATCGCGCTTCTGGATATGCTTTCGCCCAACTATGCCTTGGCGCAACAGGTGAGCTTCACCGACGAAGATATTCACGCCGAGTACATCACCTATCCCTCGCCCAACGGTCACGGCGAAGTCCGCGGCTATCTTGTTCGCCCCGCGAACGTTGACGGGCCGGTGCCCGCCGTTGTGGTGGTCCATGAGAACCGTGGACTGAACCCCTATATCGAGGATGTCGCGCGCCGTGTGGCGAAGGCTGGCTTCATCGCCCTTGCTCCGGACGGGCTGACCTCTGTCGGTGGTTACCCCGGAAACGATACCGACGGCCGAGACCTACAGCGAACGGTCGATGGCGTGTTGCTCATGAACGACTTCTTCGCGGCTTATGAGTTCCTGGCCGACCATGCGGACACGACCGGGCGTATCGGCTGCGTCGGCTTCTGTTATGGCGGAGGCGTGTGCAACGCGATGGCGGTTGCGTATCCGGAACTGGGCGCTTCGGTTCCATTCTATGGACGCCAGGCGAGCGCGGAAGATGTTCCGAATATTCAGGCACCTCTGCTCTTGCAATACGCGGAACTTGACGACCGGATCAACGAAGGGTGGCCGGCCTATGAAGCGGCGCTGCAAGAGCACGGCAAGACCTACACCGTTCATTTCTATCCCGGCACAAACCACGGCTTTCACAACGACTCCACACCGCGACATGACGAGGCGGCTGCCGACCTTGCTTGGGAGCGCACGATAGACTTCTTCAACACCCATCTTCGCTAGGTCATGTCGACAAACGACGGATCCAGATGCGCGCAGCCACGCTCTTGGCGAAGGCTAGGAAGGCGTAGGCGGTATGGGCCATATTAGTGTCGGTACTGGTCTCTGCCGACTGACCGACATTGATTTTCGCTGGCGATGAACTTCTCGCGTCCCCTTTGCCAGATGGTCTAAGGGGCACAGCGGGTGAGACCACGAAGCCTGCGATGGGTCGAGGACATGGTGCTATTTGCGGGGTGACAGCGAGAGATGCAGGCAGTGACGCCGATGCCGAGTTGGTTCGCAGCTGTTCGCATTGCAGGCAGCTTGCGTTAATCTCCACTTAGCCGACCTTCGTGCGTAGCGCAGCATTCGGCGATTTGGGCTTACTCCCGACCTTAGCTGCAAAGCGCTTGGGTCGCCGGTGAGCGGACGAAGCAAACTCTCGCTGCGGGTGCGCCAATGACTGCTTCTGGTAGGCATGAATCGCGGTGCGGCTTGGACCTGATGGCGCACAGCCTTTGATGGTCAGCGCTCCAAAAGCCCGCCGATCATCAGCGACACCATCTGTTTCACATGCGCGTCTCGATCCTCGCCTTCTGCCACGGAGAGGTTTCCGATGGCGCGCATCAGGTCATAGGGTTTGACCTCAGCGCGAAGGGCATTCGCCTCACTCGCGCGATCTAGCAGACGTGCCAGCGTGGGTTCGAACCGCTCCCGAAAGTAGCCGGGCAAGTCCGCATAGGCGTCGTCTCCGGAGTGGAGCGCGGTTGCCAAACCCTTCTTGGTTCCCATGAAACTTGCGTAGAGCATGAGCCACTCAGCAACGGCATCGCCTGGGTCTAGCGAGGCCTCAAGGTCCTGTGCCGCATCGACGCAGGCATCGATCTCTCTACGAAACACTGCCTTGATCAAATCGGAGCGTTTCGGGAAACGGCGGTAAAGTGTGCCGACGCCGACACCAGCGAGTTTGGCCACTTCGCGAACCGGGGCATCCACACCAGACTGCAGGAAGACCTCCTTGGCGGCCTGTAGCACAGCGTCTTCATTGCGTGCGGCGTCTGCGCGCAACGCCCGAGTGGCGTCTGGCACGTTCTTGGTATCGCTCATGATACTTCGTCTTCAACATCATTTTTCGGAACGGCGTTCCGGTTATTGACATAAGCGGAACAATGCTCCATATATTCCGCCGGAACAGCGTTCCACTTACTGACAGATAGCTGATCCGAACCCGGCTGAACACCCCAAACAGGATAGACCCATGAACAATCTCATCGACAAAGCGCGCCACCTGCCTATGCGCCCGCCCGTCCAAACCGTCTCGATTGATCCCGTGACACTTGATGCGCCGTTCCGGCCGCAGCCGCTTGAACTACGGATCACAGCCCCCATCGAAGGTAATGACCTTCCCATAGTGTTATTCTCTCACGGGGACGGGCCTTCGCTTTATCTGCCATCGAAGGATGGATACGGGCCTTTCGCGTCCTTCCTGGCTAGCCAGGGTTTCGCCGTGATCCAGCCGACCCACGCCAATTCGAAGGTTGGTGGACTGCCCCATGACCAGCCGGGCGCGCCGCTGTTCTGGCGCATACGCGTTAATGAAATGAAGCACATCATCGATCAGCTTGATGAGATTGAAAGCGCGACTCCGTTGCTCGCTGGCCGCCTCGATCATGATCGCATCGCCGCCGTCGGGCACTCGATGGGCGGACAGACCGTCGGAATGCTGCTCGGTGCCAGGCTCACCGACCCGAAGCGACCCGAGGACACCGACGTGTCGATCATCGAACCGCGGATCAAGACCGGCGTGATGCTGGCCCCTCCGGGACGTGGTGGCGACAACCTCAGCGACTTCGCGCGGCAAAACTTCTCTGAGCTCAATCCAGACTATTTGCACCTTTCAACGCCATCACTTGTTATCGTCGGTGACGAAGATGTTAACCCATTCATGACTGTGCGCGGTGCGGAATGGTATCGGGCGGCCTATGAAGATGGCCCTGGCGCATCGCACCTGTTGAGCCTTGTCGGCGGACAGCACGGGCTTGGGGGGATCGCCGGTTACGACGCGAAGGAAACCGGGGACGAAGACCCGGATCGTCTCGCGGTCGTGCAGCGGGCCACGTCTGCGTTTCTGTACTCCCATCTCTACAACGACGATCCGAGTTGGTCGCAGACCCTGGAGGTGCTGCAATCACAGGCCGACGGAATTGCAACGATAGAGACCAAGTAGTGTGTACATAGATGGTAGAGCGCGGCTTTGAGATGAACCGCGCTCTACAAAGCAGCCATTGGAACGAAGCGCAGCATCGGTCGAGTTGGGCTCGGTGCTGCCAAGCTCCGCGCAGCAACATCTGCTTGGAGTCGGGCGTTGGTCGCCGTCGATCGCGGCCCGCACCTGCCGGTCATTCGCTACTCGGATGCTGCTTTGCAATCAGTCGAAGGAGACATTCGCCGCACTTGCGAATTCGAGTTCAATCTGAACTCACACACTGCGCGACAGCGCTGCCGGTCGTGGAATACCGCATGCGAAAATCCGGCTTCAAAATGCGATTCCGCGTGCAGTGACCTCGGACACAACCCTGGCAACACGCTGATCGGGCGGTCCGGACACCTCCAAGATCGGTAATCCCGCTTCAAAGAACCCCCAATCATCGTCGCGCAGCATCGTCTTCAATCGAGCATCAACTTGGCGGCGCAACCCGGGAAACTCGATCTGAACTTCGATTTCGTCGGGCGACAAGACCGGCACAAAAACGACGAGATCAAGAGCCTGCATTGCGCGCTCAATGGCGGTCATCAGCCTTCCATCTGGAACCCATTCGTAGCCTTCCGCACCGCTTATCACGTCG
>JBCCVO010000060.1:0-3895 GCA_039195235.1 Pseudomonadota bacterium
AAGCGAAGAGAGAAGCCGATGAGAAGGCCAAAGCAGAGGCAAAGGCAAAGGCTGAAGCTCTAGCTAAGCGTGAGGCTGAAAAGAAAGCGCAGGCCGAGGCAGAAGCAAAGCGGAAGGCCGAAGAGAAGGCAAAGCGCGAATCAGAGGCGAAAGCTGCTGCGGAAGCGAAAGCCAGGGCAGAGGCTAAGGCGAAGCGCGAAGCGGAGGCCAAAGCAAAGAAAGAGGCTGAAGCCAAAGCAAAAGCGGAAGCCGAAGCCGAAGCGAAAGCGAAAAGAGAAGCCGAGGAGAAGGCCAAGGCAGAGGCAAAAGCAAAAGCTGACGCAGAAGCCAAAGCAACGGCCGAGGCGGAAGCTCTGGCGGCAAAAGCGGAAGCCGAGGCCAAGGAAGAAGCCGAAGCCCGCGCGAAAGCAGCCGATCTTGGCAAGACCTATCGCCGCCTGATCCGCGAAACCGGACCGATCAGCCTCGCGCAATACATGGGTGAAAGCAACGCGCGCTACTACGCCAGCCGTGATCCACTGGGCGAAGATTCCGATTTCATCACAGCACCCGAAGTCAGCCAGATGTTTGGCGAACTGATCGGACTTTGGCTGGCTGACCTGTGGGTCAAGATGGGCTCACGCAAACGCATTCATTATGTCGAACTTGGACCGGGACGCGGGACTCTGGCCAAGGATGCGTTGGGGACGGCAGCCCGATACGAATTCGACCCGCAAATCCACTTTGTCGAAGGTTCACCTGCGCTGCGCAATATCCAGCAAGAGGCGTTTCCCGATGTCATCCATCACGATGATCTGTCGACTCTGCCTGAAGATGCACCGCTGCTGATCGTCGCCAACGAGTTCTTCGACGCACTGCCGGTGCACCAGCTCGTCCGCTCGGCAAATGGCTGGCACGAACGGATGGTCGGACTGGAAGATGATCGCTTCGTGTTCGTGGCCGGTGACAAGCCGATGGATTCGATCGTGCCCAAAAGCTGGAAGAGCGCGTCGCAAGGCTCGATGATCGAAACCAGTCCCGCTGCGGCCGCCAATATGGAAGAGATCGCGAACCGTCTGACGGCGCAGGGTGGCGCCGCTCTGATCATTGACTACGGCTCCCTCGAGCTGCGCGGTGGATCAACCTTGCAGGCGATCCAAGATCACAAGAAGGTTGATCCACTCAGCCATCCGGGCGAAGCTGACATCACCGCCCATGTCGACTTCGAAATGCTTCAGGATGTTGCAAAAAAGAACGGCGCCGACGTGATGGGCATCCAGATGCAGGGCGAATGGCTGCGCCAGCTCGGCATCGAGACCCGGCTCGAGGCGCTGCAACGCAAGGACCCTTCGAATAAGGACAAATTGCAACGCCAGTTCAACCGGTTGGTGGGCGATAGCGAGATGGGCACGCTCTTCAAAGTGCTGGGTATATGCGGTCGACGTTGGCCCGACGGGGTTGGTTTCGACTGAGGCGTTTCGCTGCGCTAGTGTAACCTAAAGTCGCATATGCGCGTATTGCTGGTAGTGCCCTATTTGGAGAGACTCATGGCCCCGTACCGTCTGCTTGCTATCTTCGCTACGTTGTTTGCGACGGTCTCTGTGCCCGCCTCAGCGGCTGATCCGATCAATGGGCGGTGGGTCACCGAAGAAAAGGACGCGGTGGTCTTGATCGCCAAATGTGGCGCGACAGTGTGTGGCAAGATCAACCGGTTCCTCGTGCCTCCGCCTGACGGCCCGGACCAGCGCGACATCAACAATCCCGATCCAAAGCAGAAGAAGCGCAAGCTGCTCGGCCTGCCGGTGCTGTACGATTTCTCGGAAGACGATGACCTGTGGCGCGGCCGCATTTACGATCCCAAGAGCGGCAAAAGCTATCGCTCGATCCTTCGTCGCAAAGGGCCCAATATTCTTGAAGTAAAGGGATGCATTGGGCCGTTCTGCCAGACGCAGATCTGGCGCAAGGCGCGTTGACTTTCAACGAGCTTATTCAGGCCCGCGATATCCTTGCTCTTGCGACCCAAAGGTCGCATCACTGCGGTCGGTCGCTTTACAACCGTTGCTTGCTATAAACCGATTTCCTCGGCCAGTCTTGCGGCGGCGGCGGCGGGGCTGAGCTTGCGTTCGCCTTCGCGATCGACGGCGAAATTGGCCTCGCGCATCGCCTCGACGCCGATTGCTCCCAATAAAGGCTCGAGCGCTGCAGTGAGCCTGGCGTCGTTCGCCCGGCGTGGGGAGATCATGACCATCGCGTCGTAGCTAGGCAGCGCTTCTTTCGGATCTTTGAGCAACACCAGCCGGTCCGCTGCGATCCGTCCATCCGAGGTGTAAGCGCTAATCACATCCGCCTCACCCGACCGAAGGGCATTGTACATAAAGGTCGGTGAGAAATTGCGGGTTTCGCCAAAACGCAGCCCATAGGCCTCGCGCACTGCGATCCATTCGGGTCGTTCAAAGAATTCCGGATCACCTCCCACTGTCAGCTGCGGACCGATGGTCACCAGATCCTCTAGCGATGTCACGCCCAGTTCAGCCGCCCGGTCTTCGCGCATGGCGAAGGCATAGGCATTCTCGAAACCGAGCCGCCCGAGTACCAGCACCCCGTTTTCCTCGCGCTCCCACTTGACGATGGTCTCGTACATTTCCTCGCGTCCGGGATTGTCTTTGCGCCTCAGATTGTTGGTCCAGACTGTGCCGGTGTAGTCGATCGATATGTCGATGCTCGAACTTGCCACCGCATTGTGCACCACCGCAGAACCAAGTCCGTCGCGATATTCTACTGAATAGCCCGCTTTTTCTAGCTGCGATCCGATAAGCTGCGCGAGAATGTATTGCTCCGAAAACTGTTTTGAAGCGATGATGACGGTATCCTCGTCATTATCACCTGATTGATGGAAGAGCGCGGCCATCAGCCCCAGTGCAACCGCGATCATCCCGCCGACATATTGCCAGCGCCTGCGCTGGATCAGGCCGCGCTCAATCAGACCGAGCAGCGCATCGGCGATCAGCGCAAGGCCTGCGCTGGCAACGCATCCTGCCAGCACCAGTGCCCAGTTCTGGGTCTGAAGCCCGGCAAAGATCGGGTCGCCAAGGCTCGGCTGACCGATCGTGGTAGAGAGCGTCGCCGCGCCGATTGTCCATACGCTGGCAGTACGGATGCCCGCCATTACGAAAGGCGCTGACAAAGGCGCTTCGACAAGAGCAAGCTTCTGCCAGCTTGTCATGCCGACACCATCTGCCGCTTCGAGCGCGCCGGGATCGAGATTCGCCTGTGCCGTCACCGCATTGCGCAGAATCGGCAGCAAGGCATAGAGAGCGAGAGCGAGCAATGCGGGCAGAAAGCCGAGTGTTGGCAGTCCCTCCCCGAACACTGCGCGCAAGGACAGCAGGATGGGGAAGAACAGGGCGAGCAAAGCCAGCGCCGGGATGGTCTGGACAAGGCTTGCAAAACCCAACGCGATCCGATTGACCGCCACCGAGCGGCTCGCCCAGACCGCGAGTGGCAAAGCCACCAGAATGCCCAGCCCGATTGCACTGGCGGCGAGCACGATGTGGGCGGCCAACTTGTCGCCAAGGCCGAACAGCGTTTCGAGGAAGCCTTCCATCAGGCGAGGCGTCCTTCCATCTCTGCAAGCTTTTCGGCGTGCTGGCGCGGTACGGACACAAGGCTCTGCGCGATCTCGCCGCCACTGCCTGTCAGAAGCGCTTGAGGTGTTTCGTCGGCGACCAGTTGGCCTGAATCCATTACCAGCACCCGGTCGGCAAGCAGCAGCGCCTCGGCCATGTCATGCGTCACCATGATAGTGGTCAGGCCAAGCCGTTCATGCAGTTCGCGGACCTTCTCGCCCAGCGCATCGCGGGTGATCGGATCCAGCGCACCAAACGGTTCGTCCATGATAAGCAGCTCAGGATCATTG
>JBCCVO010000061.1:0-3715 GCA_039195235.1 Pseudomonadota bacterium
GCTTCTCAAGGTAACATTCGATCGACTGCACTGCCATCAACGTGTCATTGTTTGCATAGCGATAGACTGTTCCGGGCTCGTGAACGATTGGCCAATTCGCGGCTCGCTCGTCAACGCTGGTCCCGCCCCAATAGAGCGGGTCGGTACGGTTACCCGGCGTATCAGAATACCGTCCCGAAGCCATACGCAGCAGGTGATCCACGGTAATGCGGCGGCGCGGTTCTGCCGCTCCTTTGGTAAGCTGAGTGGGCATAATCGCGCTGACGCAAGGCTCGCCACTTTGCGCCGCGGCGCCAACCAGCGTGGCTGCGATACTCTTGGCAACAGACCAAGTGCGTTGGGGGGTATGCGCGTCAAAACCAGGCGCATAAGACGCCAATTGAAGTGACAACTCGCCCTCATCATCAAGGGTGCGAAGAACCACTGCTGTCGTGCGACCTTCTCCGTAGAGCTCTCCGAAGGCCTTGCCCAAAACCAATGGAATAGTGGGCCGAACCTCTAGTTCCCCAGCGACATCAAGCCCGCGCCGCAGATGAAACTCAATGCCACCATATTCATATGTCGACGTGGCCGGTGGTATGATATCTGGCTCCCTTGGTAACACTTCCAAATCAAGCTTGAACTGGTCGGGATCTGACCCGATTGGCAAATTCACGCAGCCAAAACCGCTGTCATGGCGAGCGATACGCGGGAGCATATCGTCAGACCAAGTGACGCGGACATGGCGAAGGTGCCCTGCGTCAGTGCGCACGATCTTATAGGGCAAGCCTTGAACCATATCATTCAGCGGGGCTTGAATTCCCGCCAGTTCCCACTGATGCACGCTTTCCGGGGATCGCTGGCTACCGGTCAGCTCGGCGTTTGCGATCGCGCTGCACAACATCATTGCTTTGTACCCTGCGGCAAGAGCGCGGTCATATCTCGTATCAAGTTGCTCTTGGGCAGATTGAGCCAAAGCATGGGAGGAAAGTGCGAAGGCCGCACCAGCGGCAACCAGAACATGCTTTTTCATAGGCGCGGACACTAAACGGCACCGCACAAAAGAAAAGGGCCGGCAGATCGCTCCGCCAGCCCTTCCTTTGTTTCTTGCAGTAGAGGTTTACGCCTCGGCGTATTCATCCTCGTCGCTTACAACCGGACCGCTGTCCTGACCCTTTGCATCTTCGTCGCGTTCGACGAACTCGATGATTGCCATCTGCGCGCTGTCGCTATCGCGATAGCCGGCCTTGATGATGCGGGTGTAGCCGCCTTCGCGGTCGCTGTAACGCTCTGCCAGAACGTCGAACAGCTTCTTCAACTGTGTGTCATCCAGCAGGCGCGCTTGCGCCAGGCGCCGGTTCGAAAGGCCGCCACGCTTTGCGAGCGTGATCAGCTTTTCGACATAGGGGCGCAGTTCCTTCGCTTTGGGAAGGGTCGTGCTGATCTGCTCATGCTTGATCAAGGCAGCAGCCATGTTGCGGAACAGGGCCTTACGGTGGCCCGACTTACGGCTCAGCTTTCGCTGTGAAATTCCGTGACGCATGTGTGTATTCCTTCGTTTGAAAAGGGCCCGTGTGAGGTAGCCCAGTGCTGGCGGCGCTTTCTCAAAATGAGAGGCGCGCCGCCGAAACCTGTTTTAGCCGAGCAGCTCTTGTTCGAGTTTCTTGGCCATTTCCTCAATGTTCTCCGGTGGCCAGCCAGGGATGTCCATACCGAGACGCAGACCCATGCTGGAGAGCACTTCCTTGATCTCGTTGAGCGACTTGCGACCGAAGTTCGGCGTGCGCAGCATCTCGGCTTCGGTCTTCTGAACCAGGTCGCCGATATAGATGATATTGTCGTTCTTGAGGCAGTTCGCCGAACGCACCGACAGTTCCAGCTCGTCAACCTTCTTGAGAAGGTAACGGTTGAGCTGGTTGGCATCGTCTTCCTGCGGCTGCGCGGCATGGCCGATCATGGCCGACTGCGGCTGCGGGATGCCGTCCTCGAAGTGGACGAACAAGGTCAGCTGGTCCTGCAGAATACGCGCGGCATAGGCCACGGCGTCTTCAGGAGCCACTGTTCCATCGGTTTCAACAGTCAGCGAAAGCTTGTCGTAGTCCAGTTCCTGACCGACACGAGCGTTCTCGACCTTGTAGCTCACCTGGCGGACTGGCGAATACAGCGAGTCGATGGGGATCAGGCCGATCGGCGCATCGGCCGGGCGGTTCTGAACAGCCGGGGCATAGCCCTTACCAACGTCAGCGGTCAGCTCCATGTTGAGCGTCGCACCTTCATCAAGGTGGCACAGGACGAGGTCCTTGTTCATCACTTCGATGTCGCCGGTGACAGCAATGTCGCCAGCCTTCACTTCAGCCGGACCGGTCATGGAAAGCTGAAGGCGCTTGGCCCCCTCGCCTTCCATCTTAAGGGCGATCTGCTTCACGTTCAGGACGATATCGGTCACGTCTTCACGCACGCCCGCGAGCGAGGAGAATTCGTGGAGTACGTTCTCGATCTTGATCGAGGTAATCGCTGCACCCTGCAAAGAGGACAGCAGCACCCGGCGCAGAGCATTGCCGAGCGTTAGACCAAAGCCGCGTTCAAGCGGTTCGGCGACAAAGGTCGCCTTGCGCTGCTTGTCGCCACCTTCCTTGATTTCGAGAGCGTTGGGTTTCTTGAGTTCCTGCCAGTTCTTCGTGTTGACGGACATGGATTTCCCCTAATTCGCTATATCAGCGGTTCAAATTTCGAGCGGGTCAGAGCTTACGCGGTGGTGGTGACCACGTCAGACCCGCTTGCAAGTGCAGCAGCCAGAACGGCCACCGCACCGGGACGGATCAGACGCGGCGACGCTTCGATGGACGCACCCCGTTATGGGGGATCGGCGTCACATCGCGAATCGACGTGATGTTGAAGCCAACCGCGGCGAGACCGCGCAAGGCGCTCTCACGACCCGAACCCGGGCCTTTCACTTCGACTTCGAGAGTGCGGACACCATGTTCGGCCGCCTTTTTGCCCGCGTCGTCAGCAGCAACCTGCGCTGCGTACGGCGTCGACTTACGACTGCCTTTGAAGCCCATCATGCCTGCGCTGGACCAGCTAATCGCATTGCCCTGTGCATCGGTGATGGTGATCATGGTGTTGTTAAAGCTGGCGTTGATATGCGCAACGCCGCTGGTGATGTTTTTCTTGTCGCGCCGTCTTACTCGGCCGGGTTCGCGTGCCATTTCGAAAAGTCCTTTAACTCGTCAGAAGGAAAAAGCCTGAGGGTGATCTCGGTGGCTTACTTCTTCTTGCCGGCGATCGGCTTGGCCTTACCCTTGCGGGTGCGGGCGTTGGTGTGCGTGCGCTGACCGCGAACGGGCAGCTGGTTACGATGACGAAGACCGCGATACGAACGCAGGTCCATCAGGCGTTTGATGTTCATCGCGGTGTTGCGACGCAGATCGCCTTCGACGGTGTGGTCAGCGTCGATCGTCTCGCGAATACGCAGAACTTCCTCATCGGTGAGGTCCTGCACACGCGCGGCGTGATCGATGCCAAGCTTGTCGGCGATTTGGACGGCCGTGGTGCGGCCAATTCCGTGAATGTAGGTCAGCGCGATGATAACACGCTTATTTGTGGGGATGTTTACCCCGGCAATACGAGCCACTTAATTCTCCATGCTCCACAGGGGTTTGCGGCACTTTTGCCGGAGCCCCTATCTCAACGCTCCATTCCGACTTGTCCGACAACCGCACAGCGCCAAGGCGCC
>JBCCVO010000062.1:0-3288 GCA_039195235.1 Pseudomonadota bacterium
ATGGGCGTAGCCTATGCCGGTTTCGCGATCTTCCTGTTCCTATGGCACATGATCATCCGCAACGTGATGGCACATGCCGGACACGAACTGTTCCCCGCAGGCTGGGTCGACAATCCGCTAACAGATTGGATCAGCACGACGACGCACCATGACCTGCACCACAGTGATCGCCATAATTACGGGTTCTATTTCACCTGGTGGGATCGCTGGATGGGAACCGAGCATCCCCGCTACAAGGAAGAGTTCCGCAAGAATGCTAAGCCGTTCATCATCCCCGGAACCCTGGCCGAGCGGACTGCCGTAGTGATGATGGGCGGGTTTGTCCTGTTGATAAGCCTGGGCGGACCGCTTGCGCTGGTGCAAGCCGCGTGACCGCCCCCAGCGACCTTCGATGACCAGTCCCCAGGACCGACTTTAGCTTCTCGTCGGTCAGCGGCAGTCTTGCGGCGTAGGCTGTTTGCCGATGCGTCACGAGACTGCCGCATTTCCTTTACACAGGCTGCCATATCGTGCTGATAACACGGCAGCGGCCAAGCTGGTCGTGGTGGGTATCCAAAAGGAGTGTAGTCGGGTCATGAAGATCCTCGGACTGTTGCGACACGCCAAGTCCGACTGGGACGATACCACCAAGCGCGATTTCGATCGCGGATTGAACGATCGTGGCCACCGGGGTGCCGCTCTGATTGGTAAGCACATCACGGACCATGGTATCCAATGGCAGGTGTTGGTCGCCAGCCCCGCAGCGCGCGTGAAGGCGACATTGGCCGACGCCCTGCCGCAGCATACCCCGATCTTCGACGATCGGCTGTATCTTGCCAGCTCCGACACGATCATTGAGACCGTCGAAAATCACGGCGGCGATCATGACGCGATATTGGTGGCGGGGCACAATCCGGGCCTGCAAGACGCGTTACTCGATCTGGTGTCGCCCGCTCGCGAGAACGATCTGTTTCGCGAAGCTGTAGTGAAGTTTCCGACCGCCACTTTTGCGGTGCTGGAACTGACAATCGACAATTGGAGCGAATTGCGAAAGCACGTCGCCACGCTCACACATTTTGCACGACCACGCGATTTGGACCCGGAACTGGGGCCAGAGAGTTAGGCTCGTTCAAGGGAGGATCTGACGCGGTCCCGAACCGTCCTTACCAAGGCGATCGTTCGGGTTGTAGATCGCACATTTCTTTAGACTGAGGCACCCGCAACCGATGCATCCATCCAGGCGATCGCGCGTGCGTTCCAGCTGAGCGATGCGTTCATCCAGATGGCTACGTATGGACGTGCTTATCGCCTGCCAATCGCGCGCCGTTGGTGTCCGTCCATGCGGAAGTTTCGCCAATTCATGCTCGATATCCTCAAGCGACAGGCCGAGTTGCTGGGCAATCAGAATGAAACTGACGCGGCGGATGTCCGATCGCAGGAAACGGCGCTGGTTACCGCTGGTGCGGATCGCTTCGATCAGGCCTTTTTCTTCGTAGAAACGGATAGCAGAGACCGAGAGGCCAGTGCGGCGCGCCATCTCGCCGATCGGGATGAGATCATTTTTGCTGATCGCTCGGGCCAAGGATACGTCTCCAAATTTAAAGCTTGACCTCAAGTTAACTTGAGATTGCAGATTCAACAAGCACTGCGATTCGGCATGGCTCGGGAGGTGTTTCATCAACTTGCCCAGCCGGATCGCCTGAACAGGAGACACGCAATGCCGACAGGTCAGATCGAACACGCCAACCTCACCGTCACTCAACCCGATCGCAGCGCCGAATTGTTCAAGCAATTGCTCGGCTGGCACGAACGCTGGCGCGGCAAGTCGCAGTTCGGCGGCGACACAATCCATGTTGGCGATGCGACCACATATCTCGCGCTTTACACCAATGAGGAGGCGACCGGTGGGTATTCCAAGGGGGAACCGCTCAACCATATCGGCTTGCTGGTCGATGACCTTGCGGAGGCCCAGAAAGTCCTGATCGCCGCCGGGCTCGAGCCGTTCGGGCACGACGATTACGATCCGGGTGAGCGGTTCTATTTTTTCGACTGGGACGGGATTGAATTCGAAGTCGTGAGCTATTCAGGAGACAGCAAATGAACGAATTGATCCTGCGCGAACCAATGTTCGGACATCGAGGAAAAGACGCCGATCATGCGTTGCCGACGACGAAACAGGCTGCTGCCATTAGTGCCCCGGCCCAACGATTCGATCGGAAACGAGCGAGCGGGTTGTCTGGATCCTCGTAGTCCAGCGTAACGACCTGCCATAGCAGGTGCAGCGAGACCGGTATCAGAGCGAGCAGCGCGATCGCATCGGGCCGATAGAGCCAGATGCCGAGACCCCAGAGCGCGATGGTCGCCGCGTAAAAGCCAGCCACGCCCGCCTGTACCTTGTCTCCCATCCTGAGAGCCGAGGAGCGAATGCCAACCATCGCGTCATCCTCTCGATCTTGAAGCGCGTAGATCGTGTCGAACCCGATCACCCAGGCGATGCACCCAGCATAGATGCAAGCAATCGCTGACCAATTGTCGAACCGCAGCTCGGTCCAGCCGACCAGCAAGCCCCAATTGAAGACTATGCCGAGCCACGCCTGTGGCCACCAGGTGATCCGCTTCATAAAGGGATAGACCGCCACCAGCGCAAGGCTCGACAACGCGACGATCTGAGCTTCGAAACGCAATTGCAGCAGCACCACGAGCCCGATCAAACACAGCGCGACAAGCCACACCCAGGCCAGTTTCTTCGAAACCCGACCACTGGCAACCGGGCGGGCTGCGGTGCGTGCGACCTTCACATCGAGATCGGCATCGACGATATCGTTATAAACACAGCCCGCTCCGCGCATCGCAATCGCGCCGAGCAAAAGCCAGCCGAGCAATAAGAACTGAAGCCCGGCTCCGGTCAGCCACACACCGAAGACGCACGGCCAGAACAGCAACCACCACCCGATCGGACGATCAAACCGGGCCAACTGCGCGAGATCGCGAGGAAGTTGCGGCAACCGCGCAATAAGCCCGCTGTGCTCGCTATCAGGAACGATCTGTTCGTTCACCCGCCGCGCTCCTCGGTATGCGCTTTGCGCCATGCATAGAGACACAGGCCGAACATGACCGCATTCCCTACAAAGTCGAGCATCCCGATCGAGTTCAGCACCGGGACTTCAAAATGAAAGTACCAATCGAAGATGAAGAACGGGACGAGAAGGACCGCAAACGCCAGAAACGCATTGGCGGTGAAGCGCACAAACCGCGCCATGATACCGAACAACACCGCCTGCGCGCCGAAGCACGCCATGATAAAGCGCG
>JBCCVO010000063.1:0-3099 GCA_039195235.1 Pseudomonadota bacterium
ATCGACGTCTCCCGGACAAAAGCAGAAGGCGTCCGCGACCTAAGGGATTTCCTTGACTATGCCGCTCGCGGCCCTGATGCCCTGACTGCCGCAGATACAGGCTACCTAGGCGGCGTGGACAGTCCATTCGAGGCCGAGGTCAAAGTCGCTCTGGAAGCGCTTGGTTGGGAGGTTCGCACTCAAGTGGGTGTATCGGGTTATCGGATCGACCTTGGCATCGTCCATCCTGATCGTGCAGGTCGCTATTTGACCGGTGTTGAGTGCGACGGAGCGGCCTATCATTCGTCGCCTACTGCGCGCGATCGAGACCGCATGCGTCAAGCGGTCCTTGAAGGTCTGGGGTGGAGGATTGAACGCATATGGTCCACCGAGTGGTTTTCCCATAGGCGTGATGTCTTAGAGCGGCTAGACGCTGACCTCAGGGCACATCTTGAAGAGGATCGGCAACAAGTCGAAGAGGGTCTTGAGGAGACTGACGAAGTCGATACTACGGTGGCGGCTCCCGAAACTGCAACACTTGCACTTTTTGAAACGGCGGCAACGGAAGAGAATGAGCCAGAAGCCGTTGTAAAGGCTCAGGGAGAACAACATCCAAAGCAAGATCGCGTTGCCTCTCAGGCGAGGCGTGCTTTTGACTTGGGGGATATTCCAAACGCGGATGACCCGCTTGAAGCAGATCCAGACGCCTTTCACGATCCATCATACGATGAGACCCTTCGCCTGATGGTCCGCGAGATCGTCGCGTCCATGGAGCCAATTCATATCGATGCAGTTTCGCGCCAGGTCGCTGAGCGACATGGATGGAAACGTGTTGGTGCTAGGATCCGCGCGCGGGTAGAAGTGGCTACCAAGGGTTTAAGCCGTACTCGGGAAACCACCGGGGATTTTCTCTGGAGGAACCCGCCCGAACATATAGTCGAGTGGCGCGAAATTCCTGGACGTGATCCTGCCGAAATTTCCATTGCTGAGCTTGCAGGTTTGTTGAGAAAAGAACCAAATATTATCCAGACAGATGACCCTACCCTGGCACTAGCGAGACGGTTGGGCTTGTCACGACTGGCAGAAAGTCGTCGATCACAGCTGAGCACAGCCCTTGAAGAAGCGCGAGTGCGGTCGGATGCCTGAGCCAAGGTTCAATGGTTTTGTGGGAAGATCTGGGTCACACTGGCCTCTTCGCCGAAGACGGAGGTCCCTATTTTTTGGAATTTGCTCCCCATTTTTACAGAAGGCCAAAAAGATCTGGCGTGTTCTCATCACGCCGCGCGCTCAAGCCTTCGCCAAGATGTAGACATGGATGTTTCACGCGTGTGAGCCCATTACGTCCCTCGAAGTGGACCCACCCACCTCTTGGCATGCCAACGCTTAGGATCGGGGCACCGCAGATTGGACAAGCCCGCTTAAATGATGCGCCCTTGCTGCGTCTTTGGCTGCCCCGGAGCACCCAACCGCCACGGACAGAGATCGTACGCCCCGTCGACAGCCGCCGAGTGTGAGACTTTCGAAAGTACCACCGTTCCGTCACCCTAGTCCCCTTCTTTCCTCGACCCGACTGCCGCTTGGTGTCGAGCGCACGTAGAAGCCTTGTGGAATAGCCTCCTGCACTAGCCCGACGTGCGAGATCAGGCCCACAGCCCGGCTGCCCTCTGTCAGCGCAGCAAGAACTTGGATCACTTGATCCAGCGTGCCCGCCCCATTCTCGGTGTCGAGGCTCCCGAAGCCTTCGTCGATAAAGATTGTGTCCATCCGAATCTTGCCCGAAAGGCTCTCGACCACATCAGCTAGCCCAAGCGCGAGGGCCAGTGCCGCGATAAAGGTCTCGCCACCTGACAGCGTGGCTGTCGGGCGCGCCTTGCCGGTGTTGATGTCGAAGACTTCGATTTCGAGCCCACGCTTGCCGCGACCGCCAGATGCCTCGAGCCCGCGCGTCAGCCGGTAGCGACCACGCGTCATAGGGCCGAGCCTCATATTCGCCGCCTCGAGAACCTGGTCGAACATTGCACCTATCGCGAAGGTCTCAAGTGTCATCTTGAAATCGTTCTTGCCGTTGGCCAAATCAGCCAGCCCCCGGAGCGGACCGGTCTCGGTTTCAAGCCGCTCGGTTTCGGCCATGGCCGCGGCAAGCGATTTCTTGAATTCGGTCAGTGACGATGCATCCGTTCTCGCCGTGGCGAGTGCAGCGTTGGCCGCGTTCAAGTTCTGAGTGGCTTCTGCCAACGCCAGCTGAAGCGGGGAAAGGTCCGGGCGTTCACGATCTGCGCAAGCGGCTGTGGCGTTCTGCAATGTCGTGCGAGCAGCGATCAAGCCATCGCGGTGATCGGTTACCTTCTTGCGGTCGGCGTCGAGAGTCAGGAAATGTGCCTTGCAAGCATCATATCCTGCTTTGTCCAGCCCGACCTCGGCAAGCCGAGCGGCAAAATCACCTTGCGCCTTTTTTGCGCGCTGCTTCTGCTCGCCGTGCGCCCGCTTCGCTGCGTCAAGTTGCTCTTGCGCACGGGTTAGCGCTTCACTGGCGGCTCGGTCCTGCTGCGTCGCCATTTCAAGCGCCTCAGACAGTTGCTTTTGCTCTCTCTGCAATGCCTCCCGTCGAGCGACAACCGCCCCGGGCGAGCGCAGACCTTCCGGCAGGGCCTCGATCACTGCATCCAGCTTGGCGCGCGCGCCGGCAAGAGCGGTTCCGGCCTTGCCCGCAGCGGTGCGCGCTGTAGCCTCAGCAGTTTCTGCCTCGGTCACTTTCCGCTTCAGTTCGGCCAACTGCTCCGCCATCGCGTCTAGATCGACTGCTTCTCCAAGCGCGCCGACATCGCCTTCAAGCCGTACGATTTCAGCTTCGAGTTCCGCCATCGGGCGCTCGGGTCGTTCCTGTTCGTCCAGCGTCTGCTTCTTTTCATCCAGCCACGTACGGCAATTGCCAAGTTCGGTTTCCGCCCGCACCCGGGCTTCGGCTGCAGTTCTCGCTTCAGACTGTGCTTTGCGAAACGCTTCGGTCAAACCAGATTGCTCGGGCGTGCCATGAGCCGGCGCAGGATGATCGAGGGAACCGCAGACAGGGCAGGGCGCTCCTTCGTTCAACTTTTCGGCCAGAATGATCGCCTGCGTGCG
>JBCCVO010000064.1:0-3014 GCA_039195235.1 Pseudomonadota bacterium
CTACCGAGTTGCGAAACAGCGATACGAAGTCCGGCGCTGGTGCAGATCAGATAATCGGACAAAATCAGCAAGCCAAAGCGCAAGCCGCAACGCGGGTCGATCTGCTGGGCGATTCGCCACCAAAGACCATCGCGGAATTTCATGAATTCTGGCTCAGTGCCCCCGGCCTCGATCCTATCGGATCACGCGGCAGGGTTCCTGCGCGCGGCAAAGCGAATGCAAGGCTGATGGTGCTGGTGATCGATCCGGAAGAGCACGACAGTGAAACATTGCTGAGCGGTCCGCAGGGTGAATTGCTCACAAACTTTATCGCTGCAACCGACGTAGATGAAAGCGAGGTTTACTTCGCTTCAGCCCTTACTCGGCACACTCCGATGGCTGACACAGCAACAATTGCTGCATCCGGGATGGAGACTGTGCTGGCGCATCACATTTCTTTGGCCGCGCCCGAACGGGTTATTGCATTCGGTGCTAACATTCTGCCGCTTCTTGGGCACAATCCAACGAAAGACATACACTCTTTACATGAAATCAACCAAGGTAATCCACGTATGCCACTTCTGGTGAGCGAAGGCCTCGACAGCCTTATGTCGATGCCGCGTCTCAAAGCCCGATTCTGGCGGAGATGGAACGAATGGTCGGCCAAACGTTGATGAGAGCATTTGTGCGGCCTTCCCTAATAGCCGTCAGCCTCGCCACTGCTTTCACTCTACCGAGCATCGCCGCCGCGCAAAGCCAGAGCATGGCAGCGCATTACGACGTTCAAGCGCGCCAAGATCAGACGCTACCCAGCGTTCTTTCTTCGACCGATCGTGAACACTACAAAGGCGTTTTCGCAGCAATTGATCGTCAGGACTGGAAGGCGGTCGAAGACTTACTGGGATCGCGCGATGGCGGCCTGCTCCATCAGATTGCGCTTGCCGAATATTACACTCATGCCAAAAGCCCCAAGGTCAGCGCCGACCAGATCGTGCAGTGGTTCAATCAAGGCGTCCACCTGCCGCAGTCCGAGCAGCTGGGCCGCATGGGTATCAAGCGCGGGATTAAACAACTGCCCGACTTTCCCCGCACGCAGGGTTTCCGTCGTCAGCCCGCCGCCTCTAAGCGTATTCGCCCGCGCACCGTGAATGATGGAACGATGCCCGCGATTACCAAATCGGCTATTCTTAATCGGATCAAGAACGACGATCCTGCTGGCGCCTACGAGCAATTGCTGGAGATCGAGGGTAAGCTAAGCATGGAAGCGCGCGCCGAATGGCGGCAGCGCGTTGCCTGGAGCTTTTACATCGAGAACGATGATGAAAACGCTCTTGCACTGGCTGAGAGAGTTTCCGAAGGCAGCGGTGCCTGGGTGGCCGAAGGTGAATGGGTTGCCGGTCTCGCTTCATGGCGACTTGGTTATTGTGCATTGGCCGGCGAAGCCTTTGCCCGCGCGGCGCAGCTTTCAACCAATGTTGAGCTTACATCTGCGGCGCATTACTGGGCACATCGTTCGCTGGTGCGTTGCCGCGAACCGGGGCAGGCGCAACAACACCTCAATGCCGCCGCACAATATGACGAGACGCTCTACGGAATGCTCGCCGCCGACCAACTCGGCATAGAGCTACCTGCAACTGCCGCGCCCACGCCCTTCACCGAACAGGATTGGCGTTCGGTCAACGACCGCATCAATGTCCAGATCGCTGCGGCGATGGTTGAGATCGGTCGCCCTTCGCTCGCTGATGAGGTGCTGCGGCATGAAGCGCGCATTGGCCGTGCAGGGGATTACCCGGCGATTTCCCGGCTCGCACGCGAGCTTGGCCTGCCTTCGACCCAGCTCTTCATGGCGCACAATGCGCCTTACGGCATGCAAAGCGATGGCGCGCTGCGGTATCCGGTCGCCAGCTGGCGACCGGCAACGGGATGGAGCGTCGATCCGGCGCTCGCGTTTGCCCACGCCTTGCAGGAATCGAACTTCCGTGCCGGTGCCGTCAGTCCCGCCAATGCGCGCGGCCTGATGCAGATCATGCCGGGCACCGCACGAGATCACAATCGCCGCCTGAATCTTGGCGCGAGCTATGCCGACCTGAACGATCCCGAAGTGAATCTAGCATACGGCCAGCAGCACCTTGAAATGCTGCGTGACAGCTACGCCACGCAGGGCCTGTTGCCCAAGATCATGGCGGCTTATAACGCTGGCCTCACTCCAGTCAGCCGCTGGAACACCGAGATCAACGACCAGAACGATCCGCTGCTCTGGATGGAATCGATCCCATATTGGGAGACGCGTGGCTATGTCGCGATCGTCATGCGCAATTACTGGATGTATGAGCGCGCAGCCGGTGTTGACTCGCCAAGCCGGAGAGCACTGGCACAAGGGCGCTGGCCAGAATTCCCGCAGATGGCTACCAACCGCGAAGCGAGACTTGAGCGGTAACGGAGAGAACAGATGGCAATTGACGAGGCGAAGACCTTCACGCCGATCAACATTGCCGTGCTCACCGTATCTGACACGCGCACTTCCGATAACGATACATCCGGCGATATTCTCGCTGACCGTGTGACTGGCGCAGGCCACACATTGGTCGCCCGCATGATCGTGAAAGACGACGCGGCACTGCTAGCTGAGCAGTTCGATAGCTGGATAGACACCCCCGCGATAGATGCGATCCTCAGCACTGGGGGAACTGGCCTGACTGGCCGCGACGTTACGCCTGAGGCCCTGTCTCGCATCGAAGGCGGTCGCGACATTCCCGGCTTTGGTGAGCTATTTCGCTGGCTAAGCCTGAAGACGATCGGCACCAGCACGGTCCAGTCGCGCGCCTGCGCCATAGTCGCGCGCGGCACTTATATCTTTGCCCTTCCCGGATCGAATGGCGCGGTGAAAGATGGTTGGGACGGGATACTTGCCGAACAGCTCGACAGCCGCAATCGCCCATGCAACTTCGTGGAGTTAATGCCGAGGCTCAAAGAGAAATAGTACTTCTCAAACTTCCATGTTCCGTTTATGTTCTCATATATGGACAAGGTGGAAC
>JBCCVO010000065.1:0-2994 GCA_039195235.1 Pseudomonadota bacterium
ATATTGGCCGCGCGATCATTGGGGATATCAGGCCGCGACAGACGGCGCGTGGGGAACCCGTCGATCTCCTCCATCATCATCGCCTTGCCGAATGGCACAAGGTAAAACGGTTGGAGCCGCATGGTGCGGTTGCTCCAACGCAGCTGCATGGCGATCAATACTGACACGCCTGCCGAATAGAACAGCATCCAGCGGCTGTATTCGACGCGGAAAGTGAACAGGACCAGCGCCGCCAGCGCGAAGCACAGCAGCATGATCGGAACACCGTGCACTGTGCCACGCGTGCCCGGCAGATCGAGCACCCGCCCGGCCAGGTACATGCCACCAAACAAAGCTGTTGTCGCGGCGATCGCGGTTGAAATCATGGTCGGATCGACAAAAGCCAGGGTGATGCCAAGCAAGTCGAACACCAGTAACGGAGCGAAGACGACGATGGTCCACGCGACACCGTAGCGAATGAACGATGTAATCGGGTCATTGCGGCCACGCATGCGCGCAGTTGGGGTGATCGGTTCGATCATCATTATAATTCTTGACCCGTACCCTATCAGATGATTTCAGCGTCGCCCCGTCCGGCTTTAGACGATGCATTGATGACGGGGCAAGCGATGGTTCCCTTCGCTACGACGCGTGATAGCTCAAATGCGATGACAAGTTGTCGCGACCATTCGCTACCAGAGCGGACCCAATTGTGGCAATTATCAGGTTGCCTTGGGCCAAACCGGGGCTGTAGGGCAGCCGCAAATCAGGGCGCATGGTGGCGCGCCTTTCAATCATTTAACCGTTTGGGCGAACCTTTTTCGACATGCTGAACAACAAATCCGTTCTTGTAACCGGCGGGACCGGCTCTTTTGGCAAGGCTTTCGTGCGGACCGCGCTCGAACGCTTTCCTGATTTAACGCGGCTGGTAATCTATTCGCGGGACGAGCTTAAACAGTTCGAGATGGCGCAGATATTCCCTCAATCGAAACACCCAGCTCTGCGATACTTCCTTGGCGATGTGCGGGACGAAGCGCGTCTGCGGCGCGCGCTTGAAGGGATCGACATAGTGGTTCACGCCGCTGCACTGAAGCAGGTGCCGGCAGCCGAGTATAATCCGTTCGAGTGCATCAAGACCAATGTGCTCGGCGCGCAGAACCTTATCGAAGCGTGCCTCGATAGCGGGGTTGAGCGGGTCGTTGCGCTGTCGACCGACAAGGCTGCTGCTCCGATCAATCTCTATGGCGCGACCAAGTTATGCTCGGACAAGCTGTTTGTCGCCGCCAACAACATAAAGGGCGCACGCGATATCCGTTTCTCGGTCGTGCGGTATGGCAATGTGATGGGCTCTCGCGGGTCGGTTATCCCATTCTTCATGGGCAAGAAAGACAGTGGCACCTTGCCAATCACCGATCCGCGCATGACCCGGTTCAACATTTCGTTGCAGGACGGCGTCGAGATGGTGCTGTGGTCGATCGCCAATGCAACCGGCGGTGAAGTGCTGGTGCCCAAAATTCCGTCCTATCGGATCGGCGACGTAGCGACAGCAATCGCGCCCGAAGCGAAGCAGGATGTGATTGGTATCCGCCCGGGTGAGAAAATCCACGAGGAGATGATCACAGCCTCGGACAGCTTCAACACGGTCGATATGGGCGATTATTACGCGATCCTGCCGGTCAGCGCCGACTACACGGTCGAGGATTATTGCAGGCAGCATGGGGGCATACCGGTCGAGCCGGGCTTTGCCTATTCCAGTGGGACCAATCCCGACTTCCTGGGCGTCGAGCAAATCCGCAAACTGATCGACGAACATGTCACTGGGCAGACCATTGACTGACAGCCGATCATCTAAGGGCACCCTGTCAGAGTTCATCCCTTACAGTCGGCAAGAGATCGACGAGGCGGATATTGCGGCGGTGACCGACCTGTTGCGCTCGGACTTCCTGACGCAAGGCCCGACTGGAGCCGCATTCGAAAAGGCTTTCGCCGAGCGGCATGGCGTTGCTCACGCAATTGGCGTCTCAAACGCGACCGCCGCCTTGCATATCGGATGCCTTGCCTTGGGCGTTGGTCCGGGCAGCGTCGTTTGGACCAGCCCGAACTCCTTTGTTTCGTCTGCCAATTGCGCGATCTTCTGCGGAGCGAGCGTCGATTTTGTCGATATCAACCCGGTCACGCGTAACATGTCGATCGATGCGCTCACGGCCAAGCTTGAAGCGGCGGACAAGGCCGGTACGCTGCCAGATGTCCTGGTCCCGGTCGATTTCGCAGGCCTGCCCTGCGACCTCGCTGAAATGCGCGCGCTTGCCAACCACTATGGCTTCACGATTCTCGAAGATGCGAGCCATGCAACCGGCGCTTCATACCAAGGCGCTGCGCTTGGATCGGCCCATGCCGATGCAACAGTGTTCAGTTTCCACGCGGTCAAGATCGTGACCACCGGCGAAGGTGGCATGATCGTGACGCAGGACGACGCGCTCGCGGAGAAACTGCGCCTGCTGCGCTCGCATGGCGTTACGCGCGATGAAAACCTGATGAAGCGTGTATCGGAGGGTGGCTGGTATTATGAAATGGTCGATCTTGGGTGGAACTATCGCCTGACCGATTTGCAAGCCGCGCTTGGCCTATCGCAGCTCACTCGGATGGACGAATGGCGCGAAGCCCGAGAGGCGCGCGCCGATCGCTACGATACACTGCTCGTTGATGGGCCGTTCAAACGCCCGGCACGTTTCAATGACCGCGTGTCCTCGTGGCACCTCTACGCGGTTGAACTGACTGAAGACGCCCACCTCACCCGCGCCGACATGTTTGCCGCCATGCGTGAGGCCAATATCGGGGTGAACGTTCATTATATCCCAATCCACACGCAACCTTATTATGAGCAGCTCGGCTTTAGGCGCGAACAGTGCCCGAACGCGGTGGCGTATTACGATCACGCGCTGTCGATCCCGCTGTTCCCGGCGATGACCGATGCACAGCAGGATCGTGTGGTCGAAACCATGCTGATGCTGGCGG
>JBCCVO010000066.1:0-2617 GCA_039195235.1 Pseudomonadota bacterium
CTTCAGGAACACCTGGTTGAAGTTACCGTAAACAGCTTCGACCGATCCGCCCCAATCAAACTGCGGCTCACGCGTTACGACTGAGATCACACCAGCCGATGCGTTCTTACCGAACAGCGTCGATTGCGGACCGTTCAGAACCTCGATGCGCTGCACGTTTGCAAGGTCGTTCAGGGCCGAGGCAGAACGCGAACGGAAAACGCCATCGATAAAGACGCCCACAGAAGGCTCGATGCCGAAGTTGTTATCGCCGTTACCGAAGCCGCGAATGATAAAGGTCGAAGCAGAGGACGTCTGCAACTGACTGACGCGCAGCGACGGGGTCACCGTCTGCAAGTCGAGCACGTCGCGAATCTGCGCTTGTTCGAGTGTTTCACCACTGGTCACAGAGACCGAAATCGGCGTTTCCTGAAGCGTTTGCTCACGCTTCGAGGCGGTCACGATAATGACGTTGCTGCTGGCCTCGTCACCAAGTTGCTGCGCAAGTGCATCAGCATCGGTGGCATCTTGCGCCAAGGCAACGCCAGGCGTGGCAATAGCAAACGCCGCAGCACCTGCCATAAGGGTGAATCTGTGCGACCCGGCAGCGCCGGTTGTTCTTGAAAGCATGGAAGCTCCTCTCCTCAAATCCCGATCGTCCGAGCAGCCTGGAGTTGGCCGCATCCCCAGATGCGTTCTACCCGGATCGATTAATACTTCTGATAGGCTAGTGATATTGATGCGACAAGCAGCAAACCCACAGATCCAAGGGGGGAAATCACCCCTGTTGCAACTCCGTAACAGTCATGCGCGGCCATGTTGCAACGCAGTATGGCAAGGATCATCTCCCAACAGCGCTTGCCGTAGCGAAAGCACTGCGCTAACCGCGCGCCTATGCTGCGATGCAACACGCCGGACCGTTGGCTCGATCAGGCAAACTCCATCGTTTCACGGCAATTTAATATCGCTGTGACTGCACCTATATTACGTTGAAACGTCCCAGTTTCCGCGCGGTCTTGCCGGAAACCAATCGAAAGCTCCACCCAATGTCCTCCTCACTGCGCAATGTCGCGATCATCGCTCACGTTGACCATGGCAAGACCACCCTGGTCGACCAGCTGTTCCGCCAATCCGGCACTTTCCGCGAGAACCAGCGGATTGAAGAACGCGCGATGGACAGCGGCGACCTCGAGAAAGAGCGCGGCATCACTATTCTTGCCAAATGCACCAGCGTCGAATGGGAACATGAGGGCGAGACAACGCGCATCAATATCGTCGACACGCCCGGCCACGCCGATTTCGGCGCCGAGGTCGAGCGTATCCTCAGCATGGTCGACGGGGTTATCCTGCTGGTCGACAGTGCCGAAGGCGCGATGCCGCAAACCAAGTTCGTGACCGGCAAGGCCCTTGCCCTGGGGCTTAAGCCAATCGTGGTTGTCAACAAGATCGACCGCCCCGATGGCCGCCCGCAGGAAGTACTCGATGAAGTGTTCGATCTGTTCGCGAGCCTCGATGCGAACGACGAACAGCTCGACTTCCCTTCGCTCTGGGCCTCTGGCCGCGATGGCTATGCCAGTGATGACGAAACGGCTCGCGAAGGCACGCTGGAGCCGCTGTTCAAGCTGATCACCGAACATGTTCCAGCGCCGGGCCTCGACACCTCGGGCAAGTTCAGCTTCCTCGCCACCCTGCTCGACCGCGACAACTTTATGGGCCGCGTACTCACAGGTCGCGTCCAGTCGGGCACGATCAACGTCAACGACCCGATCCACGCCATCGATATGGACGGCAACGTCGTTGAAGTGGGCCGCGCAACCAAGCTCATGAGCTTTGACGGGCTTGAGCGTGTACCGGTCGAAACCGCGCAGGCGGGCGACATAATCGCTCTCGCAGGTCTTGAAAAGGCGACCGTTGCCAACACGATCTGCGACCCATCAGTTACCGAACCTATTGCCGCGCAACCGATCGATCCGCCAACGCTTGCGATGCGCTTTGCCGTCAATGACAGCCCGCTCGCTGGGCGCGAAGGCGACAAGGTCACTAGCCGTATGATCCGCGACCGCCTTTTGCGTGAGGCGGAGACCAACGTCGCGATCCGCATCACCGAAAGCGATGACAAGGACAGCTTCGAAGTCGCTGGGCGCGGCGAACTGCAGCTAGGCGTGCTGATCGAAACGATGCGCCGCGAAGGGTTCGAGCTCGGCATCAGTCGCCCAAAGGTGCTGTTCCGCGAGGAAGACGGCGAACGCACCGAGCCATACGAAACGGTCGTCATCGACGTGGATGACGAGCACTCCGGTACAGTCGTCGAAAAGATGCAGAAGCGCAAAGCCGACCTTAATGAAATGCGCCCCTCGGGCCAGGGCAAGACCCGCATCACCTTCTCAGCCCCGTCGCGCGGACTGATCGGGTATCACGGCGAGTTCCTGTCCGATACGCGCGGCACCGGCATAATGAACCGCTTGTTCGAGAAATATGGCCCCTACAAAGGTGCAGTCGGCGGCCGGAATAACGGAGTCCTGATCTCCAACGGCGATGGTGAGAGCGTCGCCTATGCGCTCAACATGCTTGAGGAACGCGGCGAACTGTTCATCGGCCCTCAGATGAAGGTCTATGAAGGCATGGTGATCGGCGAGAA
>JBCCVO010000067.1:0-2571 GCA_039195235.1 Pseudomonadota bacterium
CACCGGACATGCTGACCGAGATTTATGGCGAGGAAGACTGGGAAGCGACCATCGAAAAAATGGACGAAGAAGACGAAATCGAGGCCGCAGAATGAGCGATGTGACCCTCGACGAGATGCTCGGAAGAGGCTGGAAGAAGCCTCCTTTCATCAAGCGCGCTTGGCTGCGCTGGACACTCATTGCGGGTTTCATTGCCTACATGATTGCTGCCGTGCTGACCATCGAGGTCGATTGGGGCCGCGTCTATGAGGGGCTCGACCGGGGCTGGCAATTCATCCTGGCGTTCACCAGTCCGGACTTCACATCGCGTTGGAGCGATATCTGGGATGGGCTGCTGGAAAGCATTGTGATGACCGTCGCAGCCTCGGTCGTGGGCATTCTCATATCGATCCCCATCGGGCTGGGTGCGGCGCGCAATATCGCACCCCTACCCGTTTACATGGTCTGCCGTGGCATCGTCGCGATCAGCCGAGCATTGCAGGAGATCATCGTCGCGATCCTGTTGGTTGCGATCTTCGGTTTCGGTCCGCTGGCCGGTTTCCTGACTCTCTCGTTTGCCACCATTGGTTTCCTGTCGAAGCTTCTCGCCGAAGACATAGAGTCGATGGACAAGGTGCAGGCGGAAGCAATCAGAGCCAGCGGCGCGCGTTGGATGCAGTGGATCAACTACGGCGTGCAACCTCAAGTGATGCCGCGACTTGTCGGGCTTTCGATGTATAGGATCGACATCAACTTCCGCGAAAGCGCCATCCTCGGTCTTGTCGGTGCAGGAGGGATTGGCGCGACGCTGAACACCGCTTTTGATCGCTATGAGTACGACACCGCCGCTGCAATCTTGTTGCTGATTATAGGGATCGTCATGGCGCTCGAATACCTTTCCGGGATCATCCGTGCGAGGGTCCAGTAATGCCTGTGTTGGAACGCGAAGGCGCGAATGTCTGGCGGCGGCGCACCACGGGCGAAAGCATGGTCCGTTGGTTCGGCTGGCTGATCGGGGTCGCAATCTTTCTTCTCTGTTGGCAACGTATCTCGGACGCGACCACCTGGTTCTTCGTCTGGGATGCCCCACGCATTGCAAACGACATCTGGACCCGGGCCACACCGCCTCGCTGGGAATACATCACCCAACTGGGCCGCCCCATCTGGGACACGCTGAACATTGCGACACTCGGCACCCTAATTGCGCTGTGCCTGGCGGTACCTGTCGCGTTCCTTGCAGCGCGCAACACCACTCCCTCAGCGCTGTTCATCCGGCCTATCGCACTTCTGATCATTGTCTCGACCCGCTCGATCAACTCCCTGATCTGGGCACTTCTGCTTATCGCCATTATCGGCCCGGGCGTGTTTGCCGGGGTGATCGCAATTGCTATCCGGTCCATCGGGTTCTGCGCCAAGCTTCTGTATGAGGCGATCGAAGAGATCGACCACACCCAGGTCGAGGCCATCACGGCGACCGGCGCGAGCCGCTGGCAAGTCATGGCTTATGGGATCGTTCCGCAGATCCTGCCTGCTTTTGCGGGCATTGCCGTCTTCCGTTGGGACATCAATATCCGCGAAAGCACGGTTCTCGGGCTTGTCGGCGCGGGCGGCATCGGTTTGCAATTGTCGGCATCGCTCAATGTGCTCGCCTGGCCGCAGGTCAGCTTGATCCTGATCGTGATCCTTGTGGCCGTCGTTGTGAGCGAATGGGTGTCCGCCAAGGTGCGGGGCGCGATCATATGATGTCTATCACTGCGGATCAGGCGCTCGACGCATATGAAGCCGCGCGGCATCGACTGCCAACGACACCTCCAAATCTGGGGGCCACCGAGCGCGTGACGTCGCTTTCTGACATTGCTGATCGGTTTGATGTGTTTCTTCTCGATGCCTTTGGCGTTTTGAACGTCGGCGAAACCGTGATCCCCGGAGCACCTAAGAGCGTTGCTGAGTTGCAGGGTGGGGGCAAGCGCGTGCTCGTGGTCTCGAATGCGGCCAGCGTGGACAGCGCGGACCTTCTGAAAAAGTACCGATCGCTCGGGTTTCCCTTTGCCCGGGAGGACATCGTGACAAGCCGCGAAACGCTTTCGTCCATGATGAATGGCCACCGAGAGCGGATTTGGGGCGTGGTTGCGCCAGCCGCTGCGGATTTGAGTGACCTTGAGCTCCCGCAAATACGGTTGTTGCAAGATGATCCTGAACCCTACGAGGCGTGCGATTCCGTCCTGCTGATCGGAACGGGAGATTGGACGGATGAACGGCAGGCCCTGTTGGAAAAAGCGCTGCAACGCGAGAGCAGACCGGTCTTTGTGGCGAACCCGGATATCGTTGCGCCGCGAGAAACCGGCTTCTCAGTCGAGCCGGGCCATATCGCGCACCGGCTTGCCGATATCGCCGACATCGAGCCCGAATTCTACGGAAAACCCTTCGCCAATATCTTTGATCTGGTCTTTGAGCGTTTGGGCGAGGTCAACCGCTCGCGCGTCGTCATGGTGGGAGACAGCCTGCACACCGATATCCTCGGCGCGCGCGCCTACGGGATCGCGTCGGCTCTTATTCCCAGTTTTGGCTTCTTTGCTGGCGGAAACGCGGATC
>JBCCVO010000068.1:0-2500 GCA_039195235.1 Pseudomonadota bacterium
ATTTTAAGATGCACTACTTTATCGATCCGCATGATCCTGTAGCCTTGAGGCGGCGTTTCAGCCCGCCGCTCGGCGATATCAAACACACGGTTTTCCGTTTCGATAAAAAAAATTTGATGCACACCAGTAACCATCAGTACCAAATGAGTTTGCTGGGGACCACAAAGGACGGATCAGAGCGGCCTTCTAAAACGCCTGTAGCGCAGTGTAGACAGTCGTCAGCGACAGACGGGATCGCTCTAAATTCAACCAGCCTTCCGACAGTAGAGTTCTAACCGATGTGCGATGATCTCATAGCCGTGTTCTTCGGCTACGCGCGCCTGCAGGCGCTCTATCTCGCGCGAGACGAACTCGCGCACCTCGCCGGTCTCGACATCGATCAAATGATCGTGGTGCGGTCGTTCGGCCAGCTCATAGCGGGTGGCGCTGCCGTCAAACGTGTGGGTCCGCAACAGGCCCTTCTCTGCCAGAACCGCGAGCGTGCGATAGGCCGTGGCCTGGCTGACACTGGGATCGTTTTCGCGGGCACGGCTCCACACTTGCTCTGCGTCCGGGTGATCCTCCGCGTCGACTAAAACGCGCGCAATCGCTTGTCGCGGCTTTGTAATCCGCAAGCTGGCGTCTTTCAGAAGGGCGTCGCCCTCATCACTATGAACATGTTCTGACATGAACCGTGTCTATCTCATTTCCGTGACCTGATCAATATTTTTGCGAATGCTTCGCAAGTGCATTGACGTTGCGAATGCTTCGCAATAACAAGATGGCAAGAGAACGCGCTCGATTGGCGAGGCGATTCGAACGGGGAGCAAATCCATGACGATCACGAAAAGAGCATTTCTGGCGGCGGTGACTGCGGTCACCATGGCGCTGCCAGCAAGCTGGGCGGTCGCAGAGGAGCGCCTGACCGTCGTTGCCACGACGGGCATGATCGCTGATGCCGTGACCAATATCGGCGGCGATCTCGTTGAAGTGCAGGCGCTGATGGGGGCCGGTGTCGATCCGCACGCCTATCGCCAGACTCGCACGGACATTGTGGCCATGGCCAACGCTGACCTCGTGCTCTGGAACGGCCTGTATCTCGAAGCGCAGATGGAAGACTTCCTGATTGGTCTTGGCGAAGGCGGGAACGTCGTCGCGGTGGCCGAGGCGGTACCTGAAAATCTGCTGCTCGGATCAGAAGACTACGAAGGCCGGTTTGATCCGCATCTCTGGATGAACCCGAACCTTTGGTCGCGTGTGGTGATCAACATACGTGACGCACTGGTTGATGTGCATCCGGAAAGCGCTGACGCATTCAATGCAAATGCGGACGCCTACCTCGCGGAGTTGAGCGATCTCGCGCGCTATACCAACGAGGTGCTGTCGTCGGTCCCGGTCGAAAGTCGCGTTGTCCTCTCGGCCCACGATGCGTTCAACTACTTTGGCAATGCGTATGGCTTCGAAGTGGTCGGCATTCAGGGTATTTCGACAGAGTCCGAGGCTGGCCTTCAGCGTATTGGCGCATTGGTAGACATGCTTGTTGAGAACGATATCCGCGCTGTCTTTGTGGAGACTTCTGTCTCGGACCGGAACATTCAAGCGCTGATCGAAGGGGCCGCGGCTGAGGGGCATGAGGTCGTCATCGGTGGCGAACTGTTCTCGGATGCGATGGGAGAGCCCGGCACTTACGAGGGCACCTATATCGGTATGATCGATCACAATGCGACGACGATCTCGGCAGCGCTCGGTGGCACATCGCCCGAAGATGGCATGCAAGGATTGCTGAACTGATGGAACCGTCGTTGACACGTATAAAGCAGCCGACCATCGCTGCGCAGGACGGCCAGGTAACGCACCCGGCCTCACCCGAGGCTGATGTCCCTCTCGCAGTGAGCGGTGTCACGGTGTCCTATGGCGAAAAACCGGCTGTATTCTCCGTCGATGCAGTGTTTCCGGCCAAAGCCATGTCGGCGATTATCGGACCAAACGGCGCAGGCAAATCCACCCTCTTGAAAGCCGCACTTGGCGTGATCCCACGGCTGTCCGGGGAGGTCTTTGTCTTCGGGCAGCCCATCGAAGAAGCGCGCGAACGCATTGCTTACGTCCCACAGCGCGCCAGCGTGGATTGGGATTTCCCGACAACTGTGATCGATGTCGTGCAGATGGGGCTGTACCGCAAAGTTGGCCTGCTGGGACGGCTTTCCGGGCACATGAAGGCCCGCGCCCTGGACTGTCTGGACCGCGTCGGCATGGCCGATTTTGCGCAGCGACAGATCGGGCAGCTTTCGGGCGGTCAGCAACAGCGGGTGTTTCTCGCGCGAGCGCTGGCGCAGGACGCCGATCTCTATCTGCTGGACGAACCCTTCGCGGGTGTGGATGCCGCGACCGAGCGTGCGATCATCGACGTTCTGAAGCTGCTGAAAGCTGAAGGCAAAGCCGTGGTTGCCGTGCACCATGATCTCTCCACCGTGCGCGACTACTTTGATCATGTGTTCCTGATCAACGTGCGCCGCATGGCGGA
>JBCCVO010000069.1:0-1912 GCA_039195235.1 Pseudomonadota bacterium
CAGCAATCAGCTCGCACGCGCGGCAGCGCAGGAAGTGGCCGGATCAGAACCTGGCTCGTTGGCACACTTCAATCCGCTTTACATTCATGGCGGTGTTGGACGCGGCAAGACACACCTTCTGCATGCCATTGCCTGGAAGACGGCCGAGGCCGGCCGCGGACGGACGCTCTATCTGACATCCGAGCAGTTCATGCTGTCTTTTGTGGCCGCGGTGCGGAGCAACGACACGATCAGTTTCAAGACCCGGCTCAGAGGCATCGACTTGTTGTTGATCGATGACCTGCAGTTCCTGCAGGGCAAGGCGACGCGGCGCGAATTTGCTCAGACAATCAATGCGTTGATTGATGCCTGCAAGCAGATTGTAGTGGTGGCCGCTCGGCCGCCGAGCGGGCTCGACGGTTTCGACGAACGATTGCGTTCGCGGCTGGCCGGCGGACTAGTCGTTGAAATCCAGAAGACCGATTACGCGCTGCGCCGCCAGATCGTCGAACACCGCGTTTCTGCCCATCGCAACAGCAGCAAGCCTATCGATCTGCCGGAGGAAACCCTGGATTTCATCGCCCGGCATGTTGCTTCAAACGGCCGCGAAATCGAGGGTACGCTGAACCGCTTGATTCACTTCGACGGTGTGCAATCCGCTCCGGGCGAGCCGCTCACGGTCAAGCGCATAGAGAACCTGATCCGGGACCTGCTCAAGGCACGCGAGAGCCAGTCGGTCCGTATAGACCTGATCCAGAAGGTCGTAGCTCGCGAGTATGGTATCTCAGTCGAGGATATTCTGTCGGCACGGCGCACCCGCGCGATCGTTTTGCCCAGACAGATCTCCATGTTTCTCAGCAAGACACTGACGCCCCGATCGCTGCCCGATATCGGGCGCAGATTCGGCAATAGAGATCACACAACGGTCATTCATGGCGTGCGCAAGATTGAGAAGATGCGCGGTGATGATCCGGCCTTCAAGCAGGAGGTCGAGCGGCTCAGATCGCTTATTCTGGAAGAAACGCGCAACCTCGACGACTGAGGTTGCGGGCCTGCACAGCAATCGGCCGCGGAGGGTCATCTGACCTCCCCCGCGGCTGTTTCATCCACAGTTCGGCCTCAATCAGACATGTTCCTGCCCTCAACGGCAATGGAACGGACGCTTGACCTTGCGCGCCTGAGCGAATTTCGGCAGTGTCTCGCTCCCATCCGGGACCATGCGGACCGGTTGACGAGGTCCGGACGGACGGCACTCAGCTTCCGTCATCGTCCTACCCTTCCTGATAGGTGGCATTGCCCACTGATGGTGGCAAATGCCCTCACCGGCACACTCCGGAGCATGACATGCGCGTCGCCGTTGAACGCTCAGCACTGCAAAAGGCTCTCACCCATGTTCATCGTGTCGTGGAGCGCCGCAACACGATTCCGATTCTTGCCAATGTGCTGCTTAAGGCGGATGGCCAGACGCTGACCTTGCGAGCAACCGACCTCGATCTTGAGGTTACCGATGCGATCCCGGCAGAGGTCTCCGACGGTGGCGCAACGACTGTTCCCGCGCTCACGCTTTACGAGATCGTTCGCAAGCTGCCGGATGGCTCACAAGTCTCGCTTGCGAGCGGACCCGACGACACCACGGTCATCCTGCAATGCGGCAAGGCGCGGTTCACGCTGCAGGCTCTGCCAGAAGCAGATTTTCCGGACCTGACGGCCGGGGAGATGAGCCACAACTTCTCTGTTGCAGCGAGTGCGCTGAAGCGGCTTATCGAGAAGACCGGTTTTGCAATCTCAACTGAAGAGACGCGCTACTATCTCAACGGTATCTATCTGCATATGGCCAGCGGTGATGGAGACAACGCGCTGAGGGCGGTCGCCACAGACGGTCACCGGCTTGCGCGTGTTGACGTCGAAGCCCCCGGTGGCGCCGAGGGCATGC